>JAWRKD010000084.1:0-29790 GCA_040307135.1 Desulfovibrionaceae bacterium
ATAGTCCACCAGGAGTTCTCCAGGGATATCCCGACGCGCGCCGAAGACCAGACGTTCCTGCAGCCGGTTGAGCCGCGCCCCTTCCCGGGCGCGCCACCCCAAGGCGTTGGCCAGCAGGCCGGTGAGCTGACTCTGAGTAGGCAACTGATGCGTGGGCCGCGTCTCGTCCACACTCACGCTCCCGAAGCTCATGAGCGGCCCTTGCAGACGCAGCACGAGAAAGGTGGCCATAGATCAGGCTCCCTGGAGGATGGCGGCCTCCACCGCATCCGCCAATTGAGGCAGGGTGCGGCGCTCAGCCCCCGTAAATCCTCCCAGACCATCGACGGGAAGGCGGCAGGCCAGCCAGCGCGTCTCTTCCCGACCGTACATGCCGTCCATGCCCTCCAGGTAGCCGGACAGCGCCCGGACAGTGGCTGCGAACACGTCTCCACTCAGGGGAACCGGATTCATGAAGGCGTTCGCCAAGGTGCGGGGCTGGCGTTCGCCCGCCTCGGCCAGAACCAGAGCGGCGTGGTCGTAAGGTGCGGTGGCCCCAAGCTTGGCCCCGGGCGAAACCGTGGCCATGAGATGGATCAGATGCTTGACCGTGCGCGCGGCCAGGGTCCTGTCGGCCGTCAGCCAGTCATTGGCCTCCTTGCCGGTGAGGTTGGACACGAGTTGCGGCACATCCACCACCACGTAGACGTAATAAAGCCCGCTGGTCAGTTCGGCCGCCCCGAGGTGTCCGCTGCCGCCCTCGCTGGCGGTGAGCAGGTCGTCCACGGCAGTGAAGTAGTCGGTCTCGGCGGCCTCGGCATGCACGGTCAGGGCATGGGCCACATGCACGGCGGAATCCACCCGCGCCTCCGGATCACCGCTGACGAAGCGTCCGAACATGGCCGCGTCGAGCCCGGCGCCGGCGACCAGAGCCTTGAGGTTCTCTCCGAGAGACGTCCTCTTGTACTGCTTGTCCAGGCAATCCTTGATGGCCTTGTCACGTTCCTTGAGCGCGGCGGGAAGGCCGGGGCCGAGTTCCTTCGCAATCTCCACGGCCTGTCCCGCAAGGTATTCCACTTCGGTGCGGCCGAGCACCACCACTTCCTTGCGCGCCAGTGGGTGCTTGTCCTCCTTCTTCGCATCCGCCTTCTTGGCGGAGTCGGCGTCCTTTTCCTTGCCTTCGTAGAGTTGCTTGCCGAGTCCCTGGAGCACGGCCACGGCCAGCGCCTCCTCCACACCCTTGGAGATGACCAGGGGCAGGACCTCACGGTTGAACGTCTCCCGGGAGCGGATGCTCATGGTCAAGCTCGGGTCCACCTCGCTCAGGGCGAACCGGTCCTCGGCCATGCGCCAGTGGCGCTTGAGACATTGGGAACTGACGCGAGTGCGCACCGCGCCGCCAAAGCGGATGCGTTTGGCCAGGCCGGAGTCGTCCCTGTTGAGCAGAGCCGCGGGATAGCTGGTCAGGGTGGAAATCTGGATGAATCTCGGGGTAGGCATGGCTCCCTCCTATTCCAGGGTTTCGGTTTCGGGTCGGATTTCGGTGTAAAAGAAGCTCCGGGCCTGGGCGCGGCAGATATCCTCGCGCCGCTCCTCGTCCCGGGCCAACAGCAAACGGGCGAGGCCGCACCAGTCCACACGGCGCTCCTTGGAAGCCAGGAACCGGGCCATGAGCCGCACCTGATCCTCCAGGGCCTCGCCGCGACTGTTCAGGAATTTCCACAAACGGCTCTCCGCCGTGTCGCCCAGACCGGCCAGGGCCCGCCCCAGGAGCGTTCCCGGAGAGTGCGCGGCCGGGGCCATGATGGCCATGCCCTGCATGACCACGGCCCAAGCGTGTTCGGCGTGGTCATCGGGGCACATATCCCGGGGGACCTTGGCGGCGAGCAGCCGCCAGAACGCCGGAGGCGGGGCCTCGGGACGCAGACGCCGCAACTCGGCCAAGTCGCCCTTGGAAAAGGCGTCATGGCTCATGGTTCCGGCCAGGGAATCCACCACGGCCGCCAGTTCGTCAACTCGCCTTGTCATTGTCGCTCCTTGTGCGCAGGTGCTTCTGGATGCCGACCTCCAACATGTTCTCCGCCTTGGCCCGGGCGCGGTAACGCAGGGAACTCAAAGTGGGCAAAGCGTCGCAAGCGGAGCGAAACGCCGTGCGCGCCTCATCGGCCAGGAACCCAAGCCAAAAGGCGAGGTGCTCCGTCCGCAACGGCTCTTCACCCCGGGCGTCCAGACAACGCCACAGATGCGGGAAGAACTCCGAGTCCACCAGTTCCTCCAGACGGTCACTCCCCCGCCATGCCCATTCGTTGGTTTCCTTCTGCTTGAACTCCAGATCGTTCCGGGCGGCCTGCATCAATTGCAGCAAGGCAGGCTTGAGCACCTTGTTGCGCGCCGTCTTGACCGCCTCGGCCATGGCCTTGGCGGTCTCAGCAGCCCGGTCCCGGTGCTTGCGGAAAAAATTCACCATCCCCTTCTTTTGGATGGGCACCACGCGCTCATGGTATCCCTCGCTTCCCCCCTGGGTCCGCAGAAAGACACGGAACACTATGGACACGTCCTCTTCTGGATCGCCGGGGTGAAACCGTTGCAGCAAGGAAGGTTCATAGGCGCTGTCGTCGAACATCACCTGCCAGGCTACGTCATAGCTGGGACGGGAGTTGTAGGCCTTGACCCCTTTGGTGTCCCGGCGGAGGGGCAGCCAGGGATCGCCCACCGCGCCGTTGTAGTCCTTGGCGGCCACTCGGAGACCGTCAGTGCCCACGGTGCGATACTGGATCCCCCCATCCCCGGCGTCGATGAGCCGGATACGGCGGCAGACCTCCACGAACAGGGGGTGCAGCTTGCGCAGGGGCAGGGCCTCAGCGGCGGCCCCCCGCCAGGGCTCCAGCCAGAGCAGACGCAGGCCGCCGCTTTCCGGATAGTCCGCGCTTTGGCGCAGGGAATTCAGGGAGTCCAGAAGGACCCGGCAGTCCCGCAGCCAATTGGGACCGGGACGTCTGGACACGCTCAGAGAAACGCCATGACGAGCCGAATATGCTCCATTTTGCCGGGCAATGCCATAATTCCCCGCCCCAAAATAGCCACTAAAAGTTTGCAAGATCAGAAGCCCCAGCACCCAAGACTCGACACCGGGGATCAAGGGGCTGCCATCCTTTTCGCCATGCTGCTTTGAAGTAACGCGCACATCCATGCCAAAGGGGGAGGCATAATCCACATCTTTCTTGAGCTTGATCTCCTTGAGACTTCCCTCTGGCGCCGGCGGCTGCAGAAAGGCGGGCTTGGCCAAGTCCCCAACGACCAGCCGCCAGGGCTCGTCGCCGGGAAACCCTGGAGTCAGGCCGCGCAGAAGCTCCCGCCAGGCGGCCTCATCCAACGGATCGCCCTCGAAATTCCGTCCCGCCTGCTCCAGGGCCAGCACGGCCAACTGGCAGAGGAAGGCATGCCACGGATGACGCTGATGCGGCCGCAGGGCCGGGAAATCCTCCACTCCGTCCCGTCCCAACTCGGCCAGTACGCCCGGCAGCGAGAGCCGTCGTATCTTTGTCCCGTTGCGGACGGTGATGACCGGATCAACCAGGAGATTGTCGTTCACTGTGGCTTCTCCTTGTGCAGTCCGAAACGACTGTAGATGTAATCCGTCTCTCCCAGACGAAAAACGGTTCCGCGCGGACCGCTCGAAATCACTTGAGGAGGGGCATCGAGCGCCGCTTTGGGAAGCAGGAACTCGGGCAATACCAAGCGATCCACGGCGTTGTCGAAGGGCGAGAGAAAAGGCTCCTCGAAATCCACGACCATGTCCGCCGAGCCCAGGCGGGTCAGAGGGTTGGGGTCTTCGCGTTTCCAGCATTGCTCAGAGAACGGCTGGTCCCAGCGGATCACGGCGTAGCGCCCCTGGGTGGCCCGCGCACCTGCGACACCGAGCGCGGCGGTGAATTCGGCGTCCAGTCCGTGGCGATGCGCCACGGACTCCAACGCCTCAGAATGCAGCGCCCGCTCCACCAGCGACCGGCTCATCTCCGGAATGCGCAGCGGTTCGCCCCGCTGTTCCAGGTCCAGCAAAAGCTCCCAGGTAGCCATGAGGGCCGGGAGATTGGCGTAAGCCCGATCCTTTCCATACTGATGCCGCCGGGCGCGTTTGGAACGCAAGGCCTCGGCGCTCATGGCCTCCGGCGTGAGCAGGATACAGATCGGCTCCTTGCGGCCCGGCGGCCGCTCGGCGTCACGGGAGCGGTGCCGGTGCAGGCGGCCCAGACGCTGCAGCAACACGTCCATGGGGCAGAGGTCCGTAATGAGCAGGTCAAAGTCCACATCGAGGGACTGTTCCAGCGTCTGGCTGGACACCAACACTCCACTCCCGCATGCTCCCTGCTTGCCGAACCAACTCTCCACCTGTCCGTCCAGCATCTCCCGATCCACACGCGCGTAGCGGGAGTGATGCGGACAAACGACCCCGCTTACCTGGAACAGGGCACTCTTCGCCACGAGGAGCTCCACGGCCTCCAGCGTCTCCACCACCGAGGCCACGGAATTGCGCAAAATCAAAATCCGCCCGCTGCGGCTCGCTTCCTCGGCGATCAGCTTGGCCACGGCGCCGGGGTCGTTCTGGATGCCCAAAAGCTGACAACGAATGGGAGGCTTGCGCACGCCCTCCTGCTGGTTATCCTCCACGGCCACTCCGCCGCTCGGCGTGGAGATGCATGGATACGGTGCCCGAAGACACGCCTCCATATCCGGCGCGCCTCGCGTGCCTCCCATGGTGCGCAGGTATTTGGCGCGCGCCTCACCTCCCAAAGTCGCCGAAAGCAGCAGCGCCTGCCCTCCCACCCGATGAAACAAATCGAGAACCCCCAGGGTGAGTTCCGTCATGTATGGATCACTGGCATGCACCTCGTCGATCACCAGAAGCGACCGACTCAAAGCGGCGGCGCGCAAATGCGCGTGGGGCGTCCGCAGACCGGCGAGCAGGGCCTGGTCGATTGTTCCCACGGCCAGCGGGGCGGCCAGATAGCGTTTGGGATGCTCGCAGGCCCAGCGGCGCTCCGCCTCGGCCGCAGCAGGTTCGTCGTCCCATCGCACGGTGAAATCGGGCAGGCGGACGCCGGAGACGTCGTCGACCTGGAGGTACCCGGGCACTGCGAGCACCACGGGCGGTGGATCGTTTCCAAAGGTCCGCCCCGCAAAATGAGAGATCCGGCCGAAGAGTTGCGTGGCGGCGAATCGTAACGGATTAGCGAAATAGAGCCCGTCCACCAGACCACTGGCCCACAGGCGCGTAAAATAGCGTAGCGCAGCCTCGGTCTTGCCGACCCCGGTTTCCGCCTCAATGATCGCGAGACCGCCTTCAGGTTGAAGCGGAATGCAGTCCACCGCCCGCTGCAATTCATTGGGCTGGAACTCGAATTGTCTTTCAAATCGAGGCGGTACCGTCACCGCGGCGCGCCAAGCGGCAGTATCAAGCCCCACGGAGCGAACTGCGGTTGCCGCCTGTCTCCTGGAGAAATCAATCGTTGTTAGGTCCCGCTTCTCCCGTGCAATCGGGAAAAAGCGCGTATCCGAGCCCAGCCAGTCCGCCAGCATGACCAAGCCGGCGAAAAGGTGTTCCAAAATCGGAGCGACGGGTAGGCTTGGAGCCTCCGGCGCAAACGCTTCCGGGAACCATAACGGGATTTGCTTCCCCAGCTCTTTGAGGAATCGCCAACCCGCCGCGTCCTTCCGCGTCGGCCACAAGCTGGCGGAGCCGATGTTTTCCTCAAGAGGAATCGGCGTGCCGTGGTGCGAAAAGGCCGCTACCAGCAGACGAAAGACGCATGCGCCGCCGTCCGCGCCCCATCCGGGCAGCCAGGGCAGGCAGTCGAAGAGGTGCGCCAAATTGGATTCGCAGAACAGACCGGGAATGGGGCACACATGCCCGTGCTGCGGCTTGGCCACAGCCGCCTTGTTCTGAAAACCAGGAGTTATCTTGCCGAGATCGTGCAGCAGGGCGAGGATGGAGAGTCTGGCAATATCAGCTTCGGTCAGTTCCCTCCCCAAGGCTTTCGACAACCGGGAACGGACGGAGTGGGAGCGACATAGGGCCTCGAAAACCGTCGCCACATCGGCCAAGTGGCATTCCAAGGGGAGAAAAGTCGTCCCCTCGGCATCTTGGCCGATCTTCCCCCAAAGTTGATCCTCTCCCTGCATGTTCAAGAAATAGATACAATTCTTCCTTTCGTCAACGCCAAGACTCTCCGCCGAGTTGCCCATCAACCTCACTCAAATTCATAGGCGCGTCCTCGAGACACAGGCACCATAGGACGCGGAGAGGCACCTCATCCCCAACCTCAAACACGTTCAACCGTATTATTGGAGGATCCATCCCCGGCCAGCCGTCACCCCTGGATCCTTGTCAGGATACCGATTACCCCTTTCAATTCCGTACCAATCGCTGTTTTGCCACCCTCGCGACAGGAGGTACATACACGGCTCGGACTCGGTTGGAACATACAGCATAACACAACGCCACAGCGCAACACTGCGGTATCGCACAAACCTAATGCGGAATGTGTTCTAATCAAAAGAACGCCCTGGGCACGTCGCAGTATCCAGCAAGGTCCGGGTATTGCATCCAAAAGAACGCAGCAAAGGCCATGACGGTCGAGAGGTCCGGCTCGTTTTCGTCCCATTCCGCGCGGTAGAACGAGCCGGAGCGGGTGAAGACCAGGCCGCGCCCGTAGTTCATTTCCACCACCTGGGACGTGATGCAGCTCCCTCCTCCCTCGGTCCAGCCCATGATCCGGATGACCTCCACCCCCTTAAAGCGGATCAAAAACGGCCAGGCAGGTTGCACCACTCCCTTGAGCCGGATGTCGGTTTCCGTGTGCTTCCAGGGCAGAGCCTGAATCTGCGCAGCTGAAGCCACCGCAAAACTCAATTCCTCGCGGTGGGCTCGGACCAGCCCGCCCAGGGTCAGGCCCCCAAGCTCATCAAGATGCAACAGCGACATGGCAACCTCCTCCCCATCATTCTGATGATGCGTCGATTCCCTGAGCGACGTCGGCCGTGCGCATCGTCAACCACGAAGATATTCATCCCCGCCTCCATTCCATCATTTCGCCCTTGCCCAGGCCCACGACGTGGATTCCGCCGAACAGCTCGGCTCCATAGCAAGGCTCATGGTGGTGGCCATGGACCACGAGCCGGACGCCCATGTCCCTGGCCAAGTCGTCCAGGACCTCAAAGCCATAGCGGCGCGTGCTGGGCGCCTCGTGGGTGACCAGCACGTCGGCATGCAGTCTGGCCAAGGCCCGCATGTCCTCGGAGAAGATCGACGTCCAGTGCCGCAAGGCCGACCCGCCCCGGAACCGTAGCGCGGGCTTGGTGTAGTGGACGCCTCGGAAGGCTTTCACGAAGTGCTCAAAAGGCGTTTCACCCAGGCGAGGCTCAAAGGCTGGAGAGAGGTGGCGGACTGTCTCGAGGAGGACCGGTTGGGCCGAGTCCGCCTCCTGGATGGTCAGGCATTGGTTCAAGCCGACTGCGACATCACCCCCCGACGGCATGCTCAGGAGGCGTCAGCCGCACCCGAAGGCGCCACAACCAGGCCCCTCCGCCAGCTCGTCAGCACTGTCCGGGGTCAGGTCTGGCCCGAAGCCCGGAGGCTTGGACCCGGGGAGACGGTTCCAGCGGAACACCTCTTCCTTGAGGCCGCCATCAAAGACATCGGGGCCGACGGTATGCTCCGGCGGCCTGAAAAGGGGTTGGTGTGTTCGAGGGCTCTCTCCCCGGCCCAGAGCAACCAGTTGCTCCGGCCCGGGGACATCCTCTTCTCCTGCAAGGGCTCCGCGGGCAAAGTGGCGCTGGCGCCCGAAGACTGCGGCCAGAACTGGATTCCCAGCCAGTCCTTCCAGGCGCTGCGGCCTCTGCCGGACACGGACCCCATCTGCCTCTTCCACCAGCTCCGCTCGCAGAAAGTGCAGGAGCAGATCGCCCACCTGATCACCGGAGGCACAGTGCCCCAGATCAAAGCCGCGGACATGGGCAACCTCCCCATACCGGTCCTTGGGACTGGCGAAGCGCGACGAATCCGGACGGTTCACGAGGAGATGTTGGCCATCGGCAGCCAAATCAGGCAGCTGAAACACCAACGCGCGGCCCTTGCCGCAAACCTGGATCAGCCTGAAGGCGTGGAGAAATCCTGATCCGCAGGCGGTACGGCAGAGCGACCGGAACGCTTTGCCCCGACAGCATCTACTTCCTTCACCAGCACGCCGAGGTCCACGACGCTCTCGCTGAATGAAACGCCTCCAGCGATGCGTCCGCGATCCGCGCCCTATCAAATAGCCTGTACACATGCCGCAGCACACGCTATGCGTGGAGCACTCCATTATTCAGTTGCAGGAGTAATCCGTAATGGCCCCAGGCGGCGTCCAGAGCCAACCCGGACGACAGCATATTGCCTCAACGACCAATCCTTTGGAGTAAGGGGCACCAAATGCCGAGCAAAATTAGAACCATCACATCCGGCCCGCTTGAGGCTGGGTTGGAACAACTTGGTCCCTTTTTCTTTGTTGCCGAACAAGGAACCCGGGGCTTGTACACGCAACAGGCAAGAATTAAACCCGGTCAATTCCTCATCGCCGAAGCCGTCGAGAACGGCTTAATCCCCTATTGCGGCCTCATCCTCCCACTCTCCAGATGCGCGGATCAGAGAGTCACAACCGACCTTCTGGCATTGCGCCAATTCATACGTCCCGACGCCGCCGACAACGGACATGCCGGGAGACAGCACCCAGACCGGCATGTGACGGCTACGCGGGCTGCGGCACAGCGGCACCTCAGCGCAGCCTTCGGCGACGCTCTCTTTCTGCACGAACGGAACCCCTTCAGAGGCTTCGCGCAATTCAGGCGTTCCCCGGGGCTCTTCCCCTTCCTGTCCAGCCGGTTCGAGTATGTGACCGCGTTTACCGAAGAATCTGGCGGGAAAACCACGCCGGCATCCTATGCCCCCTTCGCCTGGGATGCCTACGGTGCGTTTCTCCAATGGTTCCATGAGTTGGATGAAGAAGACAATTGGGGCTGGCGACACACAGACGTTTTTCTCGTCTTCGACTCCATGGAATTATTTCATTATGATTTCAGTGCGGCACGCCGATTGAAACGACCGGCTTTCGACCCTTCGCGGCTCTTCACCCTTGCGCCCCAAATTAAAGTGGCGAAATTGGATTTCAACATGACCCAAGAGGACTACGTCGGCGTGGCGACACTCTCCATCCGCCGGGGCGAATCTGTCGTAGATATCGGCCTGTTCGATACCTCTCCCCCGTTTGAGATGCTCCTGGAATGGCTCAAAATGATCGCCAGAGGCGATCTGCCCGTGCGGGTGGAGATCGACGCGGAAGGCCGGGACAAGCGGTTGGAGGCATACTCGGCCGGTGATCTTGATCGTATGCTCGTACGCATCCAGGAGCCATACGACTGCGAGTGTGAGGTATTCCTGGAATGCCTTGTGGATCGGCAGCAATTCGCAGAGGATTTACGCACTGCCCTGCGAGATTTCTTCGTCCATAAATTCCGCCCGGACCACTGGGACGCGGTTGACTGGGATGGCGATACACTTCGGAGTAGAATGCTGTCGGATCCCTGGTTGATGCGTGGAGCAAGGCAGTCGCGCCGTACTCAATAAGCAAGTGAAAAATTACACTGCATCCCACAGGGCCGCCACCGGCACAGCCCAGAGCCTTTCGCCGAACGGCACAACGTCTGTGCCGCCGTAGAGCACCACGCCGGTCTGGAAACGTTCGCCCAGCGACTCCTGCAAGGCTTTGAACCCGGCGAAATGCTTGGCCTCCAGCGTGGCCGAGAGCTTGATCTCGATGCCTGCCACCCGGCCAGCCGAATCCTCCAACACCAGGTCCACCTCCCTGCCCGCAGTGGTGCGGAAGTGGTAGAGTCGGACCGAAGTGTCGCTCCAGGTGGCCTGTTTCATGATTTCGGCCACCACGAAATTCTCCAGCAGCCGACCGGTCAGTTCGGGTTCGGCCTGAAGACGCTTCACGTCCGCCCCCGCCAGATGGGCGGCGAGGCCGGTATCCGCCACATAGAGCTTGGGGGATTTCACGAGGCGTTTGCCGAGATTCGCGGTCCAGGCCGGCAGCTTGAAGACCAGGAACACCCCCTCCAGCAGGTCCATGTATCGGCCCAGCGTGGAGTTGGGGAGGCCCAGGCTGCGGGAGACCTCGGACTGGTTCAGCAGCGAGGCCGTACGCGCACTGAGGAACTGGAGAAGCCGGGGCAGCGCCCCCAGGTCCTGGATATTGGAGATGTCGCGCACGTCGCGCTCCAGGATCGTGGTCAGGTAGGAGTCGAACCAGGCAGCCCGGCGCTTTTGGGCCACTCGGCCCAAAGGTTCGGGATAGCCCCCAACGACAATCCGCTCCAGCAGATCGGCCTGCGAGAGTTCGTGCTCCCGGATCGCGAACGCGCCCCCTCGGAACAGCCTGCCGATGAAGTCTTCCCGCCGCCCGGCCCGTTCGCCCTGGGACAGGGGCCAGAGGGTCAGCACCTCCACCCGGCCAGCCAGGGATTCGGCCACCGTGGGCACAGTCAGGAGATTGGCCGAACCGGTGAGCAGGAACCGGCCCGGCCGGCGGTCGCGGTCAATGGCCTCCTTGATGGCAGGCAGGAGCCGCGGGGCCCGCTGGATCTCGTCCAGGATCACGGGCCCGGAAAATCCGGCCAGAAATCCCTGGGGATCGCTTGTGGCCGCAGACAGGACCGTGGCATTGTCCAGGGTGACGTATTGGGCGGAATGCCGGGTTGCAGCCAGTTCCTGAACCAGGGTGCTTTTCCCGACCTGCCGGGCCCCACGGATGAAGACCGCGGGCGTATCCTGCAGGGCCTCGACAACGTTGCCTGTGATGTTTCGCGAGTACATGGTTGAATATTTACCACTCAATGGTAAAAATGCAAGTATTTTATCCTGGAGACGACCGCTCGTTCTCGCCCTGCTGTTCAGGGCCACTCACCCGGTTTCCTTGGTGATGCCTCATCCAATACATCCTCCACATCCTCCGACTTCACAAGTTGAGAAGCCGGAAAACCAGGTCCAGGAGAATGGGCCGTATCACCTGGCCGGTGAGAAATGCCGTGAGGAGACTCGTTCCCAGGGCCACAAGAATGATCACGAGAACCAGCGCGAGCGTGTTGCGGCGCGCTTCCTCCTGCATCCATTGCATGTCCTCCAAGCGCTCCAGTAACCATCTCCAGAACTTGGCCCGAGGCACGGCTTTCTGGACCCCGGTGAGCTGATCCGCCAGTTGCGCCAGCGCCTCTTGGATGTCGGCCGGGCTCATCGCTTCCGCTGGAGGAGTCCGGCCCGCAGGGCCGCCCGTGGCCACTGCATCCCGAATCTCGTGCAACAGAGTCAGGACCCCCTCGGCTCGGTTCATGGCCCTGGCCCTCTCTGCCTGCTGGGTCTGACGCAGCAACTCCACCTTGGAAACCGTGTTCGTCTCGTTGCTCATGCCGCTTCTCCAGTTCATTAATGACGCCCAAGGCCGTATAGCGCTTGCCAAGCTGCGAGCCTTTGGCCTGGTAACCGTTCAATCCGTAACTCAACCCGCGCAGCACTCCGGCCTTCCAGTTTTCCCGCACTTCAACACCTGCCAGTTCCAGGTGAGCCTTGAAGTCTTCGAAATCCACGGCCAGTTGCACCGCCGCATCAATGCACGCCTGGAGCCGGACCTTTTCCGGAGCCTCACCTGTCCGGGCCAAACGCTGCACGTGCCTGCTCGGCGGCTGCCGCCAGGGCAATTGCGCGGCCTCGCCAGGGGTCATGGCGCCTGGACGCAGCCCCAGCTTCTGCTCAATCCCCTGGATGATCCGTGCAGAGCGGGCGTAGTCATTGCTGTCAGAGACACGCGCCGGTCGGCCGAATCTGTCCTGGCGCGTGGGATCAATGGCCAGAGCGCCGATGTGCAGATGCTGGCATGCCGCATCCTCATGAATGGCCGCGAACCAGGGGACAGAGCCATACCCCAATCGTTCCATGTAATGGACCGCAACCCAAGACCATTGTTCCGGCGACAGACGCTCTCCGGGCGACAAGCTCAACGTCCGGTGCAGCACGGGCTTCGACAAATCGCGGCGCGCTGTCCGCAACCAAGCCACCTCCCGGGACAAGGCCGCCGGGGTCTGTCCAACCAGCGTTCCTGCCGGTAGACGTCGCGCTCCCTCCTTGCTCAGGACGTATTGGACAAGGCCGCGAAAACCCTTTCCTGTGGTTTTGTGTCCGATCATTGGGAGAGCTTCTCCCGAATCCTGCCGACAAAATCGATCATCGCAGCAAAGTGTTCCGGCTTCACTCGTCCAGCGTTCTCCTTAAACAGTGAGAGTGTCGCTATGAGCCTCCCCAACATTCCCCATACCTCCTGGTTCACCGTTGGCCGCGCCCTCGCCAAGGGACGACCAAACGCGGCCTCGCGCAGCCACACAGAAAGCGGCAGGCCGCAGGCCTGAGCTCGCGCTTGGGCATCGGCATGGTCCTTTGAGCTCATCCGGACACCGACAATGTGCTCCAGGCAGATTTTCTTCTTCGGCCGAGCCATCAGTCATGCCTTCCCACCAAAAGCCGACCGAGCCCGCAGGGCGACGGAGGCCACGTTTTCGTGCAACGAAAACATGCGTCCCTCCGTATTCCGACAGCCACCATTAACACTCACCGCGCACCTCAATTTTCCACGTGCGGAAACCGCAACATCGCTCGTCACATCCGCCGGGGGCGCCCAACACGAGATGGCGAAAATGCCCCCTGCTCGTCGCGGGCCTGGATCTTGTCCCTGACCCAGGCCTGCACCTCTTCGACCGGCCAGGCCAAACGCCTGCCGAGCTTGATGGGCTTGGGCACGGCATCCCAGTTCTTGCGGTGCAGATGCGCGGAGACCGCAGCCACGGTGAAACCGAGAAAATCCGCCAGTTCGCCGATGTTCAGAAGCTTCTGCATTCCGGCAAGCCTCCATGCAGGTCCATGCACATGCCCAGCAAATAGGCTTGCCTCAAGAAGGCCTCAACGATATTCTTTCATCACTTTTTCAGACAAAAGGAGCGCTCATGGATCTCGGATTCTACGAATCCCGGCTCGCTGATCTTCTCCAGGCCGAGCGCGTATGGAAGAAGAAGCAGCAACCCCGCTCCGGCATCGGGCCTGCGGACGTGCTCCGCGCCATTGAGACCGTGCTCCCCGCCTGGATGCACACGAGCAAAATTTGGCCCTCCTGGCGGGGGATTGAGGCCTACGCGAGAGAGATGGTCAAGAGAGCAGAAACCTACAAAAACCCCACGGCCGGGCACCAATTGTACGTCGCCGGACAAGATATCCTGGGGTTACTTCCCCGCTTCTGGAGAAGGCGGCGCGAAGCCTCGGTTTCCAGCGATTGGGACTTCTGCCCGCTGTGCTGGCGGCCGGTGCTGGCCCAAAGCCACCTCATGCGGCCAGAGCATTGTTCCCTGCACAAGACAAGATCACCGGAATACCAGAAATTGGACCGGCTTTTAAGAAAGCTGAAGCGTTTCCGCAAAGGGGACGTGATCAGAACGATTGTGGCGGACAGGCTCCCACCGGAATATCCGACTTTTATCCGGCAGATCATAGCCCGGAACATCGCGCGGGAAGAAGATGTAAGGCTATCCTGGGATCTGTTTCCCTTCACCCGAGATCGCCTGAGTCAGCTTCAAGTGAACCTCATGGATGTGAAGAAGTGCTTTGCTGCTCTGGCGCAACCAGAAGTGCTTCCCATTGATGAGGCCAGTTCCACCATGCCGCCGTCCCATTCAGAGGTCCTGGTCCCCTGGGAAGACGTCTATCGCCCCATGCTCATTCGATCTGAGGCTTGGCTGTGGCTCCTCTCAGAGGCCAAAGGGCACGTCCGACCAGACGGGACATTATCTTTGAAACGCGGCCGACCAACCAAGGCGTAGGTCACTCCGAGCCTGCGAGAACCAACGACACCGCCTGCGTTTTTTGTCCGCCCGCGGCATTTTTTCTTGGTACAATTTTGGTACAGTGCGGATGGGAAATCGGGAATATTCACGAACATTCATATACAGATAACCATCTGGAATATAAAAATATACTTTTGCAAGTAGTTGAAAAAATTGGCCCGTTTTTCGATTCGTAATCAGCAGGTCGCGGGTTCAAGTCCCATCGCTGGCTCCAGTAAAATCAAATAGTTGGATGCAACATCCGACCCTTTTTTCGTGTCCGCGCGGGAGATAGTCCCGGGCCGGTCAATGGCCCGCAACGCCGTCGGCACGGCCTGAGGCCGTTCCCCGAACAATGCAACGCCTGGGCTGCTGAGGCGCCCCCTGGAAGCGTTGCCGACGGCTCGCCGGACCAGGGCACGGTCCGGCGCACGCCCTCCCGCGAGGCCGAAATCTCGATCCGCCGCCCGGCCCGTGGTCAGGCGGCAGGCGTTGTGGCGCTCACGGCGGCGCTACCAGCAGGTATAGCCGCCGTCGATGACCAGGATGCTCGCGGTCACGTAGCTGGCCGCATCGCTGGCCAAGTAGAGCATGGCGTAGGCCACCTCGTCGGGCCGCGCCAGCCGCCCCATGGGCGTGTTGCCGGTCCAGGTCTCCAGCAGGCCGGGCCGGGTCACGGCCTCCCGGGTCATGCCCGCCATGACGAAGCCCGGAGCCACGGCATTGACGCGGATGTTGTGCGGAGCCAGCCCCACGGCCATGGAGCGGACCATGTGGTGCACGGCCGCCTTGCTCGTGTTGTAGTGGGTCTGCGGCTGGGGCCGGTCCACGTGCTGCCGCCGCCCGCCTTGGTCACGTAGAATTGGGCGTTGACGTTGACGTTCTTCCCCTCCTGCGGCGGGATGTCCAGGACGTCCGTGTTCGGGCCGATGCCGATGCAGTTGAGCAGGACGTGCGCGCCGCCGAAGTCCCGCGCCACGGCCTCGGCCGTTTCCTGGACCTTGCGCCAGTCGCGCAGGTCCGCGCCGTAGAAGCGTACGGTCCTGCCGTACTGCTGACCGAGGCGCTCCGCGGAGACGCCGCCCTGACGGCTCTAGGTCAAGGCCTTGGCCGCGGCCAGGGCCGCGGCGTAGTCCGGCTCGCTGGAGACCTCGGGCACGATCTGGGCATGGGCCACCACGCCGCCCTTGTCCACCACGAACACGGCCCGGGCCAGCAAGCGCAGGGGCTCCAGGAGCACGCCGTAGCCCAGGCCGAAGGAGGCCTGGCGGTGGTCCGAGAGGGTCTGCACGGCCGTGACCCCGGCGGCCCCGCACCAGCGCTTCTGGGCAAAGGGCAGGTCCATGCTCACGGTGAGGATGCGGATGTCCGGCCCCAGGGCCACGGCCTCCTGGTTGAAACGCCGGGTCTCCAGGTCGCAGGTTGGCGTGTCCAGGGAGGGCACGGAACAGAGGATCAGGACCTTGCCCGCGTAGTCCTTGAGCGAGACCTCGGCCAGGTCGTTGGTCACCAGCGAGAAGTCCGGGGCCTTGTCCCCGGCCTTGACCTCGGTGCCGGACAGGGCCAGGGGATGGCCCTTGAAATTCACGGTGCGCTGCGTCATGGCATGCCTCCGGTTTATCTTGGGGCCAGTGTACCCCAGGCCCGGGTTTGGGGAAAGCCCGACCCGCAAAAAAAAGAAGAGGCACGCGCCGCTGTGGCGCGCGCCCTATCCCATCCCGCCGGAAGAAGGAAACCTAGAGGGCCTGGTCTCCCTTTTCTCCGGTTCGGATGCGCACCACTTCGTCCAGGCTGGAGACAAAGATCTTGCCGTCGCCGATGCTGCCGGTGTTGGCCGTCTTCTGCACGGCCTCCACGGTCTCCGCGGCGATGGCGTCCGGCACCACGATCTCGATCTTGACCTTGGGCCGGAAGACCACCTCGTACTCGGCCCCGCGGTACTGCTCCATGTGGCCCTTCTGGCGGCCGTAGCCCTTCACGTCGGTCACGGTCATGCCGCGCAGGCCCAGCCGGCTCAAGACGTCCTTGACCTCGTCCAGCTTGTGCGGCTTGATGATGGCTTCAATCTTTTTCATGCTCTTCCTCGCTTTCCGCCTAGCGGTGGGTCTTGTTCAGGCTGAAGTCCGGGTAGGCCGTCACCGCCACCTCGTGCTGGTCCAGGCCTTCCATCTCCCACTCCGGATTGGCGCGCATGGGGACGAACTTCTCCGCGATCTTGAAGTAGAGGAACATGGCCAGCCCCACATAGATGACGTTGGCGCACACGGCGATGCACTGGGCCAAGAGCTGGCCGCCGTCGCCGTAGAACAGGCCCTTGACCCCGCCGGCTACGCCGTTGAGGCCCTCGCCGTAGGAGCCGTCCGCAAACAGGCCCACGGAGAGCAGACCCCAGGCCCCGTTCAGGCCGTGCACCGAGATGGCGCCCACCGGGTCGTCGATCTTGAGCTTGCGCTCCACGAAGAACACGCCCCAGCACAGGAGCACCGCGGCCACGCCGCCGATGATCACCGCGGACACGGAGTTGACGAAGGCGCAGGGCGCGGTGATGGCCACCAGGCCCGCCAGCATGCCGTTGGCGGCCATGGAGATGTCCGGCTTGCCGTAGAGGGCCCACATGTAGGCCATGGCCACGAAAGCGCCCGACGCCGAGGCCAGCATGGTGTTGGTGGCGGCCACGCCGATGCGCAGGTCGCCGCCCGCCAGGGACGAGCCGGCGTTGAATCCGAACCAGCCGAAGGCCAGGATGAAGCAGCCCGCGATGGCCATGGGGATGTGGTGGCCGGGCAGGGCGTTGGGCGTGCCGTCGGCCTTGAACTTGCCGAGGCGGGGGCCCAGGAGCTTGGCGCCCACGAAGGCCGCCACGCCGCCGGTCAGGTGCACCACGGAAGAGCCCGCGAAGTCCACCGTGCCGTGGCCCAGGGCGAAGTACTTGCCCAGGGTGGAGAGCCAGCCGCCGCCCCAGACCCAGTTGGCATAGATGGGATAGACGAACATGGAGATGAAGAACCCGTAGGCCACGAAGGACTTGAAGGTCCAGCGCTCGGCCATGGCGCCCGTGGGAATGGTGGCCGTTGTGTCCATGAAGACCATCTGGAAGAGGAACACGCTGAAGACCACGGCGTCGTAGGCGTCGCCGGAGAGGAAGAAGCCCTTGGTGCCGAACAGGCCGAAGTCGTGGCCCAGGATGCTCACGGCGAACTCGCCGTTGAGGGTGCCGGCGCCACCCAGGGTGGCCACCCCCCCCACGCCGCCCATCTGCAGGGCGAAACCGCAGATCCAGTAGCCCAGCATGCCGATGCCATAGACCATCATGTTCATGGCCATGGTGTGCCCGGCGTGTTTGGCCCGGGTGAAGCCTGTCTCGGCCAGGGCGAAGCCCGCCTGCATGAACATGACCAGAAAGCCGCAGAGCAGCGTCCAGACCATGTTGATGGCGATGCGGTTGTGGCCCACCACATCCGCGACCTTGACCGCCAGCGGCTCCTTCTCGGAGAGCTGGGCCATGTCGTCCTGGGTGGGGGCGTTGGCGGTCGCGCCGATGATGTCGGCCACGCCGCCCGTTGACGCGCCGCTGGGATCGGGCTTGGGCCCTTCATCCGCCGCGGCTGCGGCCGGGGCCGCGTCCTGGGCCAGGACAGCCAGGGGAGCGGCTGCCGTGGCCAGCATGAGCAATACGAGGAAAACCGGAACCAGACGTTTCATTGTTGACCTCCCGAGTCAGTGGCGTTTCTTGAGCCGCCAAAAGCAAGTTGGGGGCCAACATGCGACCTGCAAGCATTTGATGCCGTTCATTGCAACGGTGAAATTACTACATCATTACGCTGCAATTTTCGCATGACATCTTTGTACTTTCTGCTCCGCATTCTTGGAAAAGCAAAAAAATGCATTCATTAAAAAACAGAAATACATGGATCAATACTCGGAATGCAGCGGAAACGTGGCGCTGCGCCTGGAATAATCGGCAAAGGGAAGGTGCGGGAGCCGGGGTCAGGCCAGGAACAAATATGCTTTTTTTGTTTTTTATCCGTTTGCCAACAAAATCAACACCAGTATTTTTAACAAAAAAGATAAAATTTCTTCCGGGTGGACGGACACGCGGGCAGCAGCCCCATGAAGGAGGTCCAGAAGCTGCGCGAGATCACGGAACAGGCCTAGAGGCCCTTGAGCAGATGGTAGATTCCTGTCACCAGTTCGCGCGGGGTGGAGGCCCCGGCCGTGAGCCCGATGCGGCGGCACTTCCGGAGGCTGTCCAGGGGCAGCTCGGCGGCGGTCTCCACGTGCACGCAGGGCGTGCCCTGGGCCGCGGCCACCTGGGCCAGGCGGCGGGTGTTGCCCGATTCGCGGCCGCCCACCACCACCATGTAGTCCACCTCGCGGGCGATGCGCACGGCGTCCTCCTGACGCAGCCGGGTGGCGTCGCAGATGGTCGCCAGCACCTTCACGTCCAGGCCGGGCCGGGCCGCAAGGTCCGCGGCCAGGGTCTCGAAGACCTGCCGGTCCTGGGTGGTCTGGGCGGCCAGCACGTAGCGCGCGTCCGGGTCCAGGGCATGGGCCTCGAACTCCTCGAGCGAGCCGAAGACGAAGGCCCCCGGCCCGGCGTAACTCAGAAGCCCGCGCACCTCGGGGTGGTCGGCCTCGCCGTAGAGCAGGAGCGTGCGGCCCCGCTCGGCCTCGCGGCCGATGAGCATCTGGGCCTTTTTGACCTTGGGGCAGGTGGCGTCCACCACCCGCGCGCCCAGGGCCTCCAGGCCCTCCTGGAGGGCGCGCGGCACGCCGTGGGCCCGGATGACCACGGCCGCGCCCGGGGCGATGTCTTCCAGACCGCGGGCCACGCTCACCCCGCGCTTGCCGTAGTGCTGGAGCACCTGGGGATTGTGGATGATGGGCCCCAGGGTGTGCACCTCCCCCACGCCTTCCTCGGCCAACAGCGAGTCCAGGCGGTTCAGGGCCAGGTCCACGCCCATGCAGAATCCGGCGGTCTCGGCCAGGATCACGTCCATGCGCTCTCCGCCCCTCAGGGCGCGGTCTGGGCCAGCAGGGCCTCCACCGCGGGCAGGATGCCCGCCACCATGCGGGCCACTCCGGCCTCGTTGGGGTGGATGCCGTCGGCCTGGTTCAGGGCCGTGTTCCCGGCCACGCCCTCCAGAAAAAAAGGATACAGGGCCACGCCCCGGGCCTTGGCCAGGTCCGGATACACGGCGTTGAAGGCCCGGGCGTAGGCCGCGTCCATGTTGGACGGGGCGAGCATTCCGGCCAGGAGTACGCGGACCCGGTCCGCGGCCAGGCGTTCCAGGATGGCCGCCAGGTTGGCCCGGGTGCGGGCCGGGTCCAGGCCGCGCAGGGCGTCGTTGGCCCCCAGCTCCACGATGGCCGCGTCGGGCAGGCCGTCCGGCCCGGATAGGAGCCAGTCCAGCCGGGCCAGGCCGCCCGCGCTGGTGTCGCCGGAAAGCCCGGCGTTGATCACGCGCACGTTGCGGCCGCGCGCCCGGAGCGCGGCTTCCAGGCGTTCGCAGAAGCCCTGGCCCTGGGGCAGGCCGTAGCCCGCGGCCAGGCTGTCGCCCAGGACCAGGAGGACCTGGGGTTCCCCGGCCGGCGCGGAGGCCGCCCACGCCGGGCTAGGAGCCCCGGCGGAAATGGCGTAGAAAAGGACCAGCACCGGCAACCACCAGCACAGGCGGCGCATGCGCATGGACTCTGCGGAAGCCTTGATATCACTCCATTCCATCCGGCTGACGTTAACCGGGGGCAGCGGCCCGGTCAACATCCTGCGGGGCCTCGATCTCGAGGTGGCCGCGGGCGAGAGCGTGGCCGTGGTGGGCCCCTCGGGCTCGGGCAAGACCACCCTGCTCATGGTCCTGGCCGGGCTGGAGCGGCCCAGCTCGGGCAGCGTGCGCGTGGCCGGGCGCAACCTGGAGACCCTTTCCGAGGACGATCTGGCCCGCTTCCGGCGCTGCCACATGGGCATCGTGTTCCAGGCCTTCCACCTGGTGCCCTCCATGACCGCCCTGGAGAACGTGGCCCTGCCCCTGGAGTTCGCGGGGGACGCCGCGGCCCGGGAAAAGGCCGGGTCCTGGCTGCGGGCCGTGGGCCTGGCCGGCCGGCTGGACCACTTTCCCTCCCAGCTCTCGGGCGGCGAGCAGCAGCGCGTGGCCCTGGCCCGGGCCTTCGCCCCGGAGCCGCCCATCCTCCTGGCCGACGAGCCCACCGGCAACCTGGACGCGGACACGGGCCGGCGCATCATGGACCTGCTTTTCGGGCTTTCGGCCCAGCGCGGGACCACCCTGATCCTGGTGACCCACGACAAGATCCTGGCCGGACGGGCCGGACGCCGGGTGCGGATGCGCGACGGCGTCCTGGACGGGGACCCGGCATGAGCGGCCTGGCCCTGGCTCTGCGCCTGGCCCGGCGCGAACTGCGCGGCGGAGCCCGCGGCTTCGGGGTGTTCCTGGCCTGCCTGGCCCTGGGCGTGGCCGCGGTCTCGGCCGTGGGCAGCCTGAGCCGCGCCCTGGAGGAGGGCCTGCACCGCGACGCCCGCACCCTCCTGGGCGGGGACCTGGAGGTGCGCCAGAGCCACCGGCCCATCCTGCCCCAGGCCCTGGCGGACATGGCCGTCCTGGGCCGGGTCTCGCTCCAGGTGCGCATGCGGGCCATGGCCCGGGCCGCGGACGGCGGCGCGGCCGTGGTGGAGCTCAAGGCCGTGGACAGGAGCTACCCGCTCTACGGCCACGCCGTCCTGGAGCCGGACATGCCCCTGGAACAGGCTCTGGCCGGTGCGGACGGCCTGCCCGGGGCCGTGGCCGCGCCCCAGCTCCTGGAGCGCCTGCACCTCAGGCCCGGCGACGAGCTGCGCCTGGGCCAGGCCCGCTACCGGCTCATGGCCGTCCTGGTCTCCGAGCCGGACAAGAGCGGCTCCCTGTTCAGCCTGGGGCCGCGGCTGCTGACGCCTCGCGAAGGCCTGGAGGACACGGGCCTGCTGGCTCCGGGCAGCGTGCTCACCCACTCGGCCCTGCTGCGCCTGGACCCCGGCCGCACGCCCGAGGAGGTCCGCAGTCTCCTGGAGCGCGCCTATCCCCAGGAGACGGGCTGGCGCATCCTGGACTATCGCCAGGCCGCCGGGGGCCTGCGCCGCTCCCTGGAGAACATCTCCCTGTATCTGACCCTGGTGGGGCTGGCCGCGCTCCTGCTGGGCGGCATCGGCGCGGCCGGGGCCGTGCGCGGCTACCTGGCCTCGCGGGCCGATTCCCTGGCGGCCATGAAGGCCGTGGGCGGCACCCGGGGCCAGGTCATGGCCGCATCGCTCCTCCAGGTCATGGCCCTGGCCGGACTGGGCAGCCTCATCGGCCTGGCGGCCGGGGTGCTCACGGCCAACGTCGCGGCCCTGCTCCTGGCCCGGCAGCTGGACATGCCCGTGGCCCCGGGGCTCTACTGGGGGCCGCTGGCCGCGGGCCTGGCCTACGGCCTGTGCACGGCCCTGGCCTTTTCCATCTGGCCCCTGTCCGCGGCCGCCGGGGTTTCGCCGGTGCGGCTCTTCCGCGGCTACGCCGATCCCGGCCCCCTGCCTCCGGGCCGCGAGGCCCTGCCCACGGCCCTGGCCTGCGGCCTGGCCCTCCTGACCCTGGCCCTGACCCAGAGCCCGTCCGCCACGGTGGTCCTGGGCTTCGCCGCCGGGGTCCTGGCCAGCGCCGCGGCCCTCTTCGCCCTGGCCCGGGGCCTGCGCGCCCTGGTGCGCTACGCGCCCCGGCCCCGCGACCCGCGCCTGCGCTTGGCCCTGGCCAACATCGCCCGCCGCGGCTCGGGCCTCACGGCCGTGGTCTTTTCCTTGGGCCTGGGCCTGGCCGTGCTGGCCACCATCGTGCTCACGGACCTGAACCTGCGTGACCAGCTGGACTACCAGATGCCAGCGGCCGCGCCGTCCTATTTCTTCATGGACATCCCCAAGAACGGGCTGGAACGCTTCCAACAGACCGTGCTGGCCGTGCCCGGGGTGCATCGCGAGGAGCACGCCCTGTCCATCCGCGGCCGCGTGGTGCGGGTGGGCGGCGTGCCCGCCGAAGAGGTGCGGCCCGACCCGGACGCGGCCTGGATCCTGCGCGGGGACCGGGGCCTGACCTCGGCGGCCCTGCCGCCGCCGGGCACCCGGCTCTCGGCCGGGGAGTGGTGGCCCGAGCACTACCAGGGGCCGCCCCTGGTCTCCTTTGACGAGCGCGCGGCCCAGGGCCTGGGCCTCAAGCTGGGCGACAGCATCACGGTGAACGTCCTGGGCCGCGAGGTCACGGCCCGCATCGCCAGCCTGCGCGAGATCGAATGGACCAGCCTGGCCTTGAACCACGCCATGATCTTCTCCCCGGGCGTGCTGGAGGCCACTCCGCACACCTATCTGGCCACGGTCTATGCCGACCGCGGAGCCGAGGAGGCGCTGTTCCGGGCCGTGTCGCAGGCCCTGCCCGAGGTGACGAGCGTCTATGTGCGCGACGTGCTGGAGGAGGTCCGCCGCCTGGCCGGGCGCATCGGGCTGGCCGTGCGCCTGGCCTCGGCCGTGACGCTCCTGGCCGGAACGCTGGTCCTGTCCCAGGCCCTGCGCGCCAATCTCCAGGCCCGGCTCTACGACGCCGTGGTCTTCAAGGTCTTCGGCGCCACGCGGCGGGACGTGTTCCTGTCCCTGGCCGCGGAGTTCTGCACCCTGGCCCTGGCCACGGCCCTGGCCGCGGCGGTCATCGGCGGGACGGCCGCCCGGGTCTTTT
Organism: Desulfovibrionaceae bacterium; assembly: GCA_040307135.1. Classification (GTDB taxonomy): domain Bacteria; phylum Desulfobacterota; class Desulfovibrionia; order Desulfovibrionales; family Desulfovibrionaceae; genus Aminidesulfovibrio. Next base: position 22,674 of record JAWRKD010000084.1, read on the forward strand.
CCTCCAAACTTTTCCAGGACCCCGGCAGCCTCCACCCAGCGGCCCTGGCCGCCTGCATCCTTGCGGGCGTGGCCGCGACCCTGGGCCTGGGCTTCCTGGGCGTGCGCCGTGCCCTGTCCCAAAAGGCCCTGCCCGTGCTGCGCAACGAGTGACCCCCCTGCCCGTTGCCTCCCCCCTCAACCTGGGCGTATGATTGCAAAATGGACGTGCGCGCGCTCCCGCCCCAGGGCCTTCCGCAGGAACACCTGAAGATCGGCGAATGCATCTTCACCACCCGCGACATCCTCATCGTCACGGTTCTGGGCAGCTGCGTCTCCGTGACCTTCCACCATCCCGAGGGCGCGGCGGCCATGTTCCACGCCATGCTCCCGGACAGCTCCCAGTCCAGCGGGCCGGTGCGCCACCCCTGCAATTTCGCAGACCTGGCCGTGGCCGCCGTGCTGGAGCGCTTCCGCTCCAGGGGCCTCAACCTGCGCGCCCTGCGCACTCGGCTTTTCGGCGGAGGCAACACCTTCTGTGCCGAGGAGCGAGGCCGCATGGCCGAGATGCTCGACGTGGGCCGCAAGAATGTGGTCTCGGCCCGCGCCGCCCTGGAACGCCACGGCCTGACCCCGCTCTCCGAGGATGTGCTCGGGGCCAAGGGCCGCAAGGTGCTCTTCCACACGGCCACGGGCCGGACCTGGGTGCGCGGGGTGGACGCGGCTCCGGATGGCGCCTTCCAGGTCCAGGACTGAGCATGGCCGCGCTCCGGCTCCTGCTTCTCCTGCTCTGCCTGGCCGCGCCCGCCTGGGCCGGAGCGCCACTGCTCGAGCCCGAGATCCTGGCCGAGCTGCCCCACGACCCCGCGGCCTTCACCCAGGGTCTGCTCGCTCACCAGGGCCTGCTCTACGAATCCGTGGGCAAGTACGGCCGCTCCGAGGTGCGCGCCGTGGAGCCGGACACGGGCCGGGTGCTGCGGCGCACCAAACTTGCCGCCAAATATTTCGCCGAGGGCCTGGCCCTGGTGCAGGGCCGCCTGGCCCTGCTCACCTGGCAGGAGCACGTGGGCTTCTTCCTGGGCCTGCCGGACCTGAAGATCGAGGGCAGCTTTCCCTGGCAGGGCGAGGGCTGGGGCCTGGCCGCCGGCGGCGGCCAAGTGCTGGCCAGCGACGGCTCGAGCCGTCTGCGCATCCTGGACCCGGGCTCCATGCTCCCCACGGGGCTCGTCGAGGTGCGCGACGGCGACGCGCCGGTGCGTGAGGTCAACGAGCTGGAGTTCGTGAACGGCCTGCTCTGGGCCAACATCTGGATGTCCGACCGGGTGGCCGTGCTGGACCCGGGCACGGGCCGGGTGCGGGCCTGGCTCGACCTGACGCCCTTGCGGGCGCGGCTGACCAACCCCACAGCCGAGGCGGCCAACGGCCTGGCCTTCGACCCGGGCTCCGGGCGGCTCTACGCCACGGGCAAGTTCTGGGACAAGCTGTTCGTGCTAGGCCTGCCGCGGCTTCCGTAAAAGGAGCCAAAGCCCGGCGGCCACCATGGGCAGGCAGAGCACCTGGCCCATGCTCATCCAGCCGAAGGCCACGAAGCCCAGCTGGGCGTCCGGTTCGCGGAAGAACTCGGCCGTGAAACGGAAGCAGCCATAGAGCAGGAGAAAGAGCCCGGACACGGCTCCGCGCGGCCGGGGCTTGCGCGAATAGAACCAGAGCAGGGCGAAGAGGAGCAGGCCCTCCAGGCCCGCCTCATAGAGCTGCGAGGGATGCCGGGGCACGTCGCCGTCCGGGCCGGGATAGAGCACCGCCCAGGGCAGGCTGGAGGGGCGGCCCACCAGTTCGGTGTTGATGAAGTTGCCCAGGCGGCCGCAGAACAGGCCGGGCGGGGCCAGGGGCACGATGAAGTCGCCCACGTCCAGCAGGGTCTTGCCGGTCCTGCGGGCGAAGAGCCAAGCAGCCAGGAACACGCCGGCGGCTCCGCCGTGGAAGCTCATGCCGCCCTTCCAGACCGCGGGGATGTCAGCGGGGTGGGCCAGGAAGTGCATGGGGTCGTAAAAGACCACATAGCCGATGCGGGCCCCCAGCAGGAGTCCCACGATGAGCCAGGAGAGGATGTCGTCCATCTGGCCCGGGGTCCAGCCGCGCCAGGCTTGGCGGGCGCGGAAGCGGCCCAGGAGCCAGGCGCAGACGAAGCCCGCGGCGTACATGAAGCCGTACCAGCGGATCTCGAAGCCGCCGATGCGGATCAGGGCCGGGTCCAGTTCGGGAAGTCGGATCATGGGGTGTCCTTGCAGGGCGGCTTTGTTTCCCCCGGGATTTGCGTTAGGGTCCGGGAAACGGCCGGTCCCACCTTTGGCCCAAGGCGGCGCTCGCGTCAAGACCGCCGGAGCGGAGAAATGGAAACGAACCGCGACCTGGACATCCTGGAAATGCCCCTGGAGGCCCTGGCGGCCTACTGGCTCTCCCTGAAGAAGCTCTGGGACGCCAAGAAGGGCGCGAAAAAGGTCATCGAAGACGAGGCCGCGCACACGCCCGAGCCCTACATCGCCTACCTCCTGAACGCGGCCTTCAGCGACCTGCCCGAGCACGCGGTGCGCAAGCTGGCCCGCATCAAGCGCGAGACCTTCATCGCGGACTGGCGGCGCAAGATCGAGCTCATGCGCATCGCGCTCTACGCCGTGGCCGCGGGCGAAAACCCCCGCATCACCCTGATCCGCATGGACTCCCGCTTCCACGCCCCGCCCATGGACGAGCGCAAGGCCTTCGACCTGGCCGGCAGCGTGTTCGCGGCCATCAAGGAGACCTCCGCGGACCTGCCCACGCTGCTCGACGTGAGCCACAAGCACGGCCATGACCGCCTGGTGGTCAAGCTCCTGTTCTACGTCATCCACGCCCGCCGCGAGGGCAAGCAGAGCCTGGCCCCGTTCATCCAGTTCATCCGCTCGCCCTACTTCGCCGAAGGCCTGTCCCTGGCCGTGGACGGTTTCGACGCCGATTTCCTGGCCAACCACCTGGACCGCGTGCGCAACGAGGCCCTGGGCGACGCCCGGCGCAAGATGCGCATGTCCCAGGACCTGGCCCTGGGCATACGGGACAAGCTGCCGTACGCAGACCTCATGCGCACGGCCCAGGCCTATATGTTGTAGGCGTTCGCGGACACGGGAAAACGAACCGCCCCCCGGCCAAGGAGGACGGCCATGTCCCGCCGGATTCCCTTCTCCTACCGCTGCCTGCGCTGCGGCCGCTGCTGCGCGGAAATGCGCATCCAGACCAACCCCTACGAGATCTGCCGCCTGGCCCGCCGCCTGGGGCTCACCACCACCCACGTTCTGGCCCGGCACACGGTCTCGGGCGTGCACCTGGCCACGCGGCCGGACCGGGTCTGCTGCTTCCTCTCGGCCGCGGGCTGCGCCGTGCACCCGGACCGACCCCTGGTCTGCCGCCTCTACCCCCTGGCCCGGCACGTGAACACCAGGGGCCAGGAGCGCTTCGCCTGCCTGCTGCCCCGGCCCGGCAGCCCCGGGGAGTTCGGCTTGGAGGGCAGCGTGGAGGGCTACCTGGCGGCCAACGGGGCCGCGCCCTTCCTGGCCGAGGCCGACGCCTGGCTGGCCCTCTTCGGCCGGGTCCTGTCCCTGTTCCAGGCCCTGCTGGCCGACCATTCCCTGCTGGCGGCCCTGGCCTCGGACATCCGGCTCGAACTTCTGCAGGACCGGCCGCCGCCAGGGAGCCCGCTCCTGGACACGGACCGCTTCCTGGCCCCCTACTGCGCGGAGAAGGGGCTGGTGCCGCCTGCGGACCCGGCCGAGAAGTCCCGGCTCCACCGTGAGGCCCTGGAGGGATGGCTGGCGGCCCTGCGGCCCGGCCCGGACTGTTTCGCCGAGGCCCTGGCCCGGCTGGTGGGAGCCCTGGGCGTGGGCCTGGGCGTGAACGTGGCCGCCCTGCTCCAGGACGCGGCCGACGAGCCGCACGGGGCCGCGGAGCGCGACGAGGCCCTGCGCCTGGGCGCGGAATTCCTCTAGGAAATCGCAGTATTTTCCGGCCTGCCCGCGGCACTTGACGTTTTCCGATCAATGGGTAGAACTCCTGCCTCGGGCCGTGCGCCCGCATTTTTTTCCCGGAGTCTCCCGTGCAGGACAGCCTTTTCGCCAAGCAGCTGAAGAAAGAGGTGGACCGCCGCCGCACCTTCGGCATCATCAGCCACCCGGACGCGGGCAAGACCACGCTCACGGAAAAGCTCCTGCTCTTCGGCGGAGCCATCCAGATGGCCGGCGCGGTCAAGGCCCGCAAGGCCGCGCGCCACGCCACCTCGGACTGGATGGCCATGGAGCGCGAGCGCGGCATCTCCGTGACCACCTCGGTCATGAAGTTCGAGCACCAGGGATTCGAGATCAACCTCCTGGACACCCCGGGCCACCAGGACTTTTCCGAGGACACCTACCGCGTGCTCACGGCCGTGGACTCGGCGCTCATGGTCATCGACTCGGCCAAGGGCGTGGAGACCCAGACCCGCAAGCTCATGGAAGTCTGCCGCCTGCGCGACACGCCCATCATGACCTTCGTGAACAAGCTGGACCGCGAGGGCCTGAACCCCTTCGACCTCCTGGCCGACATCGAAAAGAGCCTGAACATCGAGTGCGTGCCGCTCACCTGGCCCATCGGCATGGGCAAGGGCTTCAAGGGCGCGTGGGACATCCGGGCCGGACGCCTGACGCTCTTCTCCCCGAGCTTCGGCGAGCGGGTCCTGGAGGGGGAGACCGTGGAGGGCCTGGACGATCCCCGCCTGGACGCCCTGGTGGGGGCCGAGGCCGCGGCCGAGCTGCGCGCGGACCTGGACCTGCTGTCCGGCGCAGGCGGGACCTTCGACCGCGAGCGCTACCTGGAGGGCCGCCAGACTCCGGTCTTCTTCGGCAGCGCGGTGAACAACTTCGGGGTGCGCGAGCTGCTGGACTCCTTCGTGCATCTGGCCCCGGCCCCCAAGCCCCGGGCGGCCAAGGAGCGCGAGGTCTCGCCCTACGAGGAGGCCTTCTCCGGCGTGGTGTTCAAGATCCAGGCCAACATGGATCCGGCCCACCGCGACCGCATCGCCTTCCTGCGCATCTGCTCCGGCCGCTTCCAGCGCGGCATGAAGCTCAGGCACCACCGCATCGGCAAGGACGTGACCGTGTCCAACGCCACCATCTTCATGGCCCAGGACCGCATGGGCGTGGAGGAGGCCTGGCCCGGGGACATCATCGGCCTGCACAACCACGGCACCATCAAGATCGGCGACACCTTCACCGAGAAGGAGCCCCTCAAGTTCACGGGCATCCCCAACTTCGCGCCCGAGCATTTCCGCCGCGTGGTGCTCAAGAGCCCGCTCAAGGCCAAGCAGCTCCAGAAGGGGCTGACCCAGCTGGCCGAGGAGGGCGCGGTGCAGCTTTTCCGCCCGCTCTTCAACAACGACTACGTGCTGGGAGCCGTGGGCGTGCTCCAGTTCGACGTGATCACCTCGCGCCTCAAAGACGAGTACGGCGTGGACGCGCTTTACGAGGCCGCGCCCTTCCACACCGTGCGCTGGGTGAGCTGCGGGGACAAGAAGAAGCTCGAGGACTTCCGCAGGTCCATGCAGGGCAGCCTGGCCCTGGACGCGGACCAAAATCTTGCGTACCTTGCCCCCAGCGCCTGGCGGCTGGACGACACCATGGAGAAATGGCCGGACATCGCCTTCAGCGCCACACGGGAGCACGAGTAAACCAGGCCATGACCCCGACCCCGTCCCTGCCCGAGCAATACCTGCGCGTCTTCACCAACGAGGAGATCAACGAGCTCCCCTTGCGCCACTACGAGGGCGGCGTCACCGTGGTGCGCACGGAAAAGCAGCTCAAGGCCGCGCTGCGCGCCCTGGAGGGCGAGAGCCTGCTGGGCTTCGACACCGAGACCCGGCCCGTGTTCCGCAAGGGCCAGGGCCCCTATCCTCCGGCCCTGCTGCAGCTGGCCGCCGCGGACCACGTCTATCTCTTCCAGATCAGCGTGCTCAGCTTCAACGACGGGCTCAAGGAGCTGCTGGCCGACGCCGCGGTGACCAAGACCGGGGTCTCGGTGACCGACGACGTGAAGGCCCTCAAGGACCTTTCCCATTTCGAGGAGGCCGGGTTCCTGGACCTGGGCACGCTCTCGGCCCGGCTCCAGATGAAGACCCACGGCCTGCGCAACCTGGCCGCCAACCTCCTGGGCTTCCGCATCTCCAAGAGCGCCCAGTGCTCCAACTGGGCCCGCGAGAACCTTTCCCCGGCCCAGGTGGTGTACGCCGCCACCGACGCCTGGATCAGCCGGGAGATCTACCTGGCCTTCCAGTCCCTGGGCGTGCTGGGCATGGTGCGGTCATGAGCGACCTGAAGCGCGCCGTGCAGGTCAACGCCCGCTTCTTCCAGCTGGCCGGGGGCCTGCTGGGCCGCTTCCTGGACGAGGGCCTCAATCCCGAGATCGGACTCTTCGCCCGCGACCTGGACGAATTCAAGGCCGAGGACTTCCGCGAGGCGGCTCGCGCCCTGGCGGACCGCGGCCTGCGGCCCACCCTGCACGGCCCCTTCCTGGACCTGGCCCCGGCCTCGGCCGACCCGCTCATCCTGGCCGCCACCCACAAGCGCCTGGACCAGATGCTGGCCGCGGCCGAGATCTTCCGGCCGCGCAGCGTCACCTGCCACCTGGCCTACGACCCGACCAAACACAGCTATTTCAAGGAGTTCTGGCTGGAACAGAGCCTGGCCACCTGGCGGCGCGTGGCCCAGGCCCTGCACGGCATGGGCGTGCGGCTCATGCTGGAGAACACCTTCGAGCGCGCGCCCGAGGAGATGCTGCCCGTGCTCGACGAGCTGGCCCCGCTCGGCGTGGGCCTCTGCCTGGACGTGGGACACCTCAACCTGTTCTCGGCCGTATCCCTGGAGAAGTGGCTGGAGCAGGCCGGACCCTGCCTGGGCCAGCTCCACCTGCACGACAACTTCGGCCGCCGCGACGACCACCTGCCCATCGGCCAGGGCCGCATCGACTACCCGGCCCTGTTCAAGCAGCTCCGCCGCGTGCCCGAGCCCCTCACCGTGACCATGGAGGTGGGCATCGAGGGCGCGGGCATAAGCTTCGCAGCCCTGGAGCGCCTCTGGCCCTGGTAG
>JAWRKD010000085.1:0-7847 GCA_040307135.1 Desulfovibrionaceae bacterium
CTGGCCGCGGACACCGCGGCGCGCCTGGTCCTGGCCCCGCACGTGCTGCCCGTGTCCGTGCTCACGGCCTTTCTCGGGGCTCCGGTCTTTTTCCTGCTCATCCTGCGGAGGCGGCCGTGATCCTGGACGTGGCGGGCGTGAGCTTCGCCTACAACGGCCGGGCCGTGCTCCGGGACGTGCGTTTCGGCGTGGAGCCGGGCGAGGTCCTGGCCGTGCTCGGCCCCAACGGCGTGGGCAAGACCACGCTCCTCAAGTGCATCAACGCCATCCACCGGCCCCGGGGCGGCGCGGTCCTGGTGGAGGGGACGGACATCCTGCGCCTGCCCCCGGACGCCGTGGCCCGGGCCGTGGGCTACGTGCCCCAGCACAGCGAGGCCCCGCGGCTCACGGTCTTCGACGCCGTGCTTCTGGGGCGGCGGCCGCACATCCGCTGGCGCGCCTCGGAGCGGGACCTGCGCATGGTGGATGCGGTGCTGCGCCATCTGCGGCTCAACGCGTTGCGGCTCCGCCGTCTGGACCAGCTCTCGGGCGGGGAACTCCAGAAGGTGGCCATCGCCCGGGCCCTGGTGCAGGAGCCCCGGCTGCTCCTGTTCGACGAGCCCACCAGCGCCCTGGACCTGCGCAACCAGGAGGATATCCTGCGCCTGATCCGGGCCGCGGCCGGGGACCACGGCATGGCCGTGGTCATGACCATGCACGACCTGAACACGGCGCTGCGTTTCGCCCACAAACTCCTGTTCCTCAGGGACGGCTTGGTGTTTGCCTGCGGCCGTCCCGAGGAGATCGAGGCCGCCACGGTGCAGGCGGTCTATGGTCTGCCCGTCACCGTGCACCATGTGGCCGGGCGGCCCCTGGTGCTGCCGGCCGAGGAGGTCTGAACATGCCCTGTTCCTTTTCCCGGGAAGTGTTGGACAAGGTGGCGGAGTTTCACGGCCACGAGTGTCCCGGCCTGACCATCGGCATCCGCGCCGCTGAGCTGGCCCTGCGCGAGCTGGGCGTGAGCGGGCCGGACATGGTGGCCGTGTCCGAAACGGACATGTGCGGGGTGGACGCCATCCAGGCGCTCACCGGCTGCACCTACGGCAAAGGCAATTTCCTGCACCGCGATCTGGGCAAGATGGCCTTTTCCTTTTTCCGGCGCTCGGACGGCAAGGGCTTCCGCGCCCTGCTCAAACCCTCGGCCCGCAGCGGCATGGACGAGGAAATGGGCGCGCTCTATCGCAAGCAGGCCGACGGCACGGCCACGGAGGCGGACCTGGCGCGCATCGGCACGTTGCGTGAAGAGCTGCGGCTGCGCTTCCTGAATCTGGACCTGGAGGACATGTTCGAGATCCAGGATCTGCCCGTGCGGCCGCCGCGCCCGGCCCGCATCCTGTCCAGCGTGGCCTGCGAGGTCTGCGGCGAGCTGACCATGGAGTCGCGCACACGGCGCTTCGATGGCCGGACCCTGTGTATTCCCTGTTTCGAAGCCGTGGAGCAAAAAGTCTGATAGGCCGCGCCGCCGCAAAAAACACTCCCCCGGAGCACGCTCCCGAGGGGGTGTTTTTTGCAGGCCGCGCCTGCGGCCGCTATCGGTCCTCGTCCTCTTCTTCCGAGGATTCCTGAGCCTCCTTGATCTTCTTGGCGTAGGACGCGGCCTCCAGGCCTGCCACACAGCCCTCGCCGATGGCCTTGGCGATCTGCAGGGGCGGGCCCGCGATGTCCCCGGCGGCGAAGACCCCGGGCACGTTGGTGCGCATCTTCTTGTCCGTGTCCACGTACTTCATGCTCTCGTCCAGGTTCAGGCCCAGGGTGGCGGCCAGCTCCAGCACGCCCTTGGCCCCCAACTCGATGAACACCCCGGCCACGGGCAGGCGCGTGCCGTCGGAAAGCAGCAGGGCCTCCACGGCATTGGTCCCGGCGATCTCCACGGGCTTGATCCCCTCGTGCAGGACCACCCCGCGCTCCAGGACCTGGACCTTCAGGGCCGCGGCCACCTCGAGCTTTTCCGCCACCAGGTGCACGGTCTTGGCGGAGTGGGTCAGGGTCAGGGCCCCGCCCGCGGCGGCGCTCTGTCCGCCCACCACGGCCACCACCTCGTTCCTGAAGAAGCCGCCGTCGCATTCCACGCAGTAGCTCACGCCCCGGCCCAGGAGTTCCTTCTCGCCGGGGATGCCGAGTTTGTTGCGGGTGGTTCCCGTGGCCACCACCAGGGTCCTGGCCACCAGCGTGGTCCCGCCCTCGGTGGTGATTTCGAAGAAGCGGCCCTGGGGCTCGATGTGCAGGGCGTCCTCCTCCACGAGCTCGGCCCCGAAGCCCAGGGCCTGCTCGCGGCCCACGCGCAGCAATTCCTCGCCCGTGATCTTGAACTGGCAGCAGAGGTTCTCCACGTGAGCCCAGTACAGGCTGCTCTTGTTCATGCGGCCCAGGAGCAGCACCGAGGCCTTTTTGCGGGCCGCGTGGATGGCGGCCTGCAACCCGGCCGGGCCGCAGCCCAGGATAACCACGTCGTAAATGGAATGATCCGGCATGACGCCTCCTTCCGGCCGAGGGCCGTATCGCTTAAGATAGCGCGGAAACGGCGGGAGGCAAGGGGGAAGTGGTTCAGGCCGGGCCGAGGGCCTGCTCCAGGCGGCGTCGCAGGGCGCGCAGGCGCTGGTCGTCCGGCAGGGGGGCCAGGACGCGCTCCAGCAGGCCGCGGCGGGCGTAGATGCGGCGCGCGGCCGCGTAGTTCAGGTCGTAGATCCAGCTGGCCACCAGCAGGCGCATGTCGTTTTCGAAGCGCAGCCGGCTGTAGTCGGCCGTGCGTCCCTGCTCCAAGTCGTCCAGGATCTCCGGGGTGTAGCGTCCCGGCGCCCGGGTCACGTTCATGCAGATCACGGGGTCCAGCTCCGGCGCGGTCTCCAGGTGTTCCAGGAGCACGGGCACGATGTCCAGCTTGTCCGCGTCGCGCACGGCCATGGTCACGGCGCGCAGAACCGGCGGCAGCCGCTGGGGCAGGCTGCGCACGTTGTGCAGGAAGACCGCGCCCAGGACCACGCCGCGCCGGGCCGGGGGCAGGCCCGCCAGCAGGCCGTCGGCCAGAAGGGCGCGCACGCCGAGCCGGGCGTGATTCTCGGATATCCGGTCCACGAAGGTGTGGTACTGGCGGATCTGGCGGTAGCGGCCGGTGTCGTGGAACAGGGCGGCCATGGCCGTGAGGTCGGCGGTGTCCGGGGCCATGCCTTCCTCGCGGGCGATCTCCTGGGCCAGGTCCAGGACCCGCAGGGTGTGGCCGGTCTTGAGGCGGTAGTGCTCGCCCTGGGCGGGGTCGGCGGCGATGAAGGACTCGGCGTAATCCAGGAAGCGCCCGCGCAGGACGCTCAGGTCCGGAGTATTCACTTCTGGAGGCTCTTCTTGCGGTAGATGTAGTCCAGCTCCGCGATCTCGCCCGCGGCAAAGGTCCGCTCCAGCTCCGCCAGTTCGGCCTTGCGGGCCTCCTCGGCCTCGCGGTCCATCTCCTTGTCGCGGAAGATGCCTTTGGGGCCGTACAGCGCCCGCAGGAAGAGCAGGATGGCTCCCAGGCAGACGGCCACCAGGCCGAACTTGGCCAGGGTGGAGTAGAAGTCGCCGTATCCGGGCGTGAACGGCCAGGTGTCCCAGAAGGGTCCCTGGCCCCAGGCTGTCATGGGCAGGTGCATGTGCGTCTCCGTGCGTTGTTCCACTGCTGGCATAGTACGCGGGGCCGCCACTGGCAAGGGGCTCGCCGCGAGTTGTGCATACGCTCCGAATGCGGTAGAAAGAATGAAATCAAGGAACATTCATGCACATCCTCATCGCTGAAGACGACTTCACCAGCCGCCGGCTTCTGCAGAGCATCCTTGCGCCCTATGGCGAGTCCATGACCACGGTCAATGGCGAGGAGGCTGTGGAGGCCTTCACCCTGGCTTTGGAGCAGGGCAGGCCCTTCGATCTCGTCTGCATGGACATCATGATGCCGGTCAAGGACGGGCAGCAGGCCGTGCGCGAGATGCGCGCCGTGGAAAAGACCCATGGCGTGAAACCGGCCGCGGAGGCCAAGATCATCATGATCACCGCCCTGGGCGACCCGCGCAACGTGGTGGACGCCTACTACAAGGGCGGGGCCGCCCTGTACCTGACCAAGCCCATCGACGTGCGGGCCTTTCTCGACGCCGTGCGCAGCCTCGGCCTGATCACCTGAGATGTGCCCGCTCCCGCTCCTGCTCTCCTCTCTGATCCCGTCCCCGGCCTGGGCCGCGGGCACGGCCCTGGACGGCGTGGGCTTCATTCGCTCTCATCTCCTGGGTCAGGGCGAGTTCAGCGGCCTGGACATCCTGGACATCATCGTTCTGGTGGTCTTGGCCGCCGTGATCCTGCAGTTCCTGCGCGGCAGGCGGCGGGACGAGATGCGCGGTCCGGTGCGGCCGGACAGCGGCCCCAGGCCCCCCGCGGATCACGAGAACCTGGAGGCCCGGCAGGCCCGGGCCCGCGCGGCCTGGGATCGGCTGGCCGGAGGCCAGGCGTCCGCGCCGCGGCCCGCGGCCCCGATGGGGGGCTCTGCCGGCGGCTTCGACGAGCAGGAGTTCCTGTCCGGGGCCAAGGCCGTGTTCGGACGCATCCTCGCGGCCCTGGGCCGGGGGGATGCGGCGGATCTGGACCAGTTCGCCGGGCCCGAGGCCGTGGCCCAACTCATGGCCCAGGGCCCCCACGGCGCGTCGCCCGAGATCGTGCTTCTGGAGGCCCAGGTCCAGGACCGGCGCGAGGAGGGCGGCCTGGAACGGGTGCGGGTGCGCTACCGGGCGCTCCTGCGCGCGGGCGGCGAGCAGGCCGCCCCGGACGAGCGGCGGACCCTCTGGCGCTTCGCGCGCCGGGCCGGGGACCCGGCCTCGCACTGGAAGCTTGAGGCCGTGGAAGACCCGCGCTATAACGCCCCCGCCTGATCCTTCCACGCAACATTGTTGGAGGACGTCTTGTCCAAAGAATATCCCTTGGATGCCTCGCTTGAGGAACTGCTCGCCTTGGCCCGGACCGAGTTCGGTCCGGTGTGTTTCGAGGACGTGCGCCTTGGTTCCGTGGAGTTGAAGCTCCTCCAGATCGAGGACATGCCCCGCTACCTGGAGAGCCTGGTGAGCCGGACCCGGCCCGGCGAGAGCGTGGATCTGCCGCTCTGGGCCAAGATCTGGCCGCCCTGCCTCATCCTGGGCATGTTCCTCCAGCGCCATCCCTTCGCCCCCGGCGCGGAAATCCTGGAGGTCGGCGCCGGCGGCGGGCTCTGCGGCTTGGTGGCCGCGGCCCGGGGCTTTTCCGTGACGCTCACGGACATGGAGCCCTCGGCCCTGCTTTTCTGCCGCATCAACGCCCTGAAAAACGGCCTGGCGGAACGGGTGCGCCTGCAGCACGCCGACTTCACCCGCGACCGTCTGGGCCGCCGTTTCCAGGCCATCGTGGGCTGCGAGGTGCTCTACAACGACGCGGTCTATGCCCCGTTCCTGGAGTTCCTGCAGGCCCATCTGGCAGAGGAGCCCGGTGCCGAGGTCTTCCTGGGCCTGGACGAGAAGCGCACTGGCAAGGGTTTCTTCGCCCTGGCCCAGGAGGACTTCCGCCTGCTGCGCAAGGACGTGCCCTACCAGGACCGGGAAACCGGCGAGAGCACCGTGACCTGCCTCTACCGGCTGGAGAGAAAACCGGCATGATCCGGCTCAAGGATTGTTTCAAGGCTTATACCGAGGACCAGGACAAGGCCGCCTCGCCGCGGGAGACCGTGGCCCGGGTGCGCCGCGCCCTGGAGGAGAAGTGCCGCGGCGTGCTGGAGGAGACCCGGCGCGTGGATACCGGCCGCCTGGGCATTCCCGTGTTCTTGAGCGTCTGCGGCCCGGCGGCCCGGGAGGTCATGCCCACGCGCAAGCAGATGGGCAAGGGGGCCTCGCCGGAGCAGGCCGAGGCCTCGGCTCTCATGGAGCTGGTGGAGCGCTTCAGCTATTTCAGCTTCTGGAGCCGTCCGGAGAATTTCGAGCTGCTGCGCTGGTCCGAGGCCCGGCGCAGATACGGCGCGGCCCTCATGGACGTGTCCGAGGTGCTTCAGTCCGTGGGCGAGTACCTGCCCCGGGACCAGGCCGAGGCCGTGCTCGACCTCATGCACTGGCGCTTCCACCCGGCCCTGGACGTGGCCGCGGGCGTGGAGCGGCGGGTGCCCCTGGACTGGTTCAAGCGGCTCAACGAGTTCAACGGCTCGTCCGCGGGCAACAGCTTCGAGGAGTCCATCCTCCAGGGGGCCTGCGAGCTGGTGGAGCGCCACGTCTGCGCGCGCATCGACCGGGAGCGGCCGACGCTGCCCACCCTGGACCCGGCCGGCTTCCACGACCCGGTCCTGGCCCGGCTCTGCGCCTGCTTCCGGGACAACGGGGTGCGTCTGCTGCTCAAGGACTTCAGCCTGGGCCTGCCCGTGCCCACGGTGGGGGCCCTGGCCTATGATCCGGCCACCTTCCCGGGCCTGAGCGAGATCGTGTTCACCGCGGGCACGGCCGCCTCCCCGGCCAAGGCCGCCATCCGGGCCGTCACCGAGGTGGCCCAGCTGGCCGGGGATTTCCAGACCGGCCGCATCTACGAGGCCTCGGGCCTGGGCAAGTTCACGGACCTGGCCGAGATCCGTTGGCTGGAGCAGGGTCCGCTGGTCTCCCCGAACAGTCTGCCCGGAGTGGAGGACCGCAACATCCTGCGCGAGCTGGAGGCCCTGGCCCGCGGGCTCAAGGCCCAGGGCTTCAGCCTCTACAGCGTGGACACGAGCCATCCTGACCTGGGCGTGACCACCAACTACAACTTCGTGCCCGGCTTCGAGTTCCGCGAGCGCACCATGCAGCGCAGCCTGGGCCTTTTCGTGGGCCGGGCCCTGGCCGAGGAGGCCCCGGCCGAGGAGGCCGGACGCGGTCTGGCCGTCATCGCCCGGGCCTATCCCGGGGCGGCCTTCGTGCCTTTTTTTCAGGGCCTGCTCCAGCTCCGGCTGGAGCATTTCGCCGGAGCCGCGGCCCGCTTCGCCGAGGCCGAGCCGCTCCAGCCCGAGGCCAACGAGCGGGCCATGGCCGCCTTCTACCAAGCCTACGCCATGACCCGGGCCGGGCTCTGGGAGGAGAGCATCCCACACCTGAACCGGGCCCAGGCCCAGGACCCGGAGATCAAGGAGATCTTCAACCTGCGCGGGGTGGCCCGCTTCAAGCTGGGGCGCTTCGCCGAGGCCGCCGAGGACTTCCAGGCCGCCCTGGCCCTGGACAGCGGCTCGGCCCCGGACCTGGCCAACCTGGGGCTCTGCCACAAACACATGGGTCATGCCGCCGAGGCCCTGGACTACCTGGGCACGGCCCTGGAGCTGGACCCGGGCCTGGATTGGGCCAGGCCCCACTACGAGGAGCTGCTCAAGGGCTGAAAACAGCGGTTTCCGGGGGAGAGCGGGCGGCGCAAAGAGGCCTGCCCAGGCCGGACCCTCGGTTGACAAAAACCCACCCCAATGCGTATTGAGGTACAAATCAGCGATGACTTGTCAGTGGTCCAAAGACGGCGGATCGCCGTTCATGGAATAGGGAACATTCCGGCGCGATTCCCGGCGCCGGGAAGCGGAACAAGCCAGATTCCAACCAAGTAGAGGAGGAACGCCCATGGCTGTTGTGGAATTCAAAGGCAAGAAGTTCGAAGTGGACGAGGACGGTTTCCTGCAGCGCTTCGACGACTGGAACCCCGAGTGGGTGGAGTACGTCAAGGAGTCCGAGGGCATCAAGGAACTTTCCGACGGCCACAAGAAGGTCATCGAATTCCTGCAGGACTACTACAAGAAGAACGGCATCGCCCCCATGGTGCGCATCCTGTCCAAGGTGACCGGC
>JAWRKD010000086.1:0-14922 GCA_040307135.1 Desulfovibrionaceae bacterium
CGGCCCTGCGCAGCCTGCCGGACCTGCGGCCCGGCTGCCTGGCCCGCATCATCATGGCCGAGGAGAACCTCAAGCGGCTGTACGACCTGGCCCCGCGCTTCCCGGCCCATCCGGCCTACAGCGAGAACCCGCGCTGCGAGCGCGGCTGCTACGTGGAGTAGGAGGAATCCCATGCTCTGGAAACAGACTTACACCGGCCGGATGTTCTTCCCGCTGGAGCCCGACCCCGGCGCCGTGGTCATCGAGGACGTGGCCCGCTCCCTGGCCATGCAGTGCCGTTTCAACGGCCACGTGCGGCGCTACTACTCCGTGGCCGAGCACAGCGTGCTCGTCTCGCGGCTGGTGCCCGAGGCATTTGCCCTGGAAGGCCTGCTGCACGACGCGGCCGAGGCCTACATGGGCGACCTGATCCGGCCGCTCAAGCAGGCGGCCATGCTCTACGCCGGGCAGGAGCGGGGCATCCTGGACTGGCGCGACGTGGAGGACGGGGTGCAGGCGGCAGTGGCCCAGGCCTTCGGCATCCCGGCCGTGGCCGCGCCGTTGGTCAAAGAGGCCGACATGGCCCTGCTCATGGCCGAGCGCGGCCAGCTCCTGGGCGATCCGCCCGCGCCCTGGGGCACGGAGTACGTCCGCCCGGCTGACGTGACCCTGCACTGCTGGGGGCCGGAACAGGCCGAGGAGGAATTCCTGGCGAGGTTCAGGGAGCTGCGGAGGAGGAAGGAAGCATGACAAAAAAAAGCGCTGTCCAGATGGTTCCCGGTGATCTTGGCCCCCTGGCCTGGCTCGTGGACCTGCTGCCGCCCATCATCGCCCGCAAGGAGGTCCGCAAGATCCTGGGCGGCGTGGTGGCGCCCAACACGCTCTGCAACGACGACCGGCGCGGGCTGGGGCCCGCCAAGCGGTTCAAGTTCTCGGGCGGTAACGTGGCCTACAGGCGCGAGGACCTGGTGGCCTACCTGGAACGCAAGGGAGTGCGCGTCATTGAGACCCCGAAGCTGTAGCCGGCCTCATCTGCTGCTCACGGGCAAGCGCGATGCGGGCCAGGGCCTGCGCGCGCTTCACCGGGTCGCAGAGGTGGATGTACCCTTCGGTGGTGGTCACCGAGGAGTGGCCGAGGATTTCCTTGACCACGTAGAGGTCCAGGCCGGACTCCAGGAGCCGCGTGGCGCAGGTGTGGCGCAGGGTGTGCCAGACGGCCCGGTCGCGGTCATCCTCCACGTCCTTGTTCAGGCCCAGGGCCGCGCAGAGGCGCTCCATGACGCGGGACAGGGACCGGACGCCGCGGCGCTTGCCGCCCCGGCCGGGGAAGAGCCAGGGGCTTTCGGCCGGGGTCTCCAGCCTGCGGCGCAGCATGTCCCGGCATTCCGGGTAGAGTTGGCCCGCGTGGACCAGGCGGGAGCGGCCGGACTTGGTGGTCTGGGACTCGCCGGTCTTGTACACGCGGACCGCGCCGGTGTCCTTGTCCACGGCGGACCTGGCCAGGGCCACCAGCTCCCCGGCGCGCAGGCCGGTGTCCAGGGCGAAGAGGATCATGTCCCGAATCTCGGCCATGTCCGCCCGGCGTGTGCCCTGGTGGCCGAGCAGCTTGCGGACCTCCTCTTCGGACAGGATGCGCAGGCGGCGGTTGTCGCCCCTGGGCGGCCGGACTCCCCTGCCGCGCTTGGACATGCGCGCCGGGTTCGGCCCGGTGTGGAGCATGACGCCGGGGTTGCCTTCCACCGCGGTCTCGGCCGCGAAGTTGTAGATCTCGCGCACGAGCTTGAGGCAGTGCGTTACTGTGGCCGGAGCCAGCCGCGCGCCCTTACGGGTCTTGCCGCGGCCGGCCTGGGGGCGCTTCTCCTGGAGCACGTCGCGCAAGCGGGTCACGTCGGCAGGGGTCACGTCCGCGGCACGCATGTCGCCGAGCACCGGGAGCACGTGCTGGTCCAGGCGCTGCTCAATGTCCGCGATGTCCGAGCGTTCGGCCCTGGCCCAGGCGCGGTAGCGGTCGGCCAGGTCGCGCAGGGTCATGTCCCGGTGCGCCGCCTTGGCCGCTGCCTGCTCCTTGGCCAGGCGCTCGGCCTCGGCCATGGCCCGGCGCTCGGCCAGGCTCTGCGGCCTCTGGCCGGTGCGGATGTTGCGCTGGATCTCGGCCAACAGGGAGCTGGCCAGCTCGGCCGTGTAGCCCTGGCTGGACCAGCCCAAGGCCTCCTCTACCCGGCGGCCGTCCGCCCGCCTGTAGCGCAGGAAGTAATACCTATCAGGCCGCGGGCCATGCTTGCGGCTTTCGTGCTCACGGTAGCGCACGCCGGGGTATCTGGACATCTTGAGCGCCATACGTCTGCCCCCCACCTGCCCCCCGGTTTCCAATCAAGGGGGGTGGCGTTAGGTGACAGGCCTATCAGGGCAAGGCATGTACTGCAAGGGTTTCCTACCACATGGAACCACCCGGACACGTCAAGCCGTTTCCTACGAATCCGTAGGCCAGAAGTTCGAATCTTCTCGGGCGCACCACGGAATGAAAAGGGTTCCAGGCAGACCGCCTGGAACCCTTCTTCTTTTTCCGGCCGGATTGTTACTCGCCTGCTCCCCGGAGACAAAAAAACAGCCCCGCCGAAGCGGGGCTGTCTCATTTCACCGGAAGACGGGTGAGCCGGCTACCAGCGCGGGCCACGAGCCTCGCGGGGCTTGGCCTCGTTCACCTTGAGGGTGCGGCCGCCGCAGTCGGAGCCGTTGAGGGCCCGAATGGCCTCGTCAGCGCCGCTGTCCTCCATCTCCACGAAGCCGAAGCCGCGGAAACGGCCGGTCTCGCGATCCATGACGAACTTGACGGAGGACACTTCGCCGTAAGCGGCGAACATGTCACGGGCCTGGGACTCGGTGATCGAAAAGGGCAGGTTGCCGACGTAAACGGATTTCATAAGACTCCCTAAGACAAATGCTGCAAGGATGCCCGCCGGACCGGACGGCGACATGCCGTCCTATTTGCGACCGGACTCGGGCGGAAGCGTCACCCCTACGCGGTGCGACGTGAGGGGTCAAGCTTTATTTTCATCTTTTTTCCGGGCAGACCTTGCGGGTTCCGCCGGGCCGCCCATGGACAGGGCGCTTTCCCCAGGATAAATCAGGAAAACCGCAACCCCGCAACCGCGAGGAGCCCATGGACGGCATCACCACCAGCGTCTTCGACCTGTTCAAGATCGGGCCCGGCCCCTCCAGCTCCCACACCATCGGCCCCATGAAGGCGGGCTACGACTTCAGCCGCCTGGCCGCGGCCCTGCCCGAGGAGACCCAGGCCCGGGCCACGGGCCTGCGCGTGCGGCTCTTCGGCAGCCTGAGCGCCACGGGCCGGGGCCACGGCACGGACCGCGCCGTGCTGGCCGGGCTCCTGGGCCGCTCGCCCGAGTCCTGCCCTCCGGGATTCCTGGATGAACTGGCCCGGGACCCGGACGTCGAACGCTTCCTGGAGCTGCCCGGAGCGCGCGTGCCGGTCCGGGTGTCCGGCGTGGTCTTCGACCGGGTGGAGCATGCCTATCCCTTCCAGAACACCCTGGTCATCGAGCTGCTGGACCGGGACGCCACGCTCCTGGAGCGGGAATACTACTCCGTGGGCGGCGGCTTCCTCCAGTGGAAGGGCTGGACCCCGCCCCGGCGCGGCCTGCCCACCTACGAATACTCCTCCATGGCCCGGCTCCAGGAGATCCTGGACGGCTTCGGCCTGACCCTGCCCGGGCTGGTGCTGGAGAACGAGATGGCCGTGACCGGGGCGGGCGAGGCCGAAATCTACGCCGGGCTGCGGGAGGTCCTGGCGGTCATGGAGCGGGCCGTGGACAACGGCCTGGAGGCCACGGGCGTCCTGCCCGGCAGCCTGGGCCTGCACCGCAAGGCCAGGGCCATGCTGGAGCGGGCCGCCTCGCGGCACCGCAGCGAGGACCGCTTCCTGGTGCACCTGGCGGCCTGCGCCCTGGCCGCGTCCGAGGAGAACGCCGCGGGCCACGTCATCGTCACGGCCCCCACCTGCGGCTCGGCCGGGGTCCTGCCTTCGGTGGCCCGGATCATCCGCGCCCACCTGAACCTGCCCGAAAAGGCCCTGCTGGACGGGCTCCTGGCCGCGGCGGCCGTAGGCTTCCTGGTCAAGCACAACGCCACCATCGCCGGAGCCGAGGGCGGCTGCCAGGCCGAGATCGGCGTGGCCTCGGCCATGGCCGCGGCCATGCTGGCCCAGGCCGAGGGCTGCAACGCCCGGGTGGTGGAGCACGCCGCCGAGATCGCCCTGGAGCACCACCTGGGCATGACCTGCGATCCCGTGGGCGGCTACGTGCAGATCCCCTGCATCGAGCGCAACGCCATGGGCGCGGTCAAGGCCTACACCGCCTACCTCATCTCCTCGGACGAGCCCCAGGCCCAGCACAAGGTGGGCCTGGACCAGGCCATCGCGGCCATGCTGGCCACGGGCCGGGACATGTGCGCCAAGTACAAGGAGACCTCCCTGGGCGGCCTGGCCGTGAGCGTCACGAGTTGCTAGCGCCCCGCCGGGGGCTTTGCATGATGCGCCGTGCGGCCGCAGAATATGACATCATCCCACGCATCCAGGAAACCTGTCTGGCCCGGGGACATCTGCAGCGCTGGACCGGGGAGGCCCAGACCGTGCACTCCCCGGCTGCGTGGACGCAGACAACGGCCCGGAGCCCCGCGGCCTGCCCGGTGCTGGATGAGGCCGCTGGACTGGCGGTCAATGGCACGGACGACAACCGGGCCATGATCACGGACATCCTGCGCCAGCGCCGCTTCTTCATTTCAAGGCAAAGGTGATGGGCAGCAGCATCCAGACGCTCACGGCCCGGCCGTGGAGCACGCCGGGGCTGAACTGCCAGCGGGACACGGCCTGAATGGCTGACTGCTCGAAATAGCCCTCGGGCTGGGACTCCACCACGCTCACGTGGCAGACGTGACCGGTGTGGTCCACCAGGAATTTCACCAGGACCTTGCCGCTGATCTCGCGCTGGCGGGCGCTCAGGGGATAGCGCGGCTCCACCTTGCGCAGGAGGCGGGGCGGCCGCTCCACCTGGCCCACGCCGTAGCCGCCCTGGCCCAGGCCCTGCCCCTGGCCCTGGGGCAGGCCCTCCACATGCCCGCCCGGGTCTCCGGCGGCCTCGGCCGCTCCCTGGCCCGGAGCCGTCCCGCCCTGGCCGCCGTCCGGGGCCTCGGCCGCAGGGGGAGCCGCCTCCTCCCGGGCCGCGGGATCGGGCACGGCCGCCGGGGCCGGGGCCGGTTTGGCCGGGGCGGGTCTGGCCGCTGGTTTGGCCACGGTCTGGGCCGCCGGAGCCTCCACCCGTTTGGGCAGCACCGAGGCCACCCGGGCCTGGGCCGCTGGAGCGCCCTCTTCATGGCCCGTGCCCTGACCCTGTCCGAAGCTCACCAGCTCCACCTCGTAGGCCGGAAAATTCGCATAGTCCGCGCTATCCTGCGCCAGGATCAGGGTCCCGGCCAGGGCCAGCCCGTGCAGTCCCAAGGCCACGGCCGCGCAGAGCCAGCCGAGGCCCTTCCTGCGTCCGGGCAGGGCCAGGTCCGGGGCGCACAGTCCCGGCAGCAGGACCGCCTGGCCGCTCATGCCAAGGCCTCGCGCACGGCCCGCACCAGGGACGGGGCCCGCAGACCGTTCAGCTCGGAATACTGCCCGCCCAAACGCTCGGCCAATTGCCGGGCCAGGCCGAAACGCACCAGCCCGCCCTCCTCGGCGTCCACCACCAGACAGCGCAGCCGCCCCTCCCGGCCGATGTCTGCGGCCAGGTCCAGGGCCTCGGCCACGGGCTTGCCGCCGTGCAGGCTCACGTTGGCCCGGCCGTCGGAAATGAGTACGAGCAGGGGCAGGGCGTCCGGGTTGCGGCGCAGTTCGCGGTCCAGGAGCTCGTAGGACAGGGCCAGGCCGTGGGTCAGGGGCGTGCGGCCGCCGGTGGGCAGTTCCTCCAGCAGGACCGAGGCCCGCTCCACGCTGCCCGTGGGCGGCAGGAGCACCTGGGCGCCTTCGCCCCGGAAGGCCACCAGGCCCACTTTGTCGCGCTTCTGGTAGGCGTCCAGAAGCAGGGAGAGCACCGCGCCCTTGGCCGCGGCCATGCGGCGGCCCGCGCCCATGGACCCGCTGGCGTCCACGGCCAGGATGACCACGTGGCCCATGCGTTTCTCGCGGATGCGCTGGCGCAGGTCGCGGCGCTCGATGACCACGGCCACCCCGGCCCGGCTGCGGCGGTTCTGGAAGGGCGCGGCCGCGCGCAGGGTGGCGTCCAGGGCCAGGTCCGTGGGTTGTTCGCTCTGGCGGCTTTTCACGTAGGAGCCGGAGCGGCTGCGGGTGCGCGAGCGCGAGCGGCGGCCCGAGCCCAGGCGCGGCCTGCGGTCCTGGCGGAAGGCGATGGGCCGCACCTGGAACGGCTCGTCCGGGGCGAAGACCTGTTCGGCCGGACGTCCCGGCGGCGGAGGCTGGGCCTCCTCGCCGTCCTGGTCCCCGGGCTCGGGCTCCTGTCGGTCCTGCCCGCTGGGCGGCGGGGCCGCGGCCTGGTCTTCGGCCTGACCCTGGTCCTGGCCGGAATCCTCCGGTTCCTCTGGCTCCTGCCCGTTCTGCTCCGGCTCGTCCGGCTCTTCCTGCTCGGGTGGGCGGCCCATGCGGCGGCGATGGGCCAGGGCCAGTTCCGCCGCCTCGCGCACGTCCTCCTCGCTCACCGCGAGGCGGCCGTCCAGGGCGGCCAGGGCACGGGCCGCACGCTCCATGGCCAGCTCGGCGCGATGGCCCGCGGCGCAGGCCTCCTGGGCCAGTTCCGCGCACAGCCGCAGGAGGTCGTCCGCCAGGGCCACGGCGGGCAAAAGCGCCCTGGCTCGTTCCAGGCGGGCGGCCAGGACGGCCTGGGCCGGTCCCCAGGCCCGCGAAAATTCCTCGGGATCGGCCTCAAAGGCCTCCCTCCGGCGCAGCACCTCCAGCCGCTGCCCCAGGTCGCCGGGCGCGGCCACCTCCACGCAGAGGCCGAAGCGATCCAGGAGCTGGGGCCGCAGCTCGCCCTCCTCCGGGTTCATGGTGCCGATGAGCGTGAAACGCGCGGGATGGCGGATGGAAAGCCCCTCCCGCTCCAGGCTGAACATCCCCGAGGAGGCCGCGTCCAGGACCAGGTCCACGAGATGGTCGGAGAGCAGGTTCACCTCGTCCACGTAGAGCACGCCGCGATGGGCCCGGGCCAGGAGGCCCGGCTGGAAGGCGCGCGCGCCGTGGCGGATGGCCTGCTCCAGGTCCAGGCTTCCGGCCACCCGGTCTTCGGTGGCGCCCAGGGGCAGGTTCACGAAGGCCGGACGCCGCTCTTCCACGGGCAGGGCTCCGGCCGCGGCGCGCTCCCGGCAGCGCGGGCAGAGTTCGCCCTGCGGGTCGCAGCCCAGGGCGCAGCCGGACACGGCCTGGTGCGCGGGCAGAAGCGCGGCCAGGCCGCGGGCGGCCGTGGACTTGGCCGTGCCCTTTTCCCCGCGCAGGAGCACCCCGCCGATCTCCGGGCACACGGCGCAGGCCAGCAGGGCCGCGACCATGCGTTCCTGGCCGGCCAGGGCCGCCAGGGGAAAGATCCGCCGCCTGGCGGGGGACGGGAATCCTCCTTCTGCGCGCATCGCCGCCTCAGGCCCGGGCCAGGAGCTGCTCCACCTTGCCCCGGCCCGCGGCCACCTGCTGGAAAGGCTTGCGCCGCATGCGGTGCGGCAGGGCCAGGGCCGCGGCCCGGCGCACGTCCTCGCGCCCGGCCTCCCGGCGGCCGTCCAGGGCGGCCAGGGTGCGGGCGGTCTTGACCATGACCAGGTCGGCCCGGTGGCCGTCCACGCCGCTGTCCAGAGCCAGCTGCACCACCTGGCGCAGGACCCCCTCGGGCACGCGCACCGCTGGGAGCAGCTCGCGGGCCGCAACCACGCTGCGGGCCAGGTCCTGGCCTGCCTGCGACCACTGGGCGCGGAAGGTTTCGGGGCCGGCCTCGAAGGCCGCGTGCCGCGTGACCACCTCCAGCCGGGCCTCCACCTGATCCGCGCCGCGCACCTCCACACAGAGGCCGAAGCGGTCCAGGAGCTGGGGCCGCAGCTCGCCCTCCTCCGGGTTCATGGTGCCCACGAGCACGAACTCCGCGGCGTGGGTGAAGGACACGCCCTCGCGCTCCACCGTGTTCACACCCATGGCCGCGGCGTCCAGAAGCACGTCCACGATGTGGTCCTCCAGGAGGTTCACCTCGTCCACGTAGAGGATGCCGCGATGGGCCGCGGCCAGGAGCCCGGGCTCGAAGCGCCGCTCGCCCTGACGGATGGCCCGCTCCAGGTCCAGGGTGCCCAGGACCCGGTCCTCGGTGGCGCCCACCGGCAGTTCCGTGACGCGGATGCGCCGGGTCTCCGAGGGCAGGGAGCCCTGCTCGGCCAGAGTGCGGGCGCAGTCCGGGCAGAGCGCGTCGGGCCGGGCCGGGTCGCAGGAAAAGGGGCAGCCCGCGGCCACCTCGATGCCGGGCAACAGCTCGGCCAGGGCGCGCACGGCCGTGGACTTGGCCGTGCCCTTCTCCCCGCGCACGAGCACCCCGCCGATGCGCGGGTTGACCACGTTGAGCAGGAGCGCGGTCTTCATCTCCTCCTGGCCCACGATGGCCGGGAACGGATATATGCTGCGGTCGTTCATGGTCCTTGGCCTCACGTCCGGTTGCGGTCCTTCATGTAGGTGCGCCACTGCTCCACTTCGGCCGGGGAATAGACATCCACCGCGCCGCCCTGGAAACCGCCCGCCTCGCCCACGCTCTCTTCCAGCCAGCCCTCGGTCTCCAGGTAGGCCTCGCGCAGGCCCTCCAGGACCCGCTCGTCGGCCTGCCAGAGCCCGCGGCTCTCGGCCTCCAGCAGACGGCGGCCGATCTCCTCCAGAGCCCAGGGGTTGTTCTCCTGGAAAAAGGCCCGGTTCTCTTCATTGAGCACATAGGTCCGGGCCAGGTCGTCGAAAATCCAGTCGTCCACCTCGCGGGTGGTGGATTCCCAGCCATAGACCCGGCCGATGCGCTTGGATATCTCGCCCGCGCCCTTGTAGCCGTGGCGCTTCATGCCCTCGATCCAGCGGGGATTGAGCAGCCTGGCCCGGACCACGCGGCGGATCTCGTCGGCCAGGTCGCGCACGGCCACCTGCTCGGGCTCGCGGGTGTCGCCGTAGTAGGTCTTGACCTCGCGGCCCGAAAGATGCCGGGCCGCGGCCGTGAGTCCGCCGTGGGAGCCGAAGTAGGAACAGCAGCCGAAGAGGTCGTGCTCGTCGGAGATGACCTTGTTGAAGGTCACCTCCACGGTCTTCAGACGGTTGGCCAGCTGGTCGTGGCGCGGCTCGCCTTGGGTATTCCTGCCGTAGGCGTAGCCGTTCCAGGTGACGAAGATGTCGGCCAGGTCCTTCTCGTCCTTCCAGGCCGAGGCATAGACCGCCAGGTTCACGCCCGGCAGATAGGTGCCGGGCTTGGCCGAGAAGATGCGCAGGGTGGCCCGCCGCCACTGCTCCTCGGCGCTCTCCCCGGCGTCCAGTTCCAGGTCCTCCAGGCTGTGCTTGCGCACGAAGTTGCGCTCCGGGTCCTCGGGCAGCGCGGCCACGGCCTGCACGGCGTCGTCCAGCAGGTGCATGGCGTCCGTGAAGTTGTCGCGCAGAAGCCCGGAGACCCGCACGGTCACGTCGATGCGCGGCCGCCCCAGCTCCTCCAGGGGGATGACCTCCACCCCGCCCACCCGGCCGCCGGGCAGCCACACGGGCTTGGCCCCCAGCAGGGCCAGCACCTGGGCCATGCCCTCGCCGTCGGACCACATGATGTCGTTGCACATCCAGTACACGGCCACGTTCTCGGGCAGCCGCCCCTCCTCGCGCTGGTGTTTGTCCAGCAGGGCCTCGGCCAGCCTGCGGCCCACGTCCCAGGCCGCGCGTGTGGGCACGCGCCGGGGGTCCAGGGAGAAGAAGTTGCGGCCCGTGGGCAGGATGTCCTCGCGGCCCCGGGTGATGACCCCCGAGGGTCCGGCCTGGATGTGGCCGCCGTCCATGCCGCGCAGCAGGGCCTCGATCTCGCGCGAGGCAGACACGCGGACATTGATGTCCAGAATGCGCTCCCGGATGGGCGGCAGGTCGGCCAGGGCCTCAGGACGTCTGAGCCGCGGGCCCAGGAGCCGGGCCGTGTCCCCGGCCAGGTCGCCGCCTTCGGCCAGCGCCAGGCCCACCACGTCGCGGCAGAGGTCCTCCACCTCCTCCAGGAGACCGGCGTGGCTGCGGCCCAGGTCCGGATGCACCGCGCCCGGATCGGCCAGCAGGGCCGCAAGCTCCAGGCCCAGGGCCCGGCACAGGGTCTTGCGCAGGGAGCGTTCGTCGCCCGCGTCGAAACGCACGATGGAGCGGATGAACTCCACGCGGCGGCGCCCCTCCGGCAGGGTCCCGAAGACGTGCATGCCGTCCTGGATCTGGGTATTGCGCACCCGGCCCAGGGCCTCGTGGGCGCGGCGCGCCAACTCCTCGAAGTCCTCGCCCGGCTGCGGCCGCACCTCCTTGTCCAGGTTGGTGGCGGCCAGAAGCTCCAGGACGCGGTGCTCCAGGGCGTGGGCCCGGGCCTTGTCCGTGAGCCGGGCCTTCTCGCGCTCGGCCAGGCTGCGGTCCAACTCCTCCAGCTCGTCGTAGAGCCCGCCCTGGACCAGCACGGTCTGCATGTGGTCCACCAGCACGGCCGCGCCGCGGCGCTTGGCCACCGTGCCCTCGGGCGGGTTGTCGGAATTGTAGATGTAGAGGTGCGGGACCTCGTGCAGGGTCAGGTCCGGCAGGCAGGAGCCCGAGAGCCCGCAGCCCTTGCCTGGCAGGAATTCCAGATTGCCGTGGGTGCCCACATGGATCAGCACGTGCGCGCCGAAGCCCGACTGGAGCCAGCGGTAGGTGGCCAAATACTGGTGCGGCGGTGGCAGGTCCGGGTCGTGGAGGATCTTGCAGACCTGGCCGTCGCAGCGCGGCCCGGCGCAGCCGCGCTTGGGCTGCACGCCCACGGTGGCGTTGCCGTAGGCCACGCCGGTGACGACGATGCGGCCGTCGTGGACCATGGCCGGAGGCACGCCGTCCTTGGCCTGGCCCGGCGGATCACCCCAGACCCCGGCCACGCGCTCGCGCACCTGGGGCGGAAACTCCCGCCACCAGCGGCCGTATTCCTCCAGGGGCAGGAGCGTAAGCGCCCCGCCCTTGGCCACGATCTCCTCCACCGTGGTCCAGCGGAACTCCGAGATGGCCTTGCGGGCCATGATGGTTTCGATGAGCTCCTTGCCGCTCTCCGGCGGGGTCACGGCGTAGCCCGCGTCGCGCATGGCCGCCAGGATGCGGGCCACGCTCTCCAGGCTGTCCAGGTTGGCCGCCCCGCCCACGCTGGCCTCCACCGAGGCGCAGGGATTGTTGTGCAGGATGAAGGAGACCTTGCGTTCGGCCCGCGGCGTGCGCCGCAGACGGGCCCAGCCCAGGACCCTGCGGGCCAGCTTGCGGCAGCGCTCGGGCACGGGCACGCGCTCCTCCAGGAGGACGCGGGTCTCGGGGTCCTCGCGGCGCTGCATGGCCCCCAGCAGGAGCGGCTCGATGACGCCCTCGAACTCGGGCAGAGCCACGGACCAGGCGATGTCCGCGCCCAGGCCCTGGGTGCTCTCGGCCCACTCCTCGGGCGAAAGGTGGCTGGAGACCACGGGCTGGAGCACGGGCACGCCCAGTCGCGCCAAGAGCTCCGAACCCTGCCCGGCCGCGCTGCCGTCCTTGCGCTGGCGGGCGTTGCCCAGGAAGAAGCTCTGGAGCTTCACCAGCACGTCGATGCGCGAGGCCCCGGCCGGGTCCAGGAAGACCTCCTCGATGAGGGCTGCGCCGCCGCGCGTGCCCAGGCCCTGGTCCCGCACGCCGTAGCAGAAGGCGGGCAGCACGCGCAGCCCCTGGGCCTCCAGCTCACGGATCAGGGCGTCCTCCACGGCCGTGTTGCCGTTGACCCAGTAATGCCGGGAAAAGAGCACCCCGGCCGTGGGCGCGTCCGCAAGTCCCCGGGCCGCGGCATGGGGGCCGTACCAGGCCCCGTAGGCCTCCGCCGTGGGGAAGTGCCCGGCCGGGGCGTCCGGGTGGTAGAGCCCGTCCCAGGGCAGCTCGCGCAGGGGGCCGGCGGGCACGTCCAGGCCCAGACAGACGCGGGCCGCGTGGGAGAGCAGGCCCGCGTAGTTCTCCTCGCCGCCCTGAACGAGGTAGCCGTAGCAGTCGCGCACCACCTCGGGCGCGGCGCTGGACAAGGCCCAGAACGAGGGATCATGGCTCAGGCAGATGACCGGCCGGGAGCGGGCCAGCTCGCGCAGGGCGCTGTCCAGGTTCTCCCAGAACGGCTCGGTGGAACGGTAGAGCAGGACCATGTCGGCCTGGCCCATGCGCTCCAGGGCCTCGGCGGCCTTGGCAGGATCGGACTCCAGGGCCCGGGTGGAATAGAGCGAGGCCCGGACCCAGGGCAGACGCCGCAACGCCTGGTTGAGCGTGGCGATCTGGCTGCTCCACATGACGCAGACGAGGCGCATGGCGGTTCTCCTTGTTGCGGAAGCAGGGGGTTGCGGACGGCGTCTAGTGCTTCCAGGCCACCTCAAGGAACCAGGTGCGCTCGCGGCCCTGGTAGGACTGGGCGTACTCCTCGTCGAAGAGGTTCTCCACGGCCAGGGACACGTCCCAGTGCTCGTCGGGCCGCAGCAGGAGCTTGGTGTCGAAGAGCCAGCGGGGGTTGTAGGCGTCGTAGCCGTTGAAGTTGGCGTCCTTATTGGTGTCCGTGGTGTACATGTCGCCCACGTAGTTGCCGGACAGGCTCAGGGTGGCCATGCCCCAGGTCAGGTCCGTGCCCACGTTGAGCAGATCGCGGGGCACGAAGGGCAGCCGGTTGCCTTCGATGGAGGGGTCCGCTTCGTTGCGCATCACCTCGGTCCAGGTATAGGCGTAGTTGGCCCAGAGCCGGAGCCACTGCCAGGGCTTGTAGTCGGTCTCCAACTCGAGGCCCTGGATGTTGGCCTGGTCCAGGTTGTACTTGATGTTGTTGGAGGTGCCGCCGCCCGCGGCCACTGTGGTGGAGCTGATGGCGTCGTCCAGGCGCGTGAAGTAGCCGGTGATCGAGGTGCGCAGCTCCCGCTCCAGGAAATACTGGTCCAGGCCCATCTCGAAGGTGGTGGAGATCTCGGGCTTGAGGTTGGGGTTGGCCAGGTAGGTGGTGGTTCCGCTGGTCCACTGGGAATAGAGTTCATAGATGTTCGGGGGCCGGAAGCCGCGCGAGAGGGAGGTCTTGAGGTAGGTGTCCTCCAGGGGGTTGAGCACCGCGGCCAAGCGCGGGCTCAGGGCCCAGTCCACGGGCTTCACAAAGCTCTCCACGCTGCCCACGCTGCCGGAGCGGCCGCCGAAGGAATACCAGCCGTCCAGGCGCAGGCCGCCGTACAGGGTCAGGATGGGCGTGGCCTTCCACTCGTCCTGGGCGTAGCCCGCCATGAGCAGATCGTTGCCCTCGGACAGGCGGATCTTGTTGGTTTTGCTGTGCTCGTCCCGGTAGAAGGTCATGTTGTAGGTGTCGGAGTCGTAGAAGTCGCTCCTGGTGGAGAAGCCCCAGGTGAGCAGGTGGTCGCGGGAGAGCGGCGTGTCCAGTTGGAGGTCCAGGGACGGCGAATGCACCGTGTATTCCGCGATGGTGCCAGGCGCGGTGTCGTAGTTGCCGCTGGAGCCGGCCAGGGTGTACCACTTCTCCTTGTACTGGTAGCCCATGGAGGCCTTGACCGCGGTGTCGCCGGTGCGGTCGTCCAGGCTCAGGGCCGTGGTGGTCACGTCCTCCTGGCCGATGCCGCTGTAATAGACGAAGTTGTTGGGGCTCACCGTGACCCGGCGGCCCGCGCCGATATCCACGCTGCCGCTCATCTTGTCGTGGGAGAGGTAGCTGTTGGGCTCGTCGTAGCCGTACTTGTGGCGGCCGTAGGTCACGTCCATGCGCCAGCGGGACTTCTCGCTGGTGTCGTAGGCCGCGGTGAGGTCCCCGCCGAAGCGGCTGGCCCAGTTGTCGCCCTTGTCGCCCACGATCCATTTGAAGGCGTCGTACTTGTCGCGGGCGCCGTAGCCGCCCTCCAACGTGCCCGCTCCGGCGGACGGGGTGCGCGCCACCAGGGTCACGGGATAGCCACCCGTGGTCTCGTACTCCAGGCCGCCGCCGAAGCGGAAATCGTCCACGTGGTCCCCGGCCCGCATGGTGCTCCGGTAGGAGTCCAGGGAACCCGCGCCGCCCGAGAGGCTGGCCTCCAGGTCCTCGGGCAGGCTGGTGATGATGTTGATCACGCCGCCCATGGCGTTGCCGCCGTAGAGCGAGGAGCCCGGGCCGCGGCTCACCTCGATGCGCTCCACGTTGCCCATGTTGAAGTTGTTCCAGGGCGTGGCCCCGTCGTAGCCGCTGTTGATGGGCACGCCGTTCTTGAGCACCAGGATGCGGTCGCCGCCGGTGAGCCCGCGCATGGTCATGGTGGGCACGGTTTCGGCGATGCCGCGGGAGCGGCGCACGAACACGCCGGTCTCGCGCTCCACGGCCTCGTCGATGGTCTTGTAGTTGTTGAGCTTGAGGTCCTCGCGGGTGATGACCGTGACGCTGGAAGGCGCCTCGTCGATCTTCTTCTCCGTGCGCGTGGAGGTGACCACCATCTCCTCAAGGACGGTGGGACCTTCCTGCTCCCCGGCCATGGCCGGAGCCGCGGCCAGGACCAGGACCAGGCTCCATGCGGCGATCCAACGTTTCATGGGACACCTCCGTGATGGTCTGATGCAGGTGCACAAGATGCAGGGATCCCTCGACGGGCACCAGGGCGCAACGCACGCCGAAGACCAGGGCCACATTCTCAGGGGTGAGCGTCGATTGCGGCGGACCCGCGGCCCCCCCCCCGCCC
>JAWRKD010000087.1:0-7305 GCA_040307135.1 Desulfovibrionaceae bacterium
GCGCCCTGGGGGCGCGCCCGGCCCGGCGCGGCGAGTTCAGCTACCGGGCCTGGCGCAACGGCAGGCTGGACCTGACCCAGGCCGAGGCCGTGGCCGAGACCATCGCCGCGCCCACGCGGGCGGCGGTGCACCTGGCCCAGATCAAGCTTTCCGGGGCCCTGGGCCGCCGGGTTGCCGAGCTGCGCGCCGGGCTGGAAGAGCTCAAGACCCAGCTCTGCCTGGCCGTGGATTTTCCCGAGGAGGACGTGGACTGCCTGCCGCCCGGGCGCCTGGTCAGCGAGGCGGCCCGGACCTTGGCCGCCCTGGACGGGCTCCTGGCCGGGGTGGAGCGGACCAGGGCCTGGCGCGAGGGCGCCCTGGTGGTGCTGCGCGGCCCGGTGAACGCGGGCAAGTCCAGCCTGCTCAACGCCCTGGCCGGGCGGGAGCGGGCCATCGTGGCCGAGAGTCCGGGCACCACCCGGGACTGGCTGGAAGAGCCCCTGGACCTGGACGGTCTGCCCGTGCGCCTGGTGGACACCGCTGGCCTGCGCCGCACCCGGGACGCGGTGGAGCGCCACGGGCTCGAACGCGGCCGGGATCTGGCCGGACAGGCCGACCTGGTGCTCTTCCTGGTGGACGGCTCCAGGCCCGTGTCGGACGAGGACCGGGAGGCGCTCCAGGCCCTGGACCCGGCGCGGACCCTGGCCGTGGTGAACAAGGACGACCTGCCGCGCGCCGAGCCCTGGCCCGGCGCGGAACTGGCGCAGCGCTTCGAGGTGGCCGTGCTCTCGGCCAGGACCGGCGCGGGCCTGGAGGCGCTGGCCGCGCGGCTTCGCGAGCGGCTCGTGGAGAACGCGCCCGAACCCGAGGCCGACGCCCTGGCCCCGAACCTGCGCCAGGCCGCGGCCCTATCCACGGCCCGCGCCGAGCTGCTGGAGCTGATCCGCGAAACGGACCAGGGCCTGGCCTACGACCTGCTGGGCCTGCGCCTGGACGCAGCCTGCGCGGCCCTGGCCGGGATCACCGGCGAGATCGCGGCCGCGGACATCCTGGAAACCGTGTTCAGCCGGTTCTGCATCGGCAAGTGAGGGAAACAGTGGGCAGCGATTTTCACGACCTGTCCCAGGTGGCCTGCGGCCTGGTGCCCGCCATGCTGGAGCATCTGACGCAGAGCAAGGCCGACGAGGTGGTCTTCCACATCCGCGCGGGCATGAAGGCCGAGATATTGAGCGGCTTCGGCTCGGGCGGGGTCTGGGACTTCGCTTTCCGCCACGGCGTGGGCCACGACGAGGTGCGCTTCAAACGCAGGCGCCCGGCCGGGACCGACCCGCGCCTCACGATCCTGGACTATTGAGCGCCCGGAAACGGGCCAGGGCCCTGGAACGGGCCAGGTGCCGGGGCGGGTCCGCGGCCAGCCGCCGCAGGCCCTCCAGGTCCGTGATCCGGGGCAGCTCGCCCAGGAGCGCCACCCGGCGGCGGTAGATGTCCAGCACGTTGCGCGCCCGGGCCAACACGTCCGTGCCGCCCGGCTCGGCCCGAGTGAAGAGGTCGGGCAGGAAGCCCTCCCGGTCGAAGCCCACCAGGTAGTAGCCGCCGTCCAGGGACGGGCCCAGGGCGCAGGTCTTCCAATCCAGCTCCTCCAGGCCGCGGCGCACGGCCTCGTCGTCGAGGGCGGGCGCATCCGGCAGCACCAGCAGGGCCTTGTCGAACTTCTTGATGGTCAGGGCCCGGCGCAGGGCGTTGGCCATGCGCGCGCCCGCGTCCCGGCCGCTCTGGGCCCAATAGACCCGCTCCGTCCCGAGCCAGGCCGTGTACTCCTCCAGGGGCCATTCCGGGGCGTAGCTCACCACCACTTCGGCCCCGCTCCAGCGGAGCATGTCCAGCATGTCCTCGGCCATGGCCCGCCGCAGGTCCGCGGGCAGGACCGAATGAAGCCCCGGTTCCGGGGCGTCCAGAAAGAGAAGAACGCAGGCGCGCATGATCCGTCCTTTGCCGGCCCGGCGTGCGGGACACGGTTCCCTTTTCGGGCCTGAGGCGTTATTCCTCGCCCGGACGGATTTGGCAAGACCCCAAGGAGGACCCATGCGCAAGAGCGTGAGCAGCGACCCGGCCCTGGTGGCCGAAATCCTGGACAAGGCCCAGGTGCTCCACCTGGCCCTGACGGACGCCGACGGCCCCTACTGCGTGGCCGTGAACTTCGCCCGCGAGGAGCGGACCCTCTATCTGCACACCGGGCTCAAGGGCCGCAAGGCCGCGGCCCTGGCCTCGGGCGCGCCCCTGGCCTTTGCCGCGGAAATCGAGCTGGAGGCGAAGCGCGGAGAAAAGGCCTGCCAGTGGGGCTACCGCTTCCGCAGCGTGCAGGGCCGTGGCCTGCCGCGCTTCCTGGAGGGAGCGGAGAAGCGCCGCGTTCTCGGGCTCATCATGCGCAAGTACGCCGGGTCCGACGACTTCCCCTACGACGAGAAGATGCTGGAGCAGACCGGCGTGGCGGCCATCGCCATCGAAACGGCCACGGCCCGGGTCAAGGGGTAGCCCATGGGCCTCGTGCAGTCCTTCGACGGCGACAACACCGCCGGGGCCCATCCGGAAATCCTGGCGGCCGCGGCCGGGGCCCTGGGCGCGTAAGCCGCCCGCAACCGATAGGAAAGCCCCCGTCCGGCGCGCCGGGCGGGGGCTTTTTTTGTCGCAGCGAGGCTCAGGCCGCGGCGCGGGGCGTGGAATCGCCGCCGTCGCGGTGCGCGGCCAGAAAGGCCCGGGCCTCCTCCGCGCCCATGAAGCGGGCCAGGGTGCGCGGGCAGGTCCGGGCCAGGTCCACCAGGATGAGCCCGTCCATGCAGTCCCCGAAGTCCGGGTCCTCGTTGAAGGCCAGGAGCTTGCCGCCGAGCTTCAGGTACTGGCGCAGGAGCACGGGCAGGCCGCGGTCGCCCTCCACGTCCTCCACCAGGTCCGCGATGTCCTCGGGATTGCGGAAGGCCAGCTCCGGGAAGCTTCCATCCAGACGGCGCACGGCCTTGATCAGCGGCGGGTTCTTGGCCCGCACCATGGCCGAAAGCTCGGGGATCAGGCTGTGGCGCGAGAGGAACTCCACCATGAGTTCGCGGGACACGGCGTCGTATTCCCCGGACACGCTCACGCAGCCGAACAGCCTCCGGTAGCGCGGGTTGCGGCAGATCCAGGCGGCCAGCCCGCGCCAGAGGAGCAGCAGGGGCTGGTAGCTCTTCTGGCGCCAGGGGCTCACAAAGGAGCGCCCCAGCTCCAGGGCCGGGGACAGCCGCTCCACCAGACCGGGCTGGAAGTGGAAGAGCGTGCTCGTGTAGAGCCCGGCCGCGCCGTGGCGGGCCAATATCTCGTCCGTGCGGGCGAAGCGGTAGGCTC
Organism: Desulfovibrionaceae bacterium; assembly: GCA_040307135.1. Classification (GTDB taxonomy): domain Bacteria; phylum Desulfobacterota; class Desulfovibrionia; order Desulfovibrionales; family Desulfovibrionaceae; genus Aminidesulfovibrio. The sequence continues at coordinate 3,355 of JAWRKD010000087.1, forward strand.
CGGCCACCTCGCGGGACTCGCGCTGCCAGAGCACCAGGTGGGTGTAGGTGTTGTCGAAACGGTCCAGGTCCGCGGAGCGGCCCGTGCCCTCGCCCACGCCGCGGAAGGTCAGCTCGCGCAGACGGCCGATCTCGGCCAGCACGCGGGGCATCTGCCGGGCCTCGGCGGCAAAGACCTGGAACGGCCCGGACTCGGCCAGCAGGCACTCCTGCGGCAGCATGGCGATCTCGCGGGCCAGCTCCGCGGGGGGCACGGCCCGGGCCAGGGGCTTAAGCCGGGCCGGACCGGCGTGCACGCGGCGCGCGCCGCGCTCGCCCCGGCGCTTGAGCAGGTAGGTGCGGAAGCGCAGGTACTCGATCATCTCGGCGTTGGACTCGAATCCGGCCAGCTTCTCGAAGGGGATGGGACGGCCCACGGCCATGCCCACCCTGGCCTTGCGCAGCTTGAGGGTCTCGCGCGGGAGCATGGCCGTGCGCAGGCGGGGGTGGACCAGGCCCGCGGCCTGGAACAGGTTGCTGTTGCGGCCGCGGAAAAAGACCGGCAGCACCGGGGCCTGAGCCTTGCGCACGATCCCGGCCACGCCGGGATTCCAGGCCGGGTCGGCCACCAGGAACTTGGTGAGCCGCAGGCTGGCCACCTCGCCCGCCGGGAACACGGCCAACACATGGCCGTCGCGCAGCCAGCGGATGGCCTGCTTGAGCCCGGCCAGGCTGCGCGAGGCCGAACCGGCCGCGCCGAAGGGGTCCACGCTGATGAGCTGCCCGCGGATCTCGGGCACCATGCCGAGCACGAAATTGGCCATGACCTTCACGTCCGGCCGCACCGAGCGCAGGAGCTCCAGCAGAGCCAGGCCCTCCACCACGCCGAAGGGGTGATTGGCCACCACCACCAGCGCCCCCTCCGCCGGGATGCGGCCGCGGTCGGCTGCATCCACGCCGCGCACCACGCCCAGGGTGTCCAGGGCCCGGCTCACGAACTCCGGGCTCTCCTCGGCGGCGCAGTCCGGATTCACGGCCACGGAATAGAAGCGGTTCAGGGTCTTCAGGCGGAGCATGCGGGACACGGGCTTGCGGACCAGGGAAAACAGGGTCCGGCGCAGGGGGTCGTGGAACAGGCTGGGCAATTCGAACACGGAAGCGGTGCTGGCGTCCTCCATGGGACCTCCCTTTTTTCGGGTTGGGAGTTCCTAGCATCCCGGCGCAATCCGCGTGTGACGCGGGCGTGACCGTTGCATGAAAGTTTCCAGACAAAATTTCGCGGCCTTTTCCGGCCTGGACAGCCGCCCCCGGGGCTTGGCATACTGGCGAAAGCGTCCCGAGAACCAAGGAGAGCCCCATGAAGCGCCACAGCGGCGTGCTCCTGCACCTGACCTCCCTGCCCTCGCCCTACGGCGTGGGCGACCTGGGACCCGAGGCCCACCGCTTCCTGGCCCTGCTGGCCCGCGGCGGGCAGCGCCGCTGGCAGGTCCTGCCTCTGGGCCCCACCGAGCCGGGCCTGGGCGACTCCCCCTACTCTTCCTACTCGGCCTTTGCCGGGCACAGCCTCCTGGTGAGCCCGGACTTCCTCTTCGAGGACGGCCTGCTGGAGCGGGCGGACCTGGAGCGGGCCGAGCTGCCTGTGAGCGGCCGGGCCGACTTCCAGACCGTGACCCGGGTCCGCCGCAGCCTGCTCTGGCGGGCCTTCGAGCGGGCCGAGGCGCGGCTTCTGGACGACCCGGAGTTCGGAGGGTTCCAGCGGGACAACGGAACCTGGCTCAATGATTTCGCCCTGTTCATGGCCGCCAAGCGCCATTTCGGCGGCGCGGCCTGGAGCGCTTGGCCCGAGGCCCTGCGCCGCCGCGAGGAGGCCGCCCTGCGCCAGTGGGGCACGGACCTGGCCCGCGACATCCTGTTCGAGAAGTTCTGCCAGCAGCGCTTCTTCCGTCAGTGGGGGCGGCTGCGCGCCCGGGCCAGGGAGCTGAACGTGGGCATCATCGGCGACGCGCCCATCTACGTGACCTTCGACTCGGCCGACGTCTGGGCCAACCAGGACCTCTTCAAGCTGGACGCGGAGGGCGGGCCGCGGGTGGTGGCCGGGGTGCCGCCGGACTATTTCAGCGCCACGGGCCAGCGCTGGGGCAACCCGGTCTATGACTGGGACAGGGCCGAGGCCCAGGACTTCTCCTGGTGGCTGGGACGGCTCCAGCACATCTTCGGGCTCTTCGACCAAGTGCGCCTGGACCACTTCCGGGGCTTCGCCGCCTACTGGGAAATTCCGGCCCAGGAGCCCACGGCCGTGCGCGGCAAATGGGTTTTCGCCCCGGGCGAAAAGCTCCTGGCCCGGCTCCGGGAGCTGCGCGGGAACATCCCGCTCATCGCCGAGGACTTGGGCGTCATCACCCCGGACGTGGTGGCCCTCAAGGAGGCCTTCGGCCTGCCCGGCATGCACGTGCTCCAGTTCTGCTTCGGCCGTGACACGGGCCACAATCCGGACGCGCCCCACAACCAGGAACGGAACAGCGTGGCCTACGTGGGCACCCACGACAACAACACGGCCCGTGGCTGGCTGCGGCAGGACGCCGGTGCGACGGAGCGCGCCAACCTCGCCCGCTACCTGGGCCGCGAGCCCAACGAGGAGAGCGTGGCCTGGGACCTCATCCGCCTGGTCCAGTCCTGCCCGGCGGCCACGGCCGTGGTCACGGCCCAGGACCTGCTCGGCCTGGACGAGACCGCGCGCATGAACACCCCGGGCCTGGCCAGGGGCAACTGGGCCTGGCGGCTGCTGCCCGGCCAGCTCGGCGAGGCGGCCCTGGACCGCCTGGGCGAACTTTCGGCCTTCTACGGCCGGGACGGAGTGGAAATCCTGCGCAACGATTCCTATGAAAAGTCGGCCGCCGGGCTGGGGGTCAGGGAGCGGCAGGACTGAGCCCGGCCAAAAAAACTGCGGTTTTGGTGTTGACACCGGACCCCTGGTGATTATTTTCCGGCTGGAATTTCTCCGGCAGGCCGATGCGCCCGCCGGATCAGCGGCGGCTGCGGCCGCCCATCCAATAAAATAAAAGGAATTGGAGGAGTCAGGATGAAGCTCAAACCGCTCAACGACCGCGTTCTGGTCAAGCGCCTGGAGATGGAGGAGAAGACCGCCGGGGGCATCATCATCCCCGACACGGCCAAGGAAAAGCCCCAGAAGGGCAAGGTCGTGGCAGCCGGTCCCGGCAAGTTGGACGAGGACGGCAAGGAAGTGAAGATGTCCGTGAAGAAGGGCGACATTGTGCTCTTCAGCAAGTACGCGGGCAACGAGATCAAGATCGACGGCGAGGAGCACCTCATCATGCGTGAGGACGACATCCTGGCCGTGTTCGACAACTAAATTTTCCCATCATTCATTCAGAAGGAGAGACGACATGCCCGCCAGAGAGATCATCTTTGACGCCAAGGCCCGTGAAAAGCTGAAAAAGGGCCTGGACAAGCTGGCCAACGCCGTGAAGGTCACCCTGGGCCCCAAGGGCCGCAACGTGGTCATCGAGAAGAGCTTCGGCTCCCCGGTCATCACCAAGGACGGCGTGACCGTGGCCAAGGAGATCGAACTCGAGGACAAGTTCGAGAACATGGGCGCCCAGATGGTCAAGGAGGTGGCCTCCAAGACCTCCGACGTGGCCGGCGACGGCACCACCACCGCCACCATCCTGGCCCAGGCCATCTTCACCGAGGGCGTCAAGCTCGTGGCCGCCGGCCGCAACCCCATGGCCATCAAGCGCGGCATCGACAAGGCCGTGGAGACCATCGTGGGCGAGCTGTCCAAGGTCGCCAAGCCCACCCGCGACCAGAAGGAAATCGCCCAGGTCGGCACCATCTCCGCCAACAACGACGCCACCATCGGCAACATCATCGCCGAGGCCATGAGCAAGGTCGGCAAGGAAGGCGTCATCACGGTGGAGGAAGCCAAGAGCATGGAGACCACCCTGGACGTGGT
>JAWRKD010000088.1:0-5328 GCA_040307135.1 Desulfovibrionaceae bacterium
CCCCCCCCCCCGGGGGCCGCAGGATTGCGGGTTCCATTGCGGCCCTAGTGGTCGCAGGTGTTGGCGCCCGTGACCAGGGAACCGGCCAGAAAGGCCCGCACCAGGGACACGGGCTCCTCGGCGGGCGCGCCCACCGTGACCTGCACCCCGGCGGCCTCGAAGAGCTGGCGGGCGCGGCCGCCCATGCCTCCGGCGATGACGTGGGTCACGCCGCGCTCCTTGAGCCAGCCGGGCAGCAGCCCGGGCTCGTGGGGCGGGGGCAGGAGCATGCGGGGCTGGGCGGGCTCGCCCTGCTCCACGTCCAGGATGGTGAAGGTCTCGCAGTGGCCGAAGTGGGCGCAGAGCTTGCCCTGCGCCGTGGGAATGGCGAATCGCATGGTCGTCTCCTTTGTGCGTGCTCAACCGGTGTTGCGGCCGCAGCAGGACCCGGGCACGCAGCCCTTGTCCCTGGGGCGGTCCCCGCAGCAGCCGTGACCCCGGGCGTCGGGCAGACCTCCGCGCTCCTTGCCGGTGAGCAGCGAGCCGGCCGACATCAGGCGCTTCGGCGCGGCCCCGCAATCCGGGCAGGCGGGCGTGTCCTGGCCCAGGGCCAGTTCCTCGAAGACCCGGCCGCAGGCCGGGCACTCGTACTCATAGATGGGCATGGCTCCTCCTACCAGTGGCCGTCCTTGTCCGCGCCGTCGGCCGCGGGCAGCTTGCCGTCCTTGTACAGCTCCAGGGCGCGGGCCACGCTCATCTCGCCCGCGGCCAGGTGCACGCTGATGCGGCCCCTGGACAGGGCCAGGAAGGCCTTGGGCCCCACGTGGCCGGTGATCACGGCCCGGGCCCCGGATCCGGCCACGTTCTGCGCGGCCTGGAGCCCCGCGCCCTGGGCCAGGGCCATGTTCTGACCGTTCTCCACGAAGTCCCACGCGCCCGTGTCCGTATCCACGACCACGAATCCGGCGGCGCGTCCGAAACGCGGGTCAAGGGGGCTGTCCAGCCCCTTGCCCTGGGCGCTTACGGCGATCTTCATTCCTTATTTCCCCTTTTGCGGCAGCAGGTCCGGCGGTGGGTTCCGTCGCAAACGCCGGGGCCGCAGCCCGGCATGCGATACCGTTCCAGCTCCCCGGCCCGCCAGGCGGCCAGGACCTCCCGCGGTCCGCCGCGCAGCCAGGGCCGCACGTCCAGCCCGGCGCGCTCCAGGGCGTGCAGGAGACGCCCCGTGACCGCGCCGCAGAGCAGGGCCCGCACCCCGGCCCGGGACAGGTCCGCGGGCAGGGACAGGGCCGAGAGCGGCTGGGGCAGCCGGCCGCGCTCCAGGACCTCGCCGCCCTGGACCTCGAAAAGCCGAAGGTCCGTGGCCGTGTCCAGAAGCGAGGCGAGGCGGTCCCCGTAGCAGGCGACGCAGAGAAGCATGGCCGGACCTAGCATGACCTGTGCCAGACAGAATGATATTGAATATCAACAGGATAAAAAAACGCCCGGGCGGATAGGGCGCAAAATGCGCCCACTCAGTCCGCTGCGCCGCCCCCGGGGGACAGGATGCGGCGCAGGGTGTCCTTGGAGATGCCCAGCTCGCGGCAGGCGGCCATGCGGCGGCCGCCGTGGCGCTCCAGGGCCTCCTGCGCGGCCCGGCGCTTGATCTCGGCCAGCGTCCCGGCCGGGGCGGCGCGGCCTTCGCCGGACACGGGCCGGATGTACTCGGGCAGGTGCGCGGGCCGGATGGGCCCGGCCGGGCAGAGGATGAAGGCGTACTCGATGATGTTCTGGAGCTCGCGCACGTTGCCCGGAAAGGGGTGGCTCATGAGGATGCGCAGGACCTCGGGGTCCACGCCGTCCACGTCCTTGCCCTGGAGCAGGTTCTGGCGCGAGACGAAAAGCTCGGCCAGGAGCGGGATGTCCTCGCGCCGCTCGCGCAGGGGCGGCAGCACCAGCCGGGCCACGTTCAGGCGGTAGAAGAGGTCCTGGCGGAAGCGGCCCCGGCCCACCATGTCCTCCAGGTCGCGGTTGCTGGCCGCGATGATGCGCACGTCCACGGGCACGCTCTTCGTGGCGCCCAGGGGCTCCACGGCCCGCTCCTGGAGCGCGCGCAACAGCTTCACCTGGAGGCCCAGGGGCAGGTCCCCGATCTCGTCCAGGAAGAGCGTGCCGCCGTGGGCCGCCTGGAAGCGGCCGGGCTTGTCCTTCTTGGCGTCGGTGAAGGCCCCGGCCTTGTAGCCGAACAGCTCGGACTCCAGGAGGTTTTCGGGCAGGGCCCCGCAGTTCACGGCCACGAACGGCCCCTTGGCCCGCGGGCTCAGGGAGTGCAGGGCGCGGGCGAAGAGCTCCTTGCCCGTGCCGGACTCGCCCGAAAGGAGCACGCTGGCCCCGCTGGCCGCGATCTGCGGCAGGATCTCCAGGATGCGGGCCAGGGCCGGGCTGCGGCCGTGGATGTCCTCCAGGCTGTAGCGGCCGTCCAGCTTCTTTTTCAGGAGCTGCACGGCCGAAAGGTCGCGGAAGGTCTCCACCCCGCCGATGACCCGGCCGCGCCGGTCCTTGAGGGGCGCGGCGCTGATGCTCACCGGCACCTTGCTCCCGTCGGCGCGCACGAAGTAGAGCGCGCGGTTGGAACGGGCCTGGTCCGACTCCAGGCAGGACTTCAGCACGCAGGCCCCGTCGCACACGCTGGAGCGCAGGACCTCCCAGCACTTGCGGCCCACGGCCTCCTCCTGGGGCACGCCCGTGACCCGGGCCGCGGCGCGGTTGAAGAAGGTGATGTTCCAGTCCAGGTCCACGGTGAAGACCCCGTCGGCCAGGGATTCCATGATGGATTCGCAAGGGATGTCGCGAGGTATGGCCATGGCCGCCTCCTGTGGGCGAAAAACGCGCCCACCTCTTGATTTTGGGCGAAAAACACGCCCACATCCTTCATAACAGCGCGGGCCAAAAAGGCAACCCCCCCGGAATAGCGGAAGTTTTTCCCTCGGCACGGGAAATGCTTTTCCCGGGCAAGGCCGCTCGAACGCGGCCGGGAGGAACATATGCCCTATGGAGACGGCACCGGCCCCCTGGGCCAGGGTCCCATGAGCGGCGGCGGCTTCGGCCGCTGCAACGCGGGACAGAGCGGATACGGAAGAGGACAGGGCCGCGGCCTCGGCGCGGGCGGCTTCGGACCGGCCGGCCCGGGAGCGGGCTACGGCTTCTGCGCCCGGCTGGGCCGCGGACTGCGCCGGGCCTTCGGCTTCGGCCTGGGCGGCACGGCGCGGCCCGGCGGATTCTTCCGCTTCGGACGCTTCCCCCGCACCACCGCCCCCGCGGACCGGGACCCGAGCCAGGACCGCATCGAGGCCCTGGAGCGCGAGATCGCGGACCTCAAGGAGCAGCTGCGGAGCCGTTGAGCGCGGCAAACGGGCTCCCTCACCAGGACGGCGGCGGGTCGCGATGCGCCCCCCAGGGCTGCCCCGCCGCTGTCCCACAACCAACCACAATGATCCGCAAACCCTTCAGGACGCATCCATGAAACTGGCCATCGCCTCGGGCAAGGGCGGCACGGGCAAGACCACCGTGGCCGTGAACCTGGCCGCCCTCTTGGCCTCCCGGGGCCTGACCCCGGCCCTGGCCGACTGCGACGTGGAGGAGCCCAACGCCCACCTCTTTCTCGCTCCCCAATGGTCCGAGGAGCGCGACGAATTTCTGCCTGTGCCTGAAATCGACCAGGCCGCCTGCCTGGGCGAGTCCTGCCGCCGCTGCATCGAGCTCTGCCGCTTCAAGGCCCTGCTCTGGATGGCCGGAGAGGTGCTCGTGTTTCCCGAGCTCTGCCACGGCTGCGGTCTCTGCTCCCTGGCCTGCCCGGCCAAGGCCGTGAACGACGGCCGCCGCCTGCTGGGCCGGGTGCGCGCCGGAACCCGGGGGGGCCTGCGCTTCTACGGCGGGGTCCTGCGCGTGGGCGAGGCCATGGCCACCCCGCTCATCAAGGCCGTGAAACAGGCGGCCCAAGCCGAGGGTTTCCAGATCTGGGACTGCCCGCCGGGCACGGCCTGCCCGGCCATCGCGGCCATGGACGAAGCCGATCTCGTGATCCTGGTGGCCGAGCCCACGGCCTTCGGCCTGCACGACCTGTCCCTGGCCGTGCGCCTGGGCCGGATCCTGGGCCTGCCCCTGGCCGCGGTCATCAACCGCGCGGGCATGGGCGACGACCGGGTGGAACGTTTTCTGGAGACCGAGGGCGTGCCCATTCTGGGGCGGCTGCCCTACAGCCTGGAGGCCGCCAGCTATTGCGCCGAGGGCCGGCTCCTGGTGGAGGCCTCGGACGAGATGCGGCAGGCCTACGGCGATCTCTGGAACGCCGTGCGCGCCCGCGCCGCGGAGGTGACCCCGTGAAACAGATTGTGGTCATCAGCGGCAAGGGCGGCACGGGCAAGACGAGCATCACCGCCGGGCTGGCCTGGGCCGCCTCCGGCCGCGTGGTCCTGGCCGACTGCGACGTGGACGCGGCCGACCTGCACCTGGTGCTGGCCCCCAAGGTGCGCGCCACCCATTCCTTTGAAAGCGGGGTCCTGGCGGCCATCGACCCGGACCTCTGCGCCCGCTGCGGGGCCTGCGCGGAGGCCTGCCGCTTCGGGGCCGTCTCCGAGGACTTCCAGGTGCGGCCCGGCCACTGCGAGGGCTGCGGGGCCTGCGCCTTCGTCTGCCCGGCCGGGGCCGTGACGCTCGCCCCCCGGCGCTGCGGGGAGTGGTACGAGTCCGAGACCCGCTGCGGCCCCATGGTCCACGCGGCCCTGGACATCGGGGCCGAGAACTCGGGCCGCCTGGTGAGCCTGGTGCGCGCCGAGTCCGAGCGCCTGGCCAAGGAGCGCGGCCTGGACTTCGTGCTGGTGGACGGCTCGCCGGGCATCGGCTGCCCGGTCATCGCCTCGCTCACCGGCGCGGACGCGGCCCTCATCGTGGCCGAGCCCACGCTCTCGGCCCTGCACGACCTGGACCGGGTGGCGGAGCTGCTGGCCCATTTCCGCATCCCGGCGGGCGTGCTCCTGAACAAGCGCGACGTGAGCCCGGGCCTGGCCGGCCGGGTGCGCGAACACTGCCGCCTCAAGGGCCTGCCGCTGTACGCCGAGCTGCCCCTGGACCCGCGCTTCGTGCAGGCCCAGCTGGCGGGCAAGAGCGTGGCCGAGCTGGACCCCCAGGGCCTGGGCCGGGAAATGGCCCGCATCTGGGACATGCTGGCCGGGACCCCTGGTCGGCAATAATCCACACCGTTGCGGTAGAGTTTTATTTTCCCCCCTTTTTCCCGCTCCGGACCTGTTCGGCCGGAAGCGGCCGTGCTATGGTCGGTCCACTCCCTCCTCCCTGGGCGGCGCGGGTTCCTGG
>JAWRKD010000089.1:0-9779 GCA_040307135.1 Desulfovibrionaceae bacterium
CACCGAAGTCATACGACGACAGATTTACAGTCTGTTCCCTTTGGCCACTCGGGAACCCCACCACATGGAGCTGGCGATGGGACTTGAACCCGCAACCTACGGATTACAAATCCGTTGCTCTGCCAGTTGAGCTACGCCAGCACGCGCGAACGAAGGGATATACGCCCTTGCCCGTTCAAAAGCAAGGATTTTTCCTGGCCCTTCCCCTCCGGCCGCACTCCCCGGCTTGCGTCAGGGAGCCGCACCCTTTACCTAGACGGACGGCCTCCTGTCAAGGGCCATTCCCCTGCCCGGCCCAAAAAACCGCTTTTTTTTCTTTGACGCCCGGCCCGGCGATGCGTATGTGCCCCTCCATGCGCACCCCGCCCATTTCCCCGGACGCCCCCTGGCTGGCCCCCCTGGCCGGATACTCGGACCTGCCATTCCGCATCCTCTGCCGTCGCCGGGGCGCGGCCGCGGCCTGCACCGAAATGGTCAGCGCCAAGGGCCTGTTCCATGGCGGGGGCGGTACGGAACGCATCCTGGCCACCCACCCCGAGGACGCCCCCCTTGTGGTCCAGCTCTTCGGCTCCGAGCCCGAGGTCTTCGCCCCGGTCATGGACGGCCTCCTGGCCCGGGGCTTCCGCTGGTTCGACCTGAACTCCGGCTGCCCGGTACGCAAGGTGCTCAAGTCCGGCAGCGGAGCCGCCCTGCTCCAGCGGCCCGAAACGCTTTTGGCCGTGGCCCGGGCCATGGTCCGGGCCGCCGGCCCCGGAGCCGTGGGCGTGAAGATCCGCCTGGGCTTCCAGATGGGCGAGGAGGTCTTCCTGGACCTGGCCCGGCGGCTGGAGGACCTGGGCGTGGGCTGGATCACCCTGCACCCGCGCTACGCCCGCCAGATGTTTTCCGGCCAGGCCCACTGGGACCGGCTGGCGGCCCTGGCCCGGGCCGTAAGCCTGCCGGTCATCGCCAGCGGCGACCTGTTCAGCGCCGAGGACGCCATGCGCTGCATGGCCGAAACCGGGGTGGCTGGGCTCATGTTCGCCCGGGGAGCCCTGCACGACCCCTCGGTCTTCGCCCGCTACCTGGGCCTGCGCCGGGGCGAGCCTCTGCCCCCGGCCGACGGCGCCTTCCTGGCCCAGGTGGTGCGCGAGCACATCCGCCTGACCCGGGAGTTCGACGGCTCCCCGCGCTCCTTCCGCAAGGTCCGCTCGCTCATCCCGCGCTACGCCCGCGGCCTGCGCGACGTGCGGGCCCTGCGCACGCGATTGCTCACCTGCCTTACCTGGGAAGCCCTGGAAGAAACCGCCGCGGCCATTGAGCATCTGGAACCCGCCGATGCACAGCCCGGAGATGACACGGCTTTCTCATTGACGGACCCTTATGCCGAGGCATAACCTGACCGATATGGGCAGAATCTGACACCCCCAACCGGAGACTTCGGCCATGGTCAAGACCACCAACATCCTCCTGGAAGCCGGGACCAACGAACTCGAAGTCGTGGAGTTCTACATCGAGGAACCGGCCAAGGGCGGCGAGGGCAGCCCCTACAAGGGCTACTACGGCGTGAACGTGGCCAAGGTCCTGGAGATCATGCAGAAGCCGAAAATCACCGAGATGCCTGAAGTCTCCCATCCCTCGGTGCTCGGGGCCTTCAACCTGCGCTCCAAGGTCATCCCCCTGGTGGACCTGGCCATGTGGCTCGGCAAGAAGCGCGTGGAGAACGAGCCGCCCAAGGTCATCGTCACCGAGTTCAACAAGGTCACCTCGGCCTTCCTGGTCTCGGGCGTGACCCGCATCCACCGCATCAGCTGGGAGGAGGTGGAAGCCCCCAACCGTTACGTGGCGGCGCTCTCCTCCAACTCCATCACCGGCGTGGTCAAGCTCGAAGGCCGCATCGTCTTCATCCTGGACCTGGAGAAGATCGTGGCCGAACTCAACCCGAGCCTGGCCCTGCGCCTGGACGACAACGTGGACTGGGACTCGGGCGAGCATTTCAAGGCCCTCATCGCCGACGACTCCTCCATGATCCGCGAGATGATGAAGGACCTCCTGTCCAAGGCCAATTTCCAGGTGGAGAGCTGCACCAACGGCAAGGAATGCTGGGACCGGCTCCAGGAGATCAAGGCCAAGGCCGAATCCGAAAGCCGCCCGCTCTCGGAATTCGTGCAGGTGGTGGTCTCGGACATCGAGATGCCCGCCATGGACGGCCACAACCTGACCAAGCGCATCAAGGACGACCCGGTGCTGCGCCAGCTGCCGGTGATCCTCTTCTCCTCGCTCATCACGGACAAACTCCGGCACAAGGGTGAATCCGTGGGCGCGGACGACCAGATCTCCAAGCCCGAGATCACCCACCTGGCCCAGCGGGCCCTGGCCCTCATCCAGGCGCAGGCCGCGGCCTAGCCCGACCGCGGACCGGACAGAGCGGCGGCCTGGGACTCCCGGGCCGCCGTTTTTTTCAGGTCCGCCGCAGCAGATCCCGGGCCACCGCCAGGGCCGAGCGGGCCAGCATCGACGCCTTGGAGCCCTCCTCCAGCTCCGCAACGAACGCCGCCAGCCCGGGCCGCGGCCCGAACAGGCAATGGCGCTCCATGCCCGCACGGATGCACGCCATGAAGTCCGGGGATTCGGGCCGCGGCAGGGGCGGGATGTCCAGGCCTCCGGGTTCGTCGCGGCCCGCGGCCCAGCGCGCCGCGCCGGCCCCGGCCCGGGCCCCGAAGACCTGGCTGGCCAGGACCATGCCTCCGCCAAGCCGGTTGGCCCCGTGCATGCCCGTGGCGCACTCGCCGCAGGCGAACAGGCCCGCCACGCTCGTCTGGCCGTGCCGGTCCACCACGGCCCCGCCGTTGCCGGCATGGGCGCAGCATTCCAGGCGAAATTCCTGTCCCAGGGCCGTGGTCAGCCGCACGGTCCCGTCCGGCCCGCGCTGGGCCAGCAACAGTTCGTCCAGGGCCGCGTCGTCCAGGCCGTACCCGGCCGGACAGTGTCCGGCCCGACTCGGGACCAGGGCCAGGGCCGGGTGCCCCGCGTCCAGGCGCAGGTCCTGGTCCGGCCCGTGGAGCACGCTGCCCGGCCCCAGCACCGCGGCCGGTGACACGAACCGCCCGCTGCGGGCGTCGTTCCAGAAGAACTGGAGAAAACCGGAGTTTTCCAGCCGCGCTCCGGCCGCGTCCAGGAGGCCGTAAGACAGGCCCGTGTTGCCCGGCCCGTCCATGCGGCGGGCGAAGAGCGGGGCCGGTCCGCCCGCGGCCAGGACCACGGCCCGGGCCAGCACGGCCTGCGCGCTCCCGTCCGCGGCCCGGAACAGGGCTCCGGCCGCCCTGCCCTGTTCCAGGAGCAGCAGCCTGGCCTCCAGGCCCTGCCGGAACTCCACGCCTGCGGCCAGGGCTTCGGCGCGCAGGCGCTCGAAGGCCCGGCCCAGGTCGCGGAAGACCACGGCCCGGGGCGCAGCGCTGAAACAGCCCGGCACACGGGCCAGGGCGCCGTCTGGCCCGCGGTCGAAGTCCAGGCCCCAGGCCGCGAGTTCGGCCAGACGGGCCGCGGCCTCCTGCCGCAGCAGGGCGGCCAGGCCGGGGTCCGCGAATCCGGGCGCGGCCAGGGCCAGGACCTCGGCGTCAAAGGAGAGGTCCCCGGGGTCCGGGGCCTGCATGCCCAGGGCGTTGTTGCGGTTGGCGAAAGAGGAGCCCGAGGGACCGGGCCGGGGGCAGGCCAGGATCAGGGGCAGGTCCGGGGCGGTCCGGCGGGCGGCCAGGGCTGCGCGCAGTCCCGCGAGGCCCGCGCCGATGACCAGCAGGCCGGTGCGGACCGGGCCGGGGTCCCGGTTCACTTCCCCATCATCTTGCGGGCGAAGGCCCGCATCTTCTCGGCCTCGGCGAACTGGGGATTCACTTCCAGGGCCTTCTTCGCGGCCTCTTCCACCTTGGCCCACTTCTTCCAGTCGATGTAGAGGCGGCCGATGTTGAAATAGAGATACTCGTCCTGGCGGGTGATCTCCAGGGCCTTGAGGTAGTACCGCTCGGCCGTGGCGAAGTCCTGCATCTTGCGCAGCACGATGCCGATGCGGTTGTAGAGGTGGATGGCGTTGGGGTCGTGGCGCAGGGCCTCCTCCAGGTAGCCCAGGGCGTCCTGGTAGCGGCCCACCTTGAGAAAACGGTCCGCGATGTCGGCCTTGAGGTCCGTGTCCGAAGGGAACTCGGCCACCAGCTGATTGAAGAGGGCCTTGGCCTCCTCGAACCTGCCCGCGTCCAGCAGGCCCTGGGCCTGGGTCAGCAGGGCGGCCTTGCGCTTCTCCAACTCGGCCAGGTCCTTCTGGGCGTCCTCGGTGACCAGATTCTGCATCTCCTGCAGCAGCTCGTAGATGGAGTCGAGGAGCGCCTTCTCCTCGCCCGGGGCGTACTGGATGACCAGGGGATAGATCTTGCGCAGGCCGGGATCGGCGTTGAGCGCGTTCACCGCGTCCGCGATCTGGCGGGAGAACTCGTCCTTCTCGCTCTTCATGAGCGAGGACTTGAGGATGAGGATGAGCGCATCGTGCACGGCCTGCACCGCGGGCATGCTCTTGCCCTGCTTGAGCAGCGTGCGGACCGTGGTCAGCCTTTGCCTGGCCTTGATGAGTTCCGTGGACATCGCTCCCCCCTTCTGGCAGCGCTCCCTATTTGCCGGTGCTCTGGCGCACCATGTCCCGGAAGCGGGACATGAAATACTGGCTGTCGTGCGGACCCGGCGCGGCCTCCGGATGATACTGGATGGCCAGGATGGGCTTGTCGCGGTGGGCGAAGCCCTCCAGGGTCCCGTCGTTCAGGTTGCGGTGGGTTTCCTTGAGGAAGTCCAGGCCCGAGAGGTCCACGCAGAAGCCGTGGTTCTGGGAGGATATCTCGATCTTGCCGGTCTCCAGGTCGAGCACGGGATGGTTGCAGCCGTGGTGGCCGAACTTGAGCTTGAAGGTGGTCCCGCCCAGGGCCAGGCCCAGGAGCTGGTGGCCCAGGCAGATGCCCGCCACGGGATAATCCCTGGTCAGATCGCGGGCGGCCTCCACGGCCGTGGTCACGGCCGCCGGGTCGCCGGGGCCGTTGGACAGGAACACGGCGTCGGGCTCGAGCGCCCGCACCTGGGCCGCGCTGAAGCAGGAGGGCACCACCACCAGGTCGAAGCCCTGGGCAGCCAGCAGGCGCAGGATGTTCCACTTGATGCCGAAGTCATAGACCACCAGGCGCGGGCCCTTGCCGGGCCAGTCGTAGCCCCCGTCCGTGTCCACGGGCTTGGGGGCCGTGCCGTCCCAGGTGTAGGCCGCCCCGCAGGTGACCCGGTCGGCCAGGTTGAGCCCTTCCATGGAAGGAATGGCCCTGGCCCTGGCCACCATCTCCTCGGGCGAGAGCGCCTCGGTGGTGATGTAGCCGCGCTGGGCCCCGTGCAGGCGCAGGTGCCGGGTGAGGGCGCGGGTGTCGATGCCCTCGATGCCCATGATCCCGGCCTGCTCCAGGTACGCGGGCAGGGACATGGCCGCGCGCCAGTTGCTCGGGCGCTTGCAGCATTCCTTGACGATGAAGGCCTCGCACTGGACCTTGGCGGACTCCACGTCCTCGGGGCTGACCCCGTAGTTGCCGATGAGCGGGTAGGTCATGCAGACCATCTGGCCCACGTAGGAGGGGTCGGTGAGGATCTCCTGGTATCCGGTCATGCCGGTATTGAAGATGACCTCGCCCTCGGCCGAGCCGGGGCCGGTGAAGGTGGCGCCCTCGAAGCGGGCCCCGTCTTCCAGGGTCAGGACGGCTTTCATTGATTCTGCTCCATGAGGATGTTGCGCACGAGCTCCAGGTCCTCGGGGCGGTCCACGGCGTGGCAGACGCAGTCGGTCCGCACCACGCGCAGGGGAATGCCGTTTTCCAGAAGCCGCAGCTGTTCCAGCTTTTCGCGGGTTTCCAGGGGGGCCGGCGGCAGGGCGGCGAAGCGGGCCAGCGTCTTCATGCGGAAGGCGTAGAGCCCGATGTGCAGGAGGTGCCGGCCCTCGCCCCAGGGGATGGCCGCACGGGAGAAATAAAGCGCATTGCCCTTCCTGTCCAGCACCACCTTGACCCGGTCCGGACCGGCGGCCTCGGCGGGGTCCATGTCCCGGGCCAGGGTCGCGGCCTGGACATCCGGGTCCTTGAAGGGCGAAAGCACCTGGGAGAGCATGGCCGGGTCCAGGGCCGGCTCGTCGCCCTGGATGTTCACCACCACGGCCTCCTCGGGCACGGCCAGGAGCCGGGCCGCCTCCAGCACGCGGTCCGTGCCGCTGGCGTGGTCCGGCCGGGTCATGAGCACGGGCACGTCCAGGTCCTGGGCGGCCTTGCGGATGCGCTCGTCATCCGTGGCCAGGACCACCTGGCGGAGCTCCGGGCAGCGGCTGGCCCGCCGGTGCACGTGCCAGAACATGGGACGGCCCAGGATGTCGGCCAGGGGCTTGCCCGGAAAACGGGAGGAGCCGTAGCGCGCCGGGATGACGCCGTAGCACGGGGGGAGGGTCTTCATGGTCGTACCGGGTTCTCTCTACGTGTTCTCCAGCCATTGGGCAATACGGCCGCAGACCGCCGCAGACCCGCCGGTCCGGCCCGCGGCATAGTCCAGGACCGCGCGGCGCACGGCTTCCCGGTGCAAGGGGCGGCCCAGGAAGGCCAGCAGCGCCTCCAGGACCCCGGAAACGTCCCGGGCCTCGCGCAGGGCGTCCAGATCCAGCACGGCCCGGCCCACCCAGGCGAAGTTCTCCCAGTGCGGGCCGATGACCGTGGGCGTGCCCAGGCCCAGGGGCTCCAGGAAGTTCTGGCCGCCCAGGGGCGCGAGGCTGCCGCCCACGAAGGCCGCCCGGGCCAGGCCGTAGGCCCGCCCCAGCTCGCCGAACACGTCCCAGAGCACCACCGTGCCCGGCGCGGCCGGGGCGTTCAGGCTGGAGCGCCGCACGCAGGGCAGCCCGGCCCGGGTCAGCCGCTTGAGCCAGGGCTCCACCCGCTCCATGTGCCGGGGGAAGAGCCCGGCCACGGTGCGCGGGGCGCGCTCCAGGAGTCCGGCCAGGATTGCGGCCGCCTGCCCCTCCTCCTCGCGGCGCACCGAACCCAGGACCACGAAATCCGTGTCCGGGGCCATGAGCCCGATCAGGGGATTGTCTCCGCTGGGCGCCGAGCTGCGGGACAGGCGGTCGAACTTGATGTTGGGCATGAGCCCCACGCGCTGGCGGCCGAAGAGCGCCTCGAAGCGCCGGGCGTCCTCCGGCGACATGGCCAGGACGAAATCCGGGGCCAGCAGGCGCGAGGACCCGGGAAACCGGCGGTACCCGGCCAGGCTCTTGGCGGTCATGCGGCCGTTGGCCAGGAGCACGCGCGTCCCGTGGCGGCGGCAGGCTGCCAGGAACCCTGGCCAGAGCTCGCTCTCCAGGAGCACGGCCACCTCGGGCGAGGCCGCGGCCACGGCCCGCCCCATGAGCCCGGGCGCGTCGAAGGGGAAATAGCGCGTGCGCACCCGCAGCCCGGGGTCCAGGTCCGGCGAGGCCGCGGCCTGGCGCAGCACGCCCAGGCCCTGGCTGGTGTTCGTGGTGCAGAGCACGGAGAGCTCGCCGCCGGCCGGGGGCTTCAGGCAGCGCAGCACCTCCCAGGCCAGGAAGGCCTCGCCGCCCGAGGCGGCCTGGATCCAGACCCGGGCCTTGTCCGGCGGCCCGCTCTTGAGCGTGCGCTCGTCCAGGCCCTCGCGCAGGCGGCGGTGGCGGGAAAGCAGGGGAATGGCCAGCCGCCAGGCCAGGCCGTAGGCCGACTCCAGCAGACCGCTCATGTCAGCGCGGGCCTCATGCCCGGTCCCGGCCGCCGCGCTCCTCCAGGCCGAGCCGGATGAGCTCCGCCACGAGGGCCGGGAAGTCCAGGCCCACGGCGGCCGCGGCCCGGGGCACCAAGCTGGTGGGGGTCATGCCTGGCAGGGTGTTCATCTCCAGGAGAAAGGCCTCGCGGCCGTCCCAGATGAAGTCGCCACGGCTGTAGCCGGACAGGCCCAGGGCCTTGTGGGCGCGCAGGGCCAGGTCCTGGACCCGGGCGGCCAGGTCCGCGGGCACGGGCGCGGGACAGATCTCCTCGGCCCCGTCCGCGGCGTACTTGTTTTCGTAGTCGAAGAAGGCCGCGCCGGGCTTGGGCCGGATCATGATGAGCGGCAGGGCGCGCTCCCCCAGGATGCCGCAGGTCAGCTCCGCGCCCTGCACCCCGCATTCGGCCAGGGCCACGTCGTTCATGCCGAAGACCAGGTCCAGGGCCGGGCCCAGACGGTCGGGCTCGCGCACCAGGCTCATACCCAGGCTGGAGCCGCCGGAATTGGGCTTGACGAAGAGCGGCAGGGGCAGTTCCCGGACCCGCGCGAGGTCGCCCCGGTCGCAGACCAGGGCCCAGTCCGGGGTGGGCAGGCCCACGGCGCGGAAGACCTCCTTGGCCGCGGCCTTGTTCAGGGCCAGGAAAGAGCCCGCCGGACCCGAGCCCTGGTAGGGGCAGCCCGCGGTGTCGAGCAGGGCCTGGATCAGGCCGTCCTCACCCGGCGCGCCGTGCAGGTTCAGGAAGGCGAAGTCGTGGCTGCGGGCCTCGTCCAGAAGCTCCCGGAAGCGCAGGGAGGGGTCCAGGAAGGTCACGGAATGGCCCAGTTCCTTGAGGGCCGTCTCGATCTTGCGGGCCCCGGACAGGGAGACCTCGCGCTCGCTGGACCAGCCGCCCGCGATCAAAAGGACGCGCATGAGAGATCCACCTCCAGGGCCTGGCTGAAAAGCTGTTCGATGCGCCGCCCCTGCTCGTGGGTGGCCTCGATGCGGGCGCGGATGGCCTCGCTGGCGCCGTAGCGCTCGAGCAGGTCCCGGAAGCGGTCCTCCATGGACACCAGCCGGTCGTGGGCCACGCGCTTGTCGCCATAGAGCACGCAGAGCGGCGCGAAATCCCGCTCCACATCGGCCTCGAAGGGCCAGAACACGTGGTGCATGACGCCCTGGGCGATGCGCGGGTTGCCGGTGTGCTCCATGGCCCAGGAGGCCCCGATCTGGCTGTGGTTGCCGCCGAAACGGATGGTGTAGGTCTTGGCCAGGTCGTGCAGCAGGGCCGAGGCGCGCACCAGGGCAGGGTCCACGGCGAAACCCCTTTCCCGGCCGCGGTCGGCCACGAAGCCCGCCACCCGGGCCACCAGCAGGCTGTGCGCCCGGATGTTCGGGAGCATGTCGTAGCGGTCCCAGAGTTCGCGGCAGGCGGCCTCGTCCGGCACGGGCCAGGCCCCCTCGCCGGGCCGGATGGGCGGCGCGGCCAGGGGCGGGATCAGGTGGCCCAGGACGCCACCGGGCTGGGGCAGGACGGGGTGTGTGCTCATGGCGGTCGCGGGGCGGGCAACCGCCCCCAGGCAGGGAACCTAACAGCGCGCCCGGCAAAAATAAAGCGGAACGTGCCGGAATGCCGGGAAGCCAAGGGCCGGCACTTTTCCCTTGCCATTTTTCCCCTGTCCAAGTAAATGCGACTCTCGTGCCCCGACAGGCGGAGCCCTGTTCCGTCCCCCCGTCGCGGCCGCCATCGTGTCAACACATCGCGAGGAGGAATCCAATGGCTGTTGTGGAATTCAAGGGCAAGAAATTCGAGGTGGACGAGGACGGCTTCCTGCAGCGCTTCGACGACTGGAACCCTGAGTGGGTGGAGTACGTCAAGGAGTCCGAGGGCATCAAGGAACTTTCCGACGGCCACAAGAAGGTCATCGAATTCCTGCAGGACTACTACAAGAAGAACGGCATCGCCCCCATGGTGCGCATCCTGTCCAAGGTGACCGGC
>JAWRKD010000090.1:0-19724 GCA_040307135.1 Desulfovibrionaceae bacterium
GGCCATGGCCGCTTCTCGTTTGGCGGGCAAGAAGATCAAGCCCCTGTCCCAGCCCGGCCTGGGCGTCTGCCGCCTGAGCGGGATCATCCTGGAGTCCAGGGCCGTGGTGGACTGGCTCAAGGAGCTGCGCCAGGACGACTCGGTCAAGGGCGTGCTCCTGCGCGTGGACTCCCCGGGCGGGGCCATCGGCCCCTCGCAGGAGATCTTCCAGGCCGTGCGTGAGCTGGCCAAGGCTAAGCCCGTGGTCTCCTCCTTCGGCTCGGTGGCCGCCTCGGGCGGCTACTACGCGGCCGCGCCCTCCACACTCATCGTGGCCAATCCCGGCTCGCTCACGGCCAGCATCGGCGTGCTCGTGGAGTACCTGGACGTGCAGCAGCTCATGGAGAAGTGGGGCATCCGCCAGGAGCTCCTGGCCAGCGGCAAGAACAAGGGCGCGGGCTCGCCGTTCAAGACGCTCACCCCGGAGCAGCGCGCCCAGATCATGGGCCTGATCATGGACCTGCACGAACAGTTCGTGGGCGACGTGGCCGAGTCCCGGCACATGACCCGCGACGCGGTGCAGGCCCTGGCCGACGGCCGCGCCCTCACCGGACGCCAGGCCCTGGACGCCGGACTGGTGGACCGCCTGGGCGGGGAGGAGGAGGCCCTGGCCGCGCTGCAGGGCCTCTGCGGGCTCAGCGAGGAGGCGCCGCTCAAGGAGGGTCCGCCGGACAAACGCGACTACCTGGAGCGCCTGCTGGACGCCGTGGTCCGCTTCCAGCCTGAGGGCCAGTGGAGCCTGCCGCGCTTTCTCTTCCGTTTTCCCTGATCAGAATTCCAGGACGCCCGCGCTTTCGGCCTCCCAGCCCGAGGCCGCCCATTCCAGGTCGAACTTGATCTGGGCCTTGCGCCGCGCCGCATCCGCGTCAGCGGCCTCCTCGTCGTACTTGAACATGCGCTCTTCCCCGCCCGCCTCGCCCTTGCGCACGGCCTGGATGAAGACCTTGAAGTGCTTCATGGCTCAGAGCCCCTGGGCCTTTTCGATCCACTTGTTCACCGTGGGCGCGCTGTAGCCCGCGAAGAGGTCCAGCAGGGCCGCGGGCTGCCCGGCCGAGAGGAGCATGCCGCGGTGCGGAGCCATGACGAAGCCCTGGGCCACGGCCGTGTCCAGGAAGGCGTTGAGCTGGGCGTAGTAGCCCTCCACGTCCAGCAGGCCGCAGGGCTTCTTGTGGAAGCCGAGCTGGGCCCAGGTCAGGATCTCGCAGAGCTCCTCCAGGGTGCCCAGGCCGCCGGGCAGGGCGATGAAGGCGTCCGAGAGTTCGGCCATCATGGCCTTGCGTTCGTGCATGGAGCCCACCACGTGCAGGTCCGTGAGCCCGGGGTGGGCGATTTCTTTGCGCCGCAGGCTTTCCGGGATCACGCCGATGACCTCGCCGCCTGCGGCCAGCGCCGCGTCGGCCAGCTCGCGCATGAGGCCCACGTTGGACCCGCCATAGACCGTGGTCAGGCCGCGACGGGCCAGCTCGCGGCCCAGGGACCGGGCCGCCTCGGCATAGACCGGCTTTGTGCCGGGATTGGAACCCAGGAACACGCAGACGCGTTTCATGCCTTGCTCCGGATGCGCAGGTTGAGAAGTTCCACAAAGAGCGAGAAGGCCATGGCGAAATAGATGTAGCCGCGGTCGATGTGCCGGCCCAGGCCCTCGGCCACCAGGAACACGCCCACCAGCAGGAGGAAGGCGAAGGCCAGCATCTGCACCGTGGGATGGCGGTTCACGAAACGGCCTACGGGGCCGGAGAAGAAGAGCATGACGGCCACGGCCACGACGATGGCCGCCACCATGATGCGCACGTCCTGGGCCATGCCCACGGCCGTGATCACCGAATCCAGAGAAAAGACGATGTCCAGGAGGGCGATCTGGGCCACGGCCGCCAGGAGCGAGCCCGCTGTGCGCGTGGGCTCCTCGGGCGAGGCGTGCTCCTCGATCTTGCCGTGCATCTCCAGGGTGGCCTTGCCGATGAGGAAGAGCCCGCCCAGCAGGAGCACCAGATCCCGGCCCGAGACCGCATGCTCGAAGACCGAGAAGAGCGGCGCGGTGAGCCGCATGATCCAGGAGATGCCCAGGAGCAGAAGGATGCGCGTGAGCATGGCCAGACCCAGGCCCAGGCGGCGGGCCGTGTCGCGCACGCTCGCGGGCAGGCGGCCCGCGATGACCACCACGAAGACGATGTTGTCGATGCCCAGCACCACTTCCAGGGCGGTGAGGGTGAGCAGGGCCACGAGGTTTTCCAGGCTGAACAGGTCCATGGCCGCCTCAGCCCGGGTGGGCCCTGGTTTCCCGCTGGAACTGGAGCAGGTCCAGGTCCGGCGGCGTGAGGCCGAAGCGCGGCAGCAGGCCGTGCACCTGGCCGCGGTGATGGGCCTGGTGCTGGAAGAAATGGGCCAGAAGCAGGGTCGCGGGCTCGGCGCAGGCCGTGCCCGAGGTGGTGCTGAAGGCCAGGATCTGCTCCAGGAAGGCCGGGGACAGGGCATAGGCAAAGGCGATGATTCGGGCGTCCTCGGCTTCGCGGGCCTCGCGCAGCGCCGCGAAGTCCGTGTAGGCCAGGCCGGAGACCGAGGCCGGGGCCTGGCCCTGGCCCGTGAAGCGGTGGAGCCAGACGCGGTCGGCCAGGAGCAGGTGGTTCAGGATGCCCAGGACGGAGCCGAAGTCCACGCCCTGGTCCTCGGCCAGCTGCTGCGGGGAGAGGCCCGCGGCTGCCTCGTACAGCCGGTCGTTGGCCCAGCGGTTGTGGCGGGCCTGGGTGACGCACAGGGTCTTCATGGGACGTTCAGATTCCGAGCCCCTGGCGGATGGCCGCGAAGTCCAGGCGCCGGGCCACCAGGTCCGCGCCCTGGCGGATCTTGATGGCGTCGCGCAGCTTGTGCCGGGAGAGGATGTTCTCCATCTTCTTGGCCACGGAGTAGGTGTCCTCGCGGACCATGATGATGGGCGTCTCCAGGACCTCGGAGCGGGTCAGGATGATGTCGTTGGGATAGAGGTTGCCGGTGAGCACCAGGCAGGGGCAGTCGCCCTCCAGGGCCACCAGCTGCACGTCCGAGCGGTCGCCGCCCACGATGACCGCGGAGTTCTTGCTGCGGCGGAAGTGGGTCATGAAGTTCTCCACCTGCATGGTGCCGATAAGAAAGTTCTCCACCACCCGCTCGGCCTTGTTGTGGGCCGAGATGATCTTGCCGCCCAGGCGCTCGGCCAGGTCCGCCACCTTGATGGCGCCCATGAGCGGGTCCCGGGGGATGATGCCCAGGACCGGGATGCCGCGGCTGTTCAGGAAGGGGGCGATGAGCCCTTCCACCTCCTCCATGAAGGCCGGGGGGATGTCGTTCAGCACCACGCCCAGGAGCAGGTCGCCCAGGGCCTCCTTGAGCACCACCAGGTAGTCGTAGTGGAGCTCCTTCTGGAAGCGGTCGATGAGGATGGCCCTGACGCCCAGCTGCTTGACCACGGACACGCCGTCCGTGCAGCAGTACTTGCCCGAGTACATGGAGCCCGAGCCGCCCACCAGGGTCAGGTCGCGGTTCTGGCTCAGGCTCTTGTAGGCCGCGGCGATGTCGCCCAGGAGGTTGCCGCAATGGCTGGAGAAGGCCTTGACCTTGAAGTCGTGGGTCACCACCACGGGGGTCACCAGGGCCGGGTCCTGGGACAGGCCCAGCACGTCCTGCACGAAGAAGGCGTCCTCGTCCCCGAGTTTGCCGTCCTTCTCCAGGGGCATGGCGCCCACGGGCTTCATGTAGCCCACGTTGAGCCCCTCCTTCTGGAAGCGCAGGCCCAGGCCCATGATGATCATGTTCTTGCCGGAATAGCCGGAGGTGGAGCCGATGTAGAGTCCGGGCATGGTGCTTCTCCCGGGGTCAGGCGACGGCGATCTTCACGTCCACCGCCACCGCGCCCTCTTCGTTGACCAGGATGGGGTTGAGTTCGATTTCCGCGATCTCCGGGAAGTCCACGGCGATCTGCGACACGGTGAGCAGGATGTCCTCCAGGGCGCGCAGGGCCACGGGTTTCTGGCCGCGCACCCCGCGCAGGAGCGGAAAGGTCTTCACCTCGCGGATCATCTCCTGGGCGTCGCCCACGGTGAGCGGGGCCAGTCGGTGGGACACGTCGCGCAGGACCTCGGAATAGGGCCCGGCCAGGCCGAAGGTCATGAGCGGGCCGAACTGCTGGTCGCGGCGCATCCAGAGGGCCGTGGCCCGCGAGCCGCGGGGGGCCATGGCCTGCACCATGCAGCCGCTGACGTGCACGTCCTCGCGGGTGCGGGCCAAGTGGGCGGTGAGCTCGTGGAAGGCCCGGCGCACGGCCGCGGCGTCGGCCAGGTCCAGGGCCACGGCCCCGGCTTCGGCCTTGCGCGCGAGATGCGGCGAGGCCACCTTGAGGGCCACGGGGAAGCCGATGCGCTTGGCGATCTTGGCCGCCTCGTCGCTGGTGCGCGCGAATTTCGTCTCGGGCACGGGCAGCTCGTAGGCCAGGGCCAGGCTCATGGCCTGGGTCTCGGAGAGATCCGAGAGGCCCGTGGCCCGGGCGGCCTGGAGGATGGTCTCCGCACGGCCCTTGTCCCGGCGGAAGCAGACCTCCACGGGATAGCTGCGGTGCTGCCAAGTGTGGAAGTTGTACATGGCCTCCATGGCCCGGATGGCGGGCTCGGGAAAGCCGTAGCAGGGCACGCCCGCCGCCAGCAGGATGTCGCGGCCCGGGCCGATGCGCAGTCCGCCCATGAAGCAGGCGAAGACCGGCTTGCCGCGGTCCGCGGAAACCTCCACCACGGCCCGGGCCGTGTCCTCGATCTGTACCGAGGCCGTGGGTGAGAGGAGCACGAGCACGGCGTGCACCAGCTCGTCGTCCAGCACCGCGTCCAGGGTCTGGCGGTAGCGTTCGGCCGGGGCGTCGCCGATGATGTCGATGGGGTTGTACAGCGAGGCGAAGGGCGGCAGGAACGAGCGCAGCCGCTCCAGGGTGGCGGGGCTGGGCCGCGTCAGGTGCAGCCGGGAGTTTTCGCAGGCGTCCGCGGCCAGGATGCCGGGGCCGCCGGAGTTGGTGACCACGGCCAGGTTGGGCCCCTGGGGCAGGGGCTGGGTGGAGAAGGCCCGGGCCAGGTCGAAGAGGCTCTCCACGTCCCGGGGCTGGAGGATGCCGGCCTGGCGGAAGGCCGCCTCGTAGGCCGGGGGCGAGCCGGCTACGGAGCCGGTGTGGCTGGAGGCCGCCCGCGCGCCCGCGGGCGTGGCCCCGGCCTTGATCATGATCACGGGTTTTTCGGCCGTGACCCGCTGGGCCACGGTGAGCAGGTCGCGGCCGTTCTCCACGCTCTCGCAATAGCCCAGGATGACGCTGGTGTCCGGGTCCTGGCCCAGGGCCTCCAGCACGTGGGCCTCGGAGAGCACGGCCTTGTTGCCCAGGCTCACGAACTTGGAGAAGCCCAGGTCTTCGCCCAGGGCCCAGTCCAGGATGGCCGCGCAGAGCGCGCCGGACTGGGAGAAGAAGCCGATGCTGCCCGCGGGCGGACAGGCCCGGGCGAAGCTGGCGTTGAGCCCGAATGGCGCGTTCATCAGGCCCAGGCAGTTGGGCCCCAGCAGGGCGATGCCGAACTGCCGGGCCGTGGCCGCCAGATCCTCCTCCAGGCGCCAGCCGTCCTTGCCGGTCTCCTTGAAGCCCGAGGCCACCACGATGGCCGCGCCCAGGCCCTTGCGGCCCAGGATTTCCAGGGCGGGGCGGGCCTGTTCGCGGGGCAGGCAGATCACGGCCAGGTCCGGGGACTGGGGCGCATCGTCCAGGCGGGACAGGACGGGCAGGCCGAGGATTTCCCCCCCGGCCGGGTTGACGGGCAGGATTTTCCCCGTGTACCCCGAGGTGACGAGATTTTTGAGGACCGTGTGCCCGACCTTGCCGGGGTGGCGGGAAGCGCCCACGACCACCACGGTGCGGGGTTCGAACAGGGACCGCAAAGGGGCTTCGGAATGCATTTCGACCCGGCGGAGCGCTCAATGGATGAGGTTTTCGAACAACTTCAGGATCGTATCCATCATCGATTCCGGCAAGTCAAGCTCCTCCAGGAGGCCGTGACCCACAGCTCTTACGCCAACGAGCGCGAGGAGCCCACGGCCGACAACGAGCGGCTGGAATTCCTGGGGGACGCGGTGCTGGAGCTCTGCGTGTCCGAGGAGTGCTTCCGGCGCTACCCGGACGCGGACGAGGGGCGGCTGACCAAGATCCGGGCCAAGCTGGTCAAGGAGAAGAGTCTGGCCCGCCTGGCCCGCGACCTGAGCCTGGACGCCTGCCTGCGCCTGGGCCGGGGCGAGGAGGCCCAGGGCGGCCGGGGCCGCGAGTCGCTTCTGGCCGACAGCATGGAGGCCCTGTTCGGGGCGGTGTTCCTGGACGCCGGGTTCGAGGCGGCCCGAACCTGCATCCTGGGCGTGTTTGCGGAGAAATGGCCCGAGGACGCGGAGTTCGCCGATCCCAAGGACTACAAGAGCCGGCTTCAGGAGATCACCCAGCGCCTGCACAAGGAGCGGCCGCACTACACCCTGTCCGGCACCACGGGGCCGGAGCACGAGAAGGTCTTCGAGGTCACCCTGCGCCTGCCGGACGGGGCGCAGTTCCTGGCCACGGGCGGCAGCCTGAAGAAGGCGGAGCAGGCCGCGGCCCAGGCGGCCCTGCGGCGGTTGGGGGACCAGGACGCGGATTAGGCCGCGGACGAAGGCCGCGCAGAGATGCAGGAAAAAACGCCCCGGGTGCGGGAACCCGGGGCGTTTTTTTCGCGCTGTCGCGGGACAGGATCAGCCGCTGATGAGCTGCAGGGCCATCTTCGGCAGGGAGTTGGCCTGGGCCAGCATGGCCACGGCGGCCTGGGTCAGGATCTGCTGGCGGGTGAACTCGGTCATCTCCGTGGCCACGTCCACATCCGAGATGCGGGATTCCGCGGCCTGGAGGTTTTCCGCCTGGATGCTCAGGTTGGTGATGGTGTTCTCCAGCCTGTTCTGCATGGAGCCCAGGTTGGCGCGGATCTTGTCCTTGGAAATGATGGCCTGGTTGATGGCGGCCAGGGCGGCCTGGGCCAGGGCCTGGGTGGAGATGGCCTTGCCCGCGTTGGCCTCCGCGGAGTTGGCCGCGAATCCGCCCTTGGCCGCGGCCGCGTGGCCGAGACCCAGGGACGAGGCCGAAGCCGAGCCGATGGAGATGTAGTAGTAGTCCTCGGCCGAGTCGTTGCCGGTGCCGAAGTGGATCTTCAGCGGGCCCGTGGAGTCGAGGCCGTTGCCATTGTGCTCGCTGCTGGCGCCGGACAGGTTGCCGTTGAGCAGGTAGATGCCGTTGAAGTCGGTGGCGGCGGCGATTCGGCTGATTTCCGAAGCCATGGCCTGGTATTCGGAGTCGATGATCAGGCGCTGGTCGGAGTTGTAGGTGCCGGTGGCGGCCTGGAGGGCGAGTTCTTTCATACGGATGAGCTTCTCGTCCACCACCTGGAGCGCGCCGTCCGCCGTCTGGATCAGGGAGATGGCGTCGTTGGCGTTGCGCACGCCCTGCTGCAGGGAGCTGATGTCCGCGCGCATGAGCTCGCGGATGGCCAGGCCTGCGGCGTCGTCCGCCGCGGTGCCCACACGCAGGCCCGAGGACAGCCGGCGCGTAGACACGCTCAACTGGCCGTAAGCCTGGTTCAGGTTCCTGGCGGCGTTCATCGCCATCAGGTTGTGGTTGATGACCAGGGACATGGGGAAACCTCCTTGTTGGGGCTGCAATTCCTTTGCAGGCCATCAAGCAATGCCGATGCCAAAGATAAATATTCAAATGATAACATATCTTTATATAAATAAATAAAGTCTAGAGATTGACCGAAAGCCCGGGAGCGGCAGGATTTTCCCAGGCGCGGGCGTCAGGGAACCGTCAAATTATTCCGATGGTTGGAGGAAAAAATCCGGGCGGAAAGAAGCAAGGACCCGCAACGGTGGGTCAGGCCGTTGCGGGTCCTTCGTCGGGTTCCCGCCGCCGGGCGCTCCGGCCCGGCGGCGATCAGGACACAGGGGTCTTCAGGAGGCCTAGCGCTTCATGGCGATGACTTCGCCGAGCAGGGAGTCGGCCGTGGTGATCACCTTGGTGTTGGCCTGGAAGCCGCGCTGCGAGGTGATCATGTTCACGAACTCCGTGGCCATGTCCACGTTGGACAGCTCCAGGGAGTTGCCGTCCACCGAGCCTTTGCCCGTGGAGCCCGCCTCGCCGGTGAGGGCCGGGCCCGAGTCCAGGGTCTCGGAGAAGAGGTTGCCGCCCTCCCGGCGCAGGCCCCACTGGTTGTTGAAGGTGGCCAGGGTCAGGGAATAGAGTTCCAGGGTCTGGCCGTTGGAGTACTGGCCCGAGAGGATGCCGTCGCGGCTCACCGAGACGTTCAGGAGCACGCCGGCCGTGTAGCCGTCCTGGCTCTGGAACAGGGTGGAGGAGCCGCCGGTGTCGTAGCTCTGGGTGGACAGGGCGCTGATGGCCGGGTTCTTGGCCGTGGGCAGCCTGCTCACGTTGGTGATGTTGTTGCCTACCGCCGCGGCGTTGGTGGGCAGGGCGCCGGAGTTGGCCCAGCCGCGGGTGATGGCGCCGCCGCCGTTGCTGGTGAGGTCCGTGTTGCGCAGGCCGAAGTTCACCTCGATGGGCAGGGCGTTGACCCCGTCGTCCAGGCTGGCGTTGGACTGGGCCAGGAAGTTCGGGGTGAACACCGGGTAGCCGCCCGTGGAGAAGGTGGCCAGCGTCCAGGCCGAGAGGTTCTTCACGTTGCCGCCCGCATCGCTTTTCAGGGTGAAGGCGCTCTGCCCCACCAGCTGGCCGGAGCGGAAGGTCATGGTGCCGATCATCATCACGCCGGCCGCCGAGGTCTCGTTGATGTGCGCGCCGTTGAAGATGCGCCCGTCCTCCGAGGGTTCGCAGGTGACCATGTATTCCCAGACCGAGTAGCCGCCCGCGTCGGAGAGCGTGACCTGGTCGTAGTACACGGTCAGGGTGTGGGCCGTGCCGATCTGGTCATAGACCTTGATGGAGGAGGAGTAGGCGTAGAGTCCCTCGTCCAGAGGCGTGGCCCTGGTGCTGTTCCAGTTCTCGAACATGGCGAAGTAGGGGTTGTAGTCGGAGTTCGAGTTGCTCACCGCGGTGGGGTCCAGGTTGGTGACCACGGTGATGTTGCTCGTGACCTTGGGCGGGGACTGGAAGTTCTCCAGCCGGATATCCGTGGGCACGCCCACGATGCGGCCGCCGGTGTTGTTGGTGTTGGTCTGCTGCGAGGCGGCCGAGGCTTTCTGCTGCTCGATGGCCCAGCCCTGGAGCACGTAGCCGTGCGGGTCCACCAGGTAGCCGTCCGAGTCGAAGCGGAAGTTGCCCGCCCGGGTGTAGTACTGCATCTCCTCGCCCTTGACCTTGACCACGAAGAATCCGTTGCCGCTGATGGCCATGTCCGTGGATTCCGAGGTGGTGGAGAAGGCGCCCTGGCTGAAATCGTTGAAGATGGCCGCCACGCGCACGCCGCGGCCGATCTGGGCGATGCCCGAGGACGTGGGATAGTCCTGGCACATGACATCCTCGAAGTCCATGCGCGCGCCTTTGTAGCCGACCGTGTTCACGTTGGCCAGGTTGTTGCTGATGACGGTCAGCTGCTCGCTGTGGACCGAGAGGCCGGAGATGCCGGCGTACATTGAGGAGCTCAAACCCATGACAGACCTCCTTATGATCCTGAAAGCCGGGCGGCAGTGCCCGGCGGAACCCGCTTGTTAGCTGTCGGAATCGTCGCCCGCGGCAGTGGGGCTGACGATCTCCGTCACGTTCTTGTAGTTCACCGTGCGGCCGTCATCGAGGGTCAGGTACAGCTCGCCGCCGGAGCTGACCACGCCGGAGACCACGCCCGAGACCTCGGTCTGGATGAGCACGGTCTTGCCGTCCGCGTCCTCGCCGAGCATGCTCACGGAGTAGGTGCCGTCGGGCACGGCCGTGCCGCTGGAGTTGGTGCCGTCCCAGTCGAACTGGTAGGTGCCCGCCTGGCGCGAACCCAGGGTCTCGGAGTACACGATGTTGCCTTCGGAATCGTAGATGTTCACCTGGATGCCGCTGACCGCCTCGCCCATGCCGTAGTAGATGGAGCTGACCGAGTCGCCGTCCTTGGTCACGGTGTAGCCCTGGGCCTTGACGCTCTTGCCGATGAAGTTGGTGGCCGAGTAGATGTCCTGGTTGTCCGAGGCCTCCACCAGACTGTTGATGCCCGAGTTGATGTTGGTCAGCTGCTCGAGCATGGAATACTGGGTGAGCTGGTTGACCATCTGGGTGTCGTCCATGGGATTGGTCGGATCCTGGTGCGTCAGCTGGGCCACCAGGATGGTCAGGAAGTCCTCCTGGTCCAGCTTCGAGTTGGCCTTGGCGCTGTTGCTGGCGGCCTGGAGCTCTTCGGCCTGTCCCAGAAGGTAGCTGGCGCTGCTGTAGTAATCGCTGCTCATGTCGATCCCCCTAGGCCACGAGGTGCAGCCCGGATTCGTTCTGCGTGGCCTGCTGCTGCGCCAGGACAGCGTCCTGGCCCGGGCCGGCGTCCTCGCCGTTCATGATCCGCCAGCGCATCTTCATGGCGGCCATGGCCTCCTGCTGCTCGCGGGCCTGGTTGTGGTTCTCCTGGCCGAGCCAGGCCTCCTGGCCCGTGTTGCCGGACAGCCCGGTCTGCACTTCCATGCGCGCCACCTTGAGGCCCTGGGCCTCCAGGGACTGGCGCAGGGAGTCCAGGTTGGCCGTGAGCATCTTGCCGGTTTCCTGGTTCTCGGCGCGGATGACCGCGTGCACTTCCTTGTTCTTCACCTGGAGGATCACCGAGAGGGCGCCCAGGTTCTCGGGCTTGAGCTGGAGCGTGAGCTGGGTCCGGCCCTGGCCCTGGTTGGAGAGCACGGCGTTCTGGAGCTGGGTCATGGCGGCCCGGGTCAGGTTGGCGTTCTTGGCCGCCTCGGCCGCGTTGGTGCTGTTCAGGGTCTGGGCCGTGTCGAACAGGGCGAAGCCCTGAGCCTTGGCGCCGTCCGCGCGCGGAGTGGTCACGGCGTTGGCCTCGGCGCTCAGCTTGCCGAAAAATTCGCTCCAGGCGTCCTTGGAGGCGGCGTCGCCGCTGCCCGCGTCGAGCTTCATCTCGGCGTGCTCCGTGGCCTGGGCCGCGATGACCTCGGCCTTGGCGGCCGGGCGCTTGGCGTTCTGGAGATCCAGGCTCTCGCCCTGGGGGACCGCGGCCTTCATTTCCTGGGGCTGCTGCTTCACGGCCACGTCCGCGTTCTCGGCCTTGGCCTGCTGCTGCTTGGCCTGGGCCTGGGTCTGCTGCTGATCCTTGCGCTCCACGGCCTTGGCCGGGGTGGTGCGCTGGTTCGCGGCGTTGTCCTTGATATCCTTGGCCGCGCCGGAGTTGGCCTGGAGCAGGAACTTCTGGGTCTGGGCCTCGTGGTCCACCGGGGCCCAGATTTCGTCGCGGCTGGCGGACTTCTTCAGGGTGTCGCCCACGAGCTTGACCAGCTTGAAGTCCTTGACCGCCTGATTCTGGGCCTGCTGGGAGGCCTCGCCCTTGAACTGGGACAGGAGCTGGAGCACATTCTTGGCCAGGGAGCCGGCGGCGGCCACCTGGGACGCGGCCTGGGACAGGGCGCTGGAGATGCCGGACTGCTTGCCTTCCTGCTGACCCGAGGCCCGCATGGCCACGGTGAGGAAGGAGGTCAGCTCGCGCTCGGTGAGGGTCAGGCTGCGGTCCTGGGGCAGGCTGGCCAGGGCGTTCTGCACGCCGGCCAGCACCGTGGCCGCCTGACCCTGGGACAGGGCCTTGATCTGGTTCTTGGCCTGGGCGGGCGAGAAGCCGAGCTTCTGGAAGAAGGACTGGAGCTCCTGGTTCTCGCTGACCGAAATCTTGGTGCCGCTGTTGGCGCCCCGCATCCTCTCGGAAAGGTTGCGCACGAACTGTCCCCAGGTCAGGCCCTCGTCCGAGGAGATCTGGGACTCGATCTGGTTGATCTCGTGCTGGGAGAGGCCGTAGCCCTGGAGACCAGCGCGCATGGACTCCAGGTCCTCGCGGCTCATCTTCATGTTCTGGTTGTCGATCTCCACACGATGGTCGCGGGCGGCCTTGAAGTCTTCGGGGTTCAGATCCGCGGTGCGGCCGGATTCCGCGGCCGCGGCGGTGAGGGACTCCAGGGTGGGCGAGGAGCCCGTGTCCTCGTCGCGCCGCAGCTGGTTGCGCCATTCGCGCCGCAGGTCCTGCACGCTGGCCTCGGCCTCGGCGCTCTCCTGGGTCAGGGCCAGGGCGCTGGCATCGGCGTTCTCGGACCGGCCTTCGCTGTGGGGCGACAGGGAGGAATAGATGTTCATGAAGTCCGCGAAGGACGTGGATTGCGTGGAATTGGCGTAGGTCGTGGAGAGGTCCCCGGCCACGGAGGACGAGCCGAAGGCGTTCTTGCTGTACCGGCTGCTCTGGCTGGCGCTGGCCTGGGTGAGGGAACGGGGAATAATCTGCATGGCTTTTCCTCTGGACGGCCATCATTCAAAACCCGTTCCACATTTGTACGTGTGTTATTTCAATGAGATAAAGGTGCTGTTCCTGCCGGGCGGGCGGTATTTTTTTCCCGGCTCAGGCCTGAGCCTGGACCAGGGCGTCCAGCCAGGCCACGGCCTCGGCCCAGGCCTGCGGGGAGAAATCGTGGTTCTGGAGCAGGGGCAGGAGAAAGCCGGTGAGCGGCCGGAGCAGGAGCGGGGCTTCGGCCCAGAAGGAGTCCTCCAGGCCGCCGCGGCGCAGTCCCTGACGCAGGCTGCGGCTCAGGCCGGGCAGGCGGGCGGAAAAGGCCCGGGCCAGGCCGGGCTGGGCCTGGCGCAGGCCCTCCCAGGCCGCGCGGGGCTCGCTCTCGGACCAGAGTCCCAGACGCCAGCCGAAGAAGGCGGCCCAGAAGCGGGAGAGAAGCCGGTGCGCGCCCGGGGTCCGGGCGTCCAGGCGGGCCAGGCTGTAGAGCCCGGCCGGGCCGCGGCCCGAACGGAGCAGGGCCAGGCCGGGAGGGGTCAGGCCCTGGAGCCGGTCATCCGCTCCCTGGAGCATGGCCTGGACCAGGAAGGCCGTGCGCTTGGCCGCGTAGGGCCGGTGGCAGAGCAGGCTGCCGCGGGTGCAGGACCAGCAGCCCAGGGCGCAGCTGGCCGTGGGCCGCAGCACCAGATGCCCGGCGGGATAGGGGCCGGTCTCCCAGGGGTTCACGTTGCCCATGGAGAGGTTGAGCACGCGCAGGCCGGTCCAGGCGGCCAGGTGCATGGGGCCGGTGTCCGGCGTCACCAGCACCTGCAGGGTCTGGCCGATGGCCGCCAGCTCGCCCAGGCCCAGCTTGCCGCAGAGGTTGAGCACCGGCCCGCCGAAGGCCCTGGCCACCTCCTGGCCCAGGGGCCGTTCCGCGGGACCGCCCAAAAGCGCCGGGCGCAGGCCGCGGTCCAGCAGGGCGCGCACCAGCTCGGCCCAGAAACGGGCCGCGGGCCGCTTGGCCGTCTCGCTGGCGCCCAGGAACAGGCCCACCTTGACCTGCTCCGGGGTCAGGCGGCGCGGCGGGTCGAAACGGGTCTCGCGCAGCTCGGCCAGGGGAATCACGTCCAGGGCGTTCAGGTCGGCCCAGTGGAAGCGGTTGTAGCGGTTGTTCTGCACCAGGCTCTGGCGGTAGAGCTGCCAGCGGCCGCGCACCCGGCGGCAACCGTCCTCCACCACGGGGCCGAGCTTCTCCCCGGCCCGCACCTTGCCCGCCAGTTCCGCGGCCCGGGGCTGCACGCTCAGGTTGAGCACCAGGCTGAACTCCTGCCGCAGGACCACGTCCGCCCCGGACCAGGGAAAATACACGACCCGCGGCGAGAGCGGCATGAGCGGCCGGAAGAAGCGCTCCTCGGCCACCACCCAGATGGGACGGCCCGGGTAGGTGCGCTGGAGCCAGAGGAAGAGCGGAAAGGACAGGATGAGGTCGCCCATGCGCTGCATCTGGAGGACCAGGATGGGCTTCACGGGCGGCCCCCGAAGGTCTGGGCCATGCGCGCCAGGAGCGCGGCCAGCCGGTGGTCGTAGGTGTGCTCAGCCAGCACGCGCCTGCGCCCGGCCGCGGCCAGGCGCTCGCGGCCGCCGGGATCGTCCAGCCAGCGCTGCACGGCCTGGGGCGCCTCCTCGGGCGAGGCATAGACCGCCACCTCCACCCCGGGCTCGAACAGCTCCTCCATCTGGCGGCGCTGGTCCGTGAGCAGGAAGGCCCCGGCCGCGGGCACGTCGAAGACCCGCTGGTTCACCGCGCCCTTCATCTGGAGGCTCGTGCAGTTGAAGTTGATCGCCGAGCGCGGGTAGAAGCCCGGCAGCTCGTCGTAGTAGGCCAGCTCCGGATGCCGCCGCCAGCCCTCGGCGGGCAGCAGCTCGCGCCAGCCCGGGTCCCCGGCGATGAGCGGGGCGAAGGGCAGGAGCCCGCGCACGCAGGCCAGGCGGTAGCGCAGGGTGGAGAGCCAGGTGACGCAGGTCTCGAAGGCCAGCATGCGCGTGGGCGAGCCCAGGCCCAGGAACAGGGGCCAGAGTTCGGGGCGCTCGCGGTTCAGGAAGCGGGCCACCGAGGTCTCGCTGCTGGGGCCGAAGGCCGCTGCCAGCTCCTCCAGGCGGTCGCGCAGTTCCGGCGGCGGGTCGGCCGCGGCCAAGCGTCCGGCCACCTTGGCCACCATGGAGTTGCCCACAAAGGAAACCCGCGCGTTCCACTCCTCGCGGCCGGGCGCGCCGGGCCGGAAACGCTCCGGATCCGCGCCCAGGGGCAGCCACGCCACGTGGGGGAAGCCCAGGCGGCGCAGGGCCTCCACGTTGTCCGCGTCCCAGGTGAAGAGGAGCGTGCGTTCCTGGTAGCGCGGGGGATAGAGCGGCAGGATGAGGAAGGGGTTGTCCACGAACCAGGAGGCCAGGGGCAGACCGGACCCGGCCAGAAGCTCCAGGAGCACGCCCTCGCGGTCCACGCCCAGGTGGTTCACGGTGAGCACGAAGTCGGGCCGGAACCGGGCCACGGCCTCGCGCACCCGGGCCACGAACGCCTCGCGGTCCATCTCCTTGCCGCCCAGATTCAGGAGAAAATACGGCGTGCCCTGCCGGGCGAGGGCGGCTTCCACCTCACCCATAAGGAAATAGAGGCTGGTCAGGAGCAGGACCCGGGGCTGAACCATGGGAAGCATGTAGCGTCACGGGCCGGGAAAGTCCACGCGGACGGTCCAGGAATCCCGCATATCTGCGGGGAAAATCGGCGGCGGACCTTGACACGTTACAATTTTTAAAATTATATACGGCAGGTATTACGATTTTATCAATAGTAGCACTAGGGGGTGTTTTTCAAATGACCGGAGGAACTTGCAACGTGTTTTGAGCTAAGGAGGAGTGATCATGCTGGAAATGGAAAAAGTCCTCATGAAGGGAACGGCCCCCAAGAATGCCGATCCCAACGCGTTCTCCATGGTCCAGGTGGACGCGGAGAAGTGCCAGGCCTGCGGCACCTGCGACGAGGTCTGCCCCACCGGAGCCATCCAGGCCTTCGGCAAGGACGACAAACGCAAGGTCCTGGACCCCGCGGTGTGCATCAACTGCGGCCAGTGCCTGGTGAACTGCCCCTACGGCGCCATCTATGAGGAAGTGTCCTTTGTGGAGGACGTGTTCAAGGCGCTCAAGGATCCGGACACCGTGGTGGTGTCCATGCCCGCCCCGGCGGTGCGCTACGGCCTGGGCGAGGCCTTCGGCATGCCGGCCGGCACCTACGTGGGCGGCAAGATGCACGCGGCCCTGCGCAAACTGGGCTTCGACCATGTCTGGGACAACGAGTACACGGCCGACCTGACGATCATGGAAGAGGGCACCGAGCTCATCAACCGCATCGCCAAGCCTGACCACCATTACCCGCTGCCCCAGTTCACGTCCTGCTGCCCGGGCTGGGTCAAGTTCGTGGAAAGTTTCTATCCCGAGCTGCTGCCGAACATGTCCACCTGCAAGTCGCCCATCGGCATGCTGGGCCCGCTGGCCAAGACCTACGGCGCCCAGCAGGTCAAGGCCAATCCGGCCAAGGTCTATACGGTTTCGATCATGCCCTGCATCGCCAAGAAGTACGAGGGCCTGCGCCCCGAGCTGGCGGCCAGCGGCTACCGCGACATCGACGCCACCATCACCACCCGTGAACTGGCCTACATGATCAAGAAGGCCGGCATCGACTTCGCCAAGCTCAAGGACGAGGCCCCGGAGCCGGTCCTGGGCGAGTCCACCGGCGCGGCCACCATCTTCGCCACCAGCGGCGGCGTGATGGAGGCGGCCCTGCGCTTGGCCTACGAGGTGCTCTCCGGCGACAAGCTGAAGGACCCGGACATCAAGGCCGTGCGCGCCCACGAGGGCATCAAGACCGCCAGCGTGAACGTGCCCAAGTTCGGCGAGGTGCGCGTGGCCGTGGCCAGCGGCCTGCAGAACGCGGCCAAGCTCTGCGAGGAAGTCAAGGCGGGCAAGTCCCCCTACCACTTCATCGAGATCATGACCTGTCCCGGCGGCTGCGTGAACGGCGGCGGTCAGCCTCTGGACCCGAACGTCCGCGTGGCCCAGGGCGGCTCCCGGCTGTTCGCGGAACTGAAGACCCGCTTCGGCGGCAAGAAAGCCTAGACAGGAGGTGCATATGAACAAGGCTTACGACTTCACCCGGCGCAACTTCCTCAAGTTCGCCGGCGCCGCCACGGCCATGGCTCTGGTGGGCGTGAACTTCGCCAAGGAGGCCGCGGCCGCGGCCATGGACTTCGTGGGCAAGCGCCAGTCCTCGGTGTACAGCACCGACGCCAACGCCAAGGTCTATAAGCTGCGCAAGTCCCAGGACAATCCCATGATCCAGAAGATCTACGCCAAGGACGGCTTCCTGGCCGACGGCCCCTGCGGGCACAAGTCCCACGAGCTGCTGCACACGCATTACTTCGACCGCAGCGCCAACGTGAAGGCCGCCCGGGCCAAGGGCATCAAGCTGAAGGTCTAGCTCCCCGCGAGAGAAACACCTCCGTGCGGCCAGAGGGAAGGGTTGGTCTGAACCGACGGCTGCATTTTCCGCCCGCGCCCGCGTCAACGCGACAGGGCGCTTTTCGCCTCCTGCAGATACTCCTTGATCTCGGCCTTCTGGAAGGCCACCACGGGCGGCAGGTCCTGGCCCCGGTCCAGATACGCGCCGAAGGCCTGGAAGGCGTCCAGGGCGCGTTGTCTGGCCGCCGGGTCGCCGTCTTGCTCGAAGCGGCCGCGCCAAGCCTTGCCCAGGTTGAAGAGGGCCAGGGGGTAGCCGTTGATGGCCAGGGCGGCCTCATACTCCTGGATGGCGCGGTACGGGTCGCCCTTGCGGGCATAGGCCACGCCCAGATCGTTGTGGGCCTCGGCCGCGTCCGCCGTGCCCTCGCAGCAGGCCACGACCCTGGAGTAGTTGGCGATGGCCCCGTCCAGGTTGCCCATGGCCAGGAAGCGCTCGCCGCGCTGGATGAGCACGCGGGGCAACTCCTGTGCCGGGGCCGGGGAACACGGCAGGAGGAACAGGAGCAGGGCCCAGGGCAGAAGGCATCGGTGCAGGGACATGGGGCGGTCCACCTTGTTCGGGTTCTTGACAGTAACACGAATAACATATTCTTATGCATTTCTTCGATGCATGCAACTGAAATGTTTTGCCAGCACACCTCGTCCGGGATGGCAGCCTGGAAAAAATGCGCTTGAACCGTGCGAAGCTGTTGACGGAATTCCCAACAGCGGGTACAGGTCTGGTGACATGATTTAATAAATAGTAACACGAATAGGGTGGGCGACCGGGAGGACCGGCGTCGCGGGGCAGGCCATGGAACAGCAGAACGCGGCACAGCGTCTCGGCATCGTGGGCATCATTATCAGCGACCGCAGATCCTCGGCCAAGAAGGTCAACGAGATCCTGGGCCGCTACGGCGATTCCATCGTGGCCCGCACCGGGCTCTTCTACGCGGGCCGCGGCGTGCACATCATCTCCGTGTTCGTCGACCTCTCCACCAACGACCTTGGGGCGCTCACGGGAAAGCTTGGCATGGTGCCGGGTGTGCAGGTAAAATCCTTCCTATTCTGAAGGCGGTCATGAAACGGCGCATCCTGGCTTTTCTTCTTCTGGCCTGCGCGGCCACGGCGGCCTGGGCTGAGGAACAGCCCGGGAACTACGAACTGAAGGACGGGGTGCTCGAATTGAATATCCACGGCCCGGGCACGGTGACCACCACCACCCGCGCCGTGCCCGCGCTGGTGAGCCAGACCCCGGGCGGGGTGGAGGTCTTCGAGGCCGGACAGATCGAGGAAGTCCAGCCCGTGAACATCTCGGACGTGGCCGCCCGGGCCCCGGGCGTGGACGTGTCCGCGGATTCGCCTTGGGGTGCGGACGTGAACATCCGCGGCCTGTCCCGCGACTCTGTGGTCTTCCTCATCGACGGCTGCCGGGTGAACACCACCACGGACATCAACGGCCGCTTCGGCCTGGTGAACCCCGAGGACGTGGAGCGCATCGAGATCCTGAAGGGGCCGGTGAGCACGCTCTACGGCTCGGGCTCCATCGGCGGCGTGGTCAACGTCATCACCAAGAAGGGGCATTTCACCGCGGAATCCCCGGAGTGGCACGGGGGCACGGCCCTGTCCACGGGCTCCAACCCCGTGGGCGCGGGCACCTACGGCGACCTGTCCTACAATTCGCCCAACCTCTGGGTCTATGGCTCCGGGGCCTGGCGCGAGTTCCACAGCTATTTCGACGGCGGCGGCGACAAGACGCCCAACAGCCAGTACAGCGACTTCTACGGCAAGACCGCCACGGGATTCCGCTGGGGGAACGGGGACGTGACCGAGCTCCAGTTCCAGCGCGTGGAGGGCGACGAAATCGGCGTGCCCGGCGGATCGAGCCCGCCCCTGCCCGCATCCTCGGCAGCCGAGCTGACCCTGGCCTCCAACGACCGGACCCTGGCCCAGGCCGTGCACACCGTGAAGCCCGAGGACTCCCCGCTCCGGGAGTCCCGCATGGAGGTGTATTACCAGCTCATCACCCGCAACCCGCGCATCAACCAGGTCACGGGTGCGGTGGTCAAGCCCTCGGCGGATCACGAGACCGTGGGCGGCAAGTGGACCAACGTGTTCGGCCTGGGCGGCCACACCCTCACGGCCGGGGCCGATGTCTGGAACTGGTACATGACTTCCAACCGCGACCGCTACAACGCGGCCGGCAAGCTCATCGGCTCGGACAAGCCCACGCCGGACGCGGACCAGTTCTCCGGCGGCCTGTTCCTGGAGGACGACTGGAAGCTGGCCCCGCGCTGGATCCTGAACCTGGGCGGCCGCGGGGATTGGGTGAGCATCAGCAACAATTCCAACCGCACCGTGACCCCGGCTGTGGCCGCGGGCTCGCGCGAGGACTTCAGCTGGGGCGGGCACGCGGGCCTGACCTTCAAGGCCACGGAGCAGTGGAGCCTGACCAGCCTGGCCGCGGCCAGCTACCGCACGCCCAACATCCTGGAGTTGTTCAAGAACATCAGTCTGCCCGGCGGCATCACGGAACTGGGCGACCCGGACCTGGACCCCGAACGCTCGTTCTTCTTCGAGCAGGGCCTGCACTACACCTCGGACCACCTGCGGACCACCACCTCGGTCTTCGCCAACTTCGTGGACGACCTCATCGAGAGCCAGTACGTGAACGCCACCACCTAC
>JAWRKD010000091.1:0-15277 GCA_040307135.1 Desulfovibrionaceae bacterium
CCCTTTTTTATGTCGTTTGCGCGCCGAGGAAAAAAAGGCCGCCGGGGTGTTTTCCCGGCGGCCCTGTCAGTCAGCGTCGCGGACGCCCTACTTGATGAGTTTGTACTTCTTGAGCGCGGCCTTGAGCGGGGCCATGTTGGCCTCGGTGAGCGGGGCCATGGGCAGGCGCAGGTCCGGCTTGCAGCGCTTCATGAGCGCCAGCGAGGTCTTCACTGGGATGGGGTTGGTCTCCAGGAACATGGCCCGGGAAATGGCCTGGATATCCACGTTCACGGCCTGGGCCGTCTTCATGTCGCCCTTGAAGAAGGCGGCGCAGAGCTGGGCCATCTTGGCGGGCAGGATGTTGGAGACCACGGAGATGACGCCCACGCCGCCCACGGCCAGGAGCGGCAGGACCGTGAAATCGTCGCCGGACAGGAGCAGAAACTTGGGGCCGCAGAGCTCCACCACCTCGGTGCACTGCTTGAGGTCGCCGGTGGCCTCCTTGACACCGATGACCTTGGGCACCTCCTTGGCGATGCGGGCCAGGGTCTTGGGCAGCAGGTTCAGGCCGGTGCGGCCGGGCACGTTATAGACCACCATGGGCAGGGGCACGGCCTTGGCGATGGCCGAGAAATGGGCCACCAGCCCGTCGGGCGTGGGTTTGTTGTAGTAGGGCGTGATCTGGAGGGTGGCGTCGGCCCCGGCCTTCTTGGCCAGCTTGGTCAGTTCGATGGCCTCGCGCGTGCTGTTGGAGCCCGCCCCGGCGATGACCGGCACGCGTTTCTTGACCTGCTCCACGCACATGCGGATGACGCGGCCTTGCTCCTCGTGGTCCATGGTGGCCGCCTCGCCGGTGGTGCCGCAGGGCACCAGGCCGTCGATGCCCTGTTCGATCTGCCACTCGATGTGGCGGCGGTAGGCCTCCTCGTCCACCTTGCCCTGCTTGAAGGGGGTGACGAGCGCGGTGAACGCCCCGCGAATCTTCATGACTCCTCCCTCGGCGGAGTTGTTCCGCCGTCTAGTCCGTATTCATGCCGTCGAACAGGGCGCTGATGGCGGGATCGTCGCGCACCTGGTCGGTGAGTCCGATGTTCAGGGAGCGGATGTCTTCCTCGTCACGCCAGCGGAACCCCGGGTCGCGGCCGGGCCACTCCATGATTTCAATGCGGTTCAGGGCCTTGCCCAGGCCGTAGGCGCGCATCCAGTAGGTCTTGCCCTCGCCGGCCACCATGCCCTTGAAGCCCGGGCCTGTTCCCGCGCCCAAGAGGATGTCCGGCAGGACCGCGTCCAGGGTGCGCAGATAGGTGAGCTCCACGAAGTAGCCCCAGGGGCTCACGGCCACCACCGCCTTGGCGGTCTTGCGCTGGTGCTCCACGGCCCGCGACACGAGCTTGATGAGCTCCTTGGGCGGCTCCTTTTCCGTGGGGGTCAGCGGCGGCAGGAGCACGAAGCCCACCTTGTCGCCGCCGGGCAGGGGCAGCTCCACCTCGGTGACCTCGGGCGCGGTGACCCACTGGCCCGGCAGGGCGGCCCCGGCCTTGCGCAGGGCCGCGGCCTCCCCGGGCGTGAGCAGGCCCAGGTCGAAGTTGATCTTGGAGTAGGCCGTGGCCAGGGCCTGCAGCTTGGCCTGCTCCGGCATCTTGCCGTCCTCGGGCAGGAATTCGAAGCCGGCGGACACCGCGAACACGGGTACGGTCTTGCCCATGCTCTGGCGCAGGTCGTTGATGTAGGTGGCCCGTCGGCCCAGGCCGCCGATGATCTTGCCGCCGCAGACCGGGCAGGGCCGGACCGCGCCTTCCGAGTTGCCGGAGAGCACGATGGTCAGCTTGGGATCGGCGGACCAGGACGCAGCCGCGCCGCAGAGCAGCGCGGTGAGCATCGCCAGGGTCGCGATGAGATGTTTCATTGCCGCCTAGCCGTTG
The DNA here is from genome assembly GCA_040307135.1 of Desulfovibrionaceae bacterium. Taxonomy (GTDB): domain Bacteria; phylum Desulfobacterota; class Desulfovibrionia; order Desulfovibrionales; family Desulfovibrionaceae; genus Aminidesulfovibrio. Next base: position 1,905 of record JAWRKD010000091.1, read on the forward strand.
ATGTATTCCTTGAGTTCCTTGCCGGGGCGGAAGAAGGGGAGTTTTTTGGGCTGGACTTTGACCACGGCGCCGGTCTTAGGGTTGCGGCCGATGTAGCCGCTGTAGGCCTTGATCTTGAAGCTGCCGAAGCCGCGGATCTCCACGCGGTCGCCGCGCACCAGGGCTTCCTTCACCGCGTCCACGAAGGCGGTGACGATCTTGGTGGATTCCTCGATGTGCAGCTTCTTTTTTTCAGCAAGGGCCTTGATCAATTCGCTCTTGTTCATGGCATCCCCCAAGTGCTTTGACGGCATGGCGGGCGGCGTGGCGGCCGCTCCCACGGGCGGGAGCGCGTTCGCACCGCTCATGAAAGATATCCATGCCGAAAAATACAGGTTTTCGTCAAGAGTTTAATCGGTTCCCGTTGCCTGCAACGGCCCGAGAACCGGGGCTTTCGTCAACTCAGCAAGGCTATCAGTCCTGAATTTCTCGACTTTTACGGCAAGTGAAAAAATGTCGCGGCCCGCCTGGCTTTTCGGGGCGAACTTGAGAAGCGGGGTCTGGCGCCGCACGGCCTCCACCAGGGTGGGGTCCTGGAGCACGTGGCCCAGGTCCGTGAGCTCCAGGTTCAGGAAGTTCCTGCAGGCCATGTCCAGGCGTTTGAAGGTCTGGCGCGCCTCGCGGGCGTCCGCGGCCTGGTTGACCACGACCCAGAAGTCGCGCACCCCGTGCTGGCTGGCCAGGACCTTGATCACGGCGTAGCCGTCGGTGAGCGAGGTGGGTTCGGGCGTGACCACCACGAGCCGCCGCCGGGCGGACTTGGCGAAGGAGAGCACGGTCCTGTTGATGCCCGCCCCCAGGTCCAGGACCAGGAAGTGGTAGCGGGAGACCAAGTCGTTGAGCCGCTGGAAGAGCAGGCCCTGCATGTCCTCGTCCATCTCCACCAGCTCGGGCACGCCGCTGGCCGCGGGCAGGATGTCCAGGCCGCCGGGCTCCAGGGGCAGGACCACGTCGTGGGGCCGCACCCCTTCGCGCAGGAGGTCCTGCAGGTTCTTGTCCGGGGACAGGCCCAGAAGCACGTCCAGATTGGCCAGGCCCAGGTCGCAGTCCATGAGCAGCAGGCTGTGCCCCGCGGCGTGCAGGGCGTAGCCCATGTTCAGGGCCAGGTTGGTCTTGCCCACGCCGCCCTTGCCCGAGAGCACGGCCAGGGAGAGGGTCTGGTTGGGGTTGTCCATGGCGGTCCTCATTTGCCGAAGAGGAATTTCTTCTCGTTGGCGTGCACCTGGGTGGCCTCACGGGTCACCTTGTCCACGTCGGGCAGGGGCGCGCTGACGATGCGGTTCTTGCCCTCGCCCTTGGCCTGGTACAGGGCCTTGTCGGCCAGGGCCATAAACTCGGCCACGTCCAGGGACACGCCGCCCCGGTAGGTGGCCAGGCCCGCCGAGAAGGTCACGGAAAAGCCCGCCTCCGCCCCCTGGAAGCGCTCGGCCGAGAACTGGGACAGGATGCGGCCCATGATCTCCACGGACTTGACCAGGCCTACGCCCGAAAGCACCAGGGCGAACTCCTCGCCGCCGATGCGCGCGGCCAGGTCGTAGCGCCGCTTGTTCTCCAGGAGCACGCGGGCCAGGGCCTTGAGCACCTCGTCCCCGCAGGGGTGGCCGTGGGTGTCGTTCACGGTCTTGAAGTCGTCCAGATCCAGGAGGGCCAGGCACACGGGCATGCGGCTGCGCCGGGCGCGCTCGATCTCCAGGTCCAGGGCACGTTCGAAGGAGCGGCGGTTGGCCAGCCCTGTGAGCGGATCGTGGTCGGTCTGGTAGGCCAGCCGGTCCAGGGTCTGCTGGTACAGGGAGAGGTGCGGCAGGGCGGCCTGGTCCAGGGGCAGGGGGAGCCAGCGGTGCAGGCCGTGCTTCTCGGCCAGGGCGGCCCAGCTTTCCAGGTCCAGGCCCGGGAAGAGCCGGAACAGGCCCAGGCCGCCGCCCTCGCCCCACTCGTTGCAGGCCTCGGCGTATTCGCCGCAGAGCGCCTCGCGCAGGGCCGCCAGGTCGGCCAGGAGGAGGGCGTCCCGCCCCTGGTCAGGCTTTTTTCCCGGCATGGGCATAGAGCAGCTGGCCGCGGATGAGCTCGTCCAGGTCGCCGTCCAGCACGGCGTCCACGTTGCCGGTCTCGGTCTCCGAACGGTGGTCCTTGACCAGGCGGTAGGGTTGCAGGGTGTAGGTGCGGATCTGGCTGCCGAAGCCGATGGCGTCCTTGGTGGCGTGGTCCGCGCGCTTGGCCTCCTCGATCTTCTGGAGTTCGCGCTCGTAGAGCCGGGCCTTGAGGACCTTCATGGCCATGGCCTTGTTCTTCACCTGGGACTTCTCGTTCTGGCACTGGACCACGATGTTCGTGGGCAGGTGGGTGATGCGGATGGCCGAGTTGGTGCGGTTCACGTGCTGGCCGCCCGGTCCGCTGGCCCGGAACACGTCGATGCGCAGATCCTCCTCGCGGATGTCGATCTCGATGTCCTGCTCGATGTCCGGGAAGACCGCCACCGAGGCGAAGGAGGTGTGGCGGCGGCCCGAGGCGTCGAAGGGCGAGATGCGGATGAGCCGGTGGATGCCGGTCTCGCCCTTGAGCAGGCCGTAGGCGTAGAGCCCGTCGATGGACAGGGTCACGCTCTTCACCCCGGCTTCCTCGCCGGGCAGGAAGTCCAGGGTGGACACGGCGAAGCCCCGGGCCTCGGCCCAGCGGGTGTACATGCGCAGGAGCATCTCGGCCCAGTCCTGGGACTCCACGCCGCCCGCGCCCGGATGGATTTCCAGGATGGCCGCCGTCTTGTCCTCGGGGCCGGAGAGCAGGGTGGCCAGCTCGGTGCTTTGGAGGGTGCGGGACAGGGCGGCCAGCTGGTCGTTGAGAGCTTCCAGGACCTCGGCGCTCTTGTCCTCGCGGGCCATCTCCAGCCATTCCTCGGTGTCGCGGCGGGCCTTGTCCAGGGCCTCGTACATGCCCAGGCGGGCCTCCACCTGGCTTTTTTCGCGCAGGACCGGGGTCAGCTTCTCGGGCTTGTCCCAGGCTCCGGGCTTGGCCAGCTCGGATTCTATCTCGGCCAGCCGCTCCTTGGAGGCCTGGTAGTCAAAGCCGCCCCCAGAGGGATTGGAATTGGTCCAGAAGTTCGGAACCCCGGGTCTTCAGATCGGGATATTGCAGCATGGCGTTCCTTGTTGTCAGCCGCGCAGTCTCCGGCGCGGGGCGGCTGGGGCCGGGGCCAGGAGGCAGATCAGGGCCGCCAGGCCGGCGGCGCAGCCCAGGACCCAGGTCTGGACCTGGAAGGTCCGGTGGAAGAAGGTGCGTTCGCTCTCCAGGCGGACCTCGCCGCGCACCGCGGCCTCGGTGAACAGGCCGCTGTGCAGGACGACCCGGCCCAGGGGATCGATGAGCAGCGAGACGCCGGTGTTCGTGGCCCGGGCCACCCAGCGGCCCTGCTCCACGGCCCGCAGGATCGTGAGCTGGAGGTGTTGCCAGGGGGCCGAGGAGTCCCCGAACCAGGCGTCGTTGCTGATGCTCGCCAGGAGGTTGGCCCCCTGTTCCACGCGCTTCTGGGCCAGATCCGGAAAGATGCCTTCATAGCAGATCAGGACGCCCAGGGCAATGTCGCCGCTGGCCAGGGCCCGCTCGTTGTGGCCGGAGGAGAAGTCGCCCACGCTGTCCACGAGCTTGCCCAGGGGCAGCCAGCGGCCCAGGGGCACATATTCCCCGAAGGGCACCAGGTGCTCCTTGTCGTAGCGCCCGGCCTCCCGGCCGTCAGGTCCCAGGAGATAGGCCCGGTTCAGGAGCTGGGGTTGGGCCGGCGGCATGGCCGGGGCGTAGGCCGGGGCTCCGGCCAGGAGCGCCGTGCCGTGGCTGCGCGCGAAACCCGTCACCCGCTCGCGCAGGGGGCTTTCCTCCTGGAAATAGAAGGGGATGGCTGTCTCGGGCCAGATCAGCAGGTCCAGCTTGCCGGGCTCCAGGGCGCGGGCCGCGAGCCGGGCGTAGGTCTCCACGGTGGCCACCTGGTATTCCGGGTCCCACTTGAGGCTCTGGTCGATGTTGCCCTGGATCAGGGCCACGCGGGCCACGGGGGCCTGGGAATCGTCCCGCTGCATGTGCTGCCAGCCGAAGAGGCCCACGGCCGCGCTGAGCGCCAGGGCCGGGACCAGGGCGGGCAGGGAGCGCTGGCACAGGGCCAGACCCGCGGCGATGGCCGCCAGCACGCCGGACAGGCCATAGGCCCCGATCAGGGCCGCGCCCTGCACGGCCCAGGGCCAGGGGGCCGCGGCCGAGGACAGGGTGAGCCAGGGGAAGCCCGTGAGCAGATGCCCCATGCACCATTCCATGCCCGCCCAGAGCACCCCGGCGCAGAGCGCGGCCAGGGGCGGCCGGAGCAGGCGCAGGCCGCGGTGCAGGAGCAGGGTGAACAGGCCGTAATAGACCCCCAGGGCCGAGGCCAGGAGCAGGGGGCAGGGCAGGGCCAGGTACCAGGGCAGGTTCCCGTAGTGCTGCACCGGGATGTAGATCCAGTAGAGGCAGCCCGTGGCGGCCAGGGTCCCGGCGATCCAGCCGGTCTTCATGGCCGAGCCCGAGGTCCTGGCCCGGGCCGCGATGGCCGTGAGCCCCAGGGGCAGGAGCAGGACCGCCGGGGGCAGCTGGTAGAAGGGGTTGGCAAAGCCGATCCAGGCTCCGCAGGCGCAGAGCAGGACGAGGATGGTCATGCCTCCGGCGTCTCCGGCTTTGGTCCGATGGGTTCGATGCGCACCGTGCGCACGTGCTTGGCGTCGGCGTCCTGGACCACGAAGCGCCAGGGCCCCAGGTCAAAGGCCGCGCCGTCGGCCGGGACCTCCCCGGCCAGCTCGGTGAGGTAGCCGCCGATGCTCTCCACGTCCTCGGAGGTCAGGTCCAGGCCCAGGGCCTGGTTCACGTCCTCCAGCAGGGTGCGGCCGGAGCAGAGCAGGGTGCCGTCGTCGCGGCGCTCGATCTCGTCGGGCCGCAGGGCGTCGTATTCGTCCTCGATGTCGCCTACGATCTCCTCGAGCACGTCCTCCATGGTCACCAGTCCGGCCGTGCCGCCGTACTCATCCTGGACGATGCCCAGGTGCATGCGCCCGGTCTGGAACTGGCGCAGCAGGCTGCGCACGCTGGCCTGGGCGTTGACGAAGAAGACGGGCCGCATGATCTGGCGCGTGGTGCAGGGGGCCTCGCCCGGGCAGCGGGGATCCTGCAGGGGCCGCAGGAGGTCCTTGGCGTGCACGATGCCCACCATGCGGTCCTTGGTTTCCTCGTAGATGGGAATGCGCGAGTGGCCGCAGTCCACGATGAGCCGGGCCAGTTCTTCCAGGCCGGCGTGGATCTCGGCGCAGGCGATGTCGATGCGCGGGACCATGATGTCTTCCACCCGGGTCTTGCCCAGGTCGAGCACGTTGAGCAGCATGGACACCTCTTCCGGAGGGATGGCCCCCTCGTCCTTGGCGTCCAGGATGTGCTCTTCCAGATCGTGGCTGTTGGACTTGCTGCGGAAGAGATTGATGATCCGGGAGAGAAATCGGTGATCGGAATCCTCGTCCAAACCAGTCTCCTTGTGACAGTTCCGAAACGCGGGCGGCCGCCTGTTTTGCGGCGATCCCGTAGGGTTGGGAATTAGATTGCGCGGAACGATCTGTCAACAAGGGATCAGGCCGCGGGTTCCACGCCCTTGTCCCGGTAGATCTCGAGGTACTTGCGCACGACCCAGTTCTCGATGCTCTCGTCGCCCTTGCCCTTGAGGGCCTTCCACACCGGCAGGCCCGTGTCCGGGGACAGGCCCTTGAGCCGGGAGGTGAACTCCAGGCCCAGGTCCAGGACCCCGGCGGACTCCCGGAACACGCGGCGCACCGTGGCTCCGAGCACGTAGCGCCTGGGCGGGTCGGCCTGGAGTTCCAGGGCCACGTAGCAGCCCACGCCTGCGGCCAGGCTCAGGCGCTGCTGGCCCTCCTTGTCCGCGAGCCGGGCCTCCACCCGGCCGCCGCCGCCGGAGATGTCCTTGATCTTGAAGCGGCCCAGGCTGGGCAGCGTGGCCGGAGGCTGCGGCTCCTGGCCCTCTCCGGGCGGGGGCGGCGGCAGGAGCCAGGCCAGGCACTGGCGCAGGGTGGCGTCGTCCGCGGGCAGGATTTCGAAGACCGGAATGGCCGACGAGGGCGGGGCCATGCGCAGGAAGGCCCGTTTCTGGGACAGGATGATGTTGTCGGGGAGGGCCAGGGCGAGCATGGCCGCGTGCTTGCCGGCCTTGGGCACGGCCGAGACCACCGTGCTGAAATGATAGAATATCTTGCGCTTGGCCGCGGCCGCTCCCTGGCCGATCTGGAAGAATCCGTCCACCTGGCGGCCCACCCAGGACGGCCCGGGCATGATGCCTGCGGGCAGCTCCAGGGTCAGGCCGGTGCGGCCCACCTCCAGCAGGGCGCAGGCGATGGAGCGGCGGCGTTCGTCCTTCTGGTGGAAACTCAGCTCCACCTTGGAGCGGTGCAGCAGGGCGTTTTCTAGGACCTCCCGGATGGAGGCCTGGTCCGCGAGCATGCCGACGGGCGGTTCGGCCTCGGCCTGGCGCTGCCGCCAGCGCAGCCAGAGGCGGCCGAGCACCAGGGCCAGAGCGCAGAACACCGCCACCAGCACGGCGATGGTCACCAGCGCCGGGGTCACCGCGCCGCCCGAACCGAAGGCCTGGCCGATCTGCTGCACGAAGTGCCGGTCCAGGGTCGGCTCGTTGAACGAGGGCGGCTGGGTCGCGATAAATGACAGACGCTCGATCATGGGGTCTCCGGGGCGTGGCCCAACACCCTGGATACGCGATTTCCGCTCCGAAGAAAACCGGGAAAACGAGTCAGGCCCTGGCGCGGCGGCGCAGGTGGATGTCCAGGCAGGCCAAGGCCGCTGGCGTGATGCCCGAGATGCGCCCGGCCTGGCCCAGGGTCAGGGGCCGCAGCCGGGAGAGCTTTTCCACGGCCTCGCGGGTGAGCCCGGCCACGGCGGCGTAGTCCAGGTCCGGGTCCAGGGCTGCTTCTTCCATCTGGTTGTGGCGCTCGGCCAGCTCGGCCTGGCGTTCCAGATACCCGGCGTAGCGCACCTGGGTCTCGGCCTCGGCCAGCACGTCCGCGTCCATGTCCGCCAGCGGTTCCCAGAACGGGGCCAGGTCCCGGATGGCCACTTGGGGCTGGCGCAGGATCTGGGCCAGGTTCACGGCCTTGCCCGGCACGGCCGCGCCCAGGGCCTCCAGGCGTTCGCGGGTGGCGGCGTCGGGCCGCACCTGGATGTGGTCCAAGGCCTCCAGCACCGCGGCCAGCCGGGCGCGCTTGTCCGTAAAACGGCTCCAACGGGCCTCGTCCACCAGTCCCAGGTCCCGGCCCGCGGGGGTCAGGCGCAGATCCGCGTTGCCCTCGCGCAGGAGCAGCCGGTACTCGGCCCGGGAGGTGAACATGCGGTAGGGCTCGGCCGTGCCCTTGGTCACCAGGTCGTCCACCAGCACGGCCATGTAGGCTTGGTCGCGCCGCAGCAGGAAGGGGGCCTGCCCGCGCAGGGCCGCGGCCGCGTTGAGCGCGGCCCACAGGCCCTGGGCCGCGGCCTCCTCGTAGCCCGAGGTGCCGTTGATCTGCCCGGCCAGGTAGAGCCCGGGCAGGACCTTGGCCTCCAGGGTGGGCCAGAGCTGGGTGGGCGGGACGAAGTCGTACTCGATGGCGTAGCCCGGCCGTACGATCTGGGCCCGCTCCAGGCCCGGGATGGTGCGGATCATGTCCAGCTGCACGTCCAGGGGCAGGCTGGTGGGCACGCCGTTGGGGTAGATTTCCGGGCTGTCCAGGCCCTCGGGCTCGAGAAAGACCTGGTGCCGCTCCTTGTCCGGGAAGCGGGCCACCTTGTCCTCTATGGACGGGCAGTAGCGCGCGCCCACGCCCTGGATCACGCCGGTGTAGAGCGGCGAGCGGTCCAGACCCTTCCGGATGGCCGCGTGGGTGGCCGCGTTGGTGTAGGTGATGTGGCAGGGGACCTGGGGCAGCACCGGGCCGGGACCCAGGAAGCTGAAACCCGGGGGCGGGGCGTCGCCGGGCTGGACCTCCAGGCCCGCGAAATCGATGCTCTCCTTGAGCAGCCGGGGCGTGGTGCCGGTCTTGAGGCGGCCCAGGTTCAGCCCGATGTGGCGCAGGCTGGCGCTCAGGTCCTGGGACGCGGGATCGCCCAGGCGGCCGCCGCTGAAATGGGTGAGGCCCACGTGGATGAGCCCGCGCAGGAAGGTGCCGGTGGTCAGGAGCACGGCCCGGGCGGCGTGGGTCTGGCCCAGGGCCGTGAGCACTCCGGCGGCCCGGCCGTTCTCCCGCAGCACGGCCACGGCCATGTCCTGGCGCACCCAGAGGTTCTCCCGGCCGAACACGTCGCGCCGGACCACCCGGAGGTAGGCGTCGCGGTCGATCTGGGCGCGGGTGGCCCGTACGGCCGGCCCCTTGCGGGTGTTCAGGGTGCGGAACTGGATGCCCGCCTCGTCGGCCCACAGCCCGATCATGCCGCCCAGGGCGTCGATCTCCCGCACCATGTGGCCCTTGGCCAGGCCGCCGATGGCCGGGTTGCAGGAGAGGTGCCCGATGCGCTCGGCGTTCAGCGTGAGGAGCAGGGTGGCCAGGCCGAGCCGGGCCGCGGCCATGGCCGCCTCGCACCCGGCGTGTCCGGCGCCGACCACCACCAGGTCGAAACGTTCGGGCGCTGGGTTGCGCACGTCTTGTGTCCGGCTCAACCCAGGAGCACCAGGCCCATGACCTTGGCGTCGTTGACGGTGGCCTGGATGCTGGCCTGCTCGTTGGGCTGGTGGGCGAAATGGTTGAGGGTGGCCCAGACCACGGCCTGGTGCCCGCGGCGGCGCAGGAACGCGGCCACGGTGCCGCCGCCGACCCCCACGGGTCTGGGCTCGCCGCCATAGACCGAGCGGATGGCGGCCATGGTCCTGGTCACGATCTCGGCATCCGGCGGCGTGGGCGGGGCGGCCTGCTCGCGCTGCACCGTGGCGTACTCGATGCGCGCGCCGTGCTCGCGCTCCACCTCCCGGCCCAGTTCCTCAATGCGCGCCAGAACGGCGTCCAGGGAGTAGTGGGGCAGCACGCGCATGTCCACGTAGAACACGTCGCGGCCGGGTAGGGTGTTGATGTTGCCCACGTTGGCCTCTTTCTTGGTGGGCTCGAAGGTGGAGATCGGCGGGTCGAAGAGCGGGTCGGCGTCCGCGAACTCCTTGTACAGGCCCCGGATGCGCAGGATGAGGTCCGCGGCGGCCACCAGGGAGTTGATTCCCTTTTCCGGGGTGGAACCGTGGCACTGGCGGCCGTGCACCGTGACCTGGAGCCAGAGCATGCTCTTCTCGGCCACCTCCACCATGCCCGAGTCGGGCTGGCCGAAGTCCGGGATGAGGAACATGTCGTCGGGTCCGAAGACCTGGGGATGCGCGCGCAGCACGTAGTCCAGGCCGAACACGCTGCCGGTCTCCTCGTCGGCCACGAAGAGCAGGCCGTAGTTCACCGGTGGGATGGTCTTCGTCTCCAGCAGGTAGCGGGCCAGGAGCAGGGAGGAGACCAGGCCCTGCTGGTTGTCCTCCACGCCGCGGCCGATGACCAGGTCGCCCTGGCGCACCAGTTCGTAGGGATCGCTGTTCCAGAGGGCCAGGTCGCCGGGCGGCACGATGTCCAGGTGGGAGATGACCCAGAAGGTGCGCGAGGGGTCGCGGCCCGGGACGGTCACCGCGATGTTGGGTCGCAGGCCGCCGGGCACCGAGGGGTCCGGGGCCGGATAGTCGCGGATCTCCGTGAAGCCCAGGGAGCGCAGGTGCCCGCGCACGAAGGCGGCCTTGGCCTCTTCGCCTGGCCCGCCGTTCTTGGGCCCCACGGCCGGGATGGCCGTGAGGCGGCGCTGCAGGTCCACCACGTATTCGGACTGGGAATCCAGGAAGGCGAAGAGGTCCTGCATGGTCCGCTCCCATGGGGCGCGGCCGGAATCTCGGGCCGCGGCCCGGCAGGCTTTTCAGGAAAAAAAGGGCGGGGTCGCCCCCGCCCCGTACGGACTCGGGCTAGCGGCCCCTGGCGGCGCGCTTGGACGCCTTGAGGGGGTTGATCTTGACCTTGCCCTGGGTGTCCACCTGGGCGCGCACGTGGGTGGCGAAGTTGCACACCCCGAGAGCCCACTTGCGGGCCGGCTGCGGGTAGCTGGGGCAGAAATTCTGGTCTTCGAAGGCCACCATGCGCTCACAGCCCTCGCACTTGTCGATGACCGGCTGCAGGATGACGCCTTTGAAGGACAGACCCTCGGGGGTCTTCACCGCGCCCTCGAACGAGCCGGCTTTCACGTTGCCGTTGGCCATGAACGCTCCTCCTTGCACACGCGCGCCGGTCGCTTCCGGACGGCGGCGGGGTTGATCGTAATCGTCAGCGCCAAGAAACGCGCTCAATATGCGCTCGAGGCGGGTCTTGTCAAGTGCCTTCCGGCCCGGCCGGGGCCGCCAGCATCCCGGGCTCCAGGCCGCGGATCACGTGCAGCAGCAGGCTGGTGACCTTCTGGGCGTTCTCGGCGAAAATCTTGAGGATGTCCTGCCAGGTCACGGGCGGCTCGTCCTCCTTCCAGGAGTCGTAGTCCGTGCTCATGGCCACGGCGGCGTAAGGCACGCCCGCCTCGTTGGCCAGGGCGCACTCGGGCGCGATGCTCATGTTGATGACGTCCGCGCCCAGGGTGCGGAACATATGCGACTCGGCCCGGGTGGAGAAGCGCGGTCCCTCGATGGTGACCACGGTGCCGCGCTCGTGGTGGGCGAAGCCCAGGGCCGCGCACCCCGCCAGGAGCTGACGCCGCAGGCCCTCGTGGAAGGGGTCGGCCATGGGCGTGTGGGCAGGCGAGTGGGGCGCGAAGTGTTCGTGGAAGGTGTTGATGCGGCGCCGGGTGAAGTCGATGAACTGGTCCAGGACCACCAGATGTCCGCGTTCGATGCGGCGGCGCAGGGAGCCCACGGCCGTGGTGGCCAGGATGCATTGGCAGCCCTGGTCCTTGAGGGCCAGGATGTTGCCCCGGTAGTTCACCTGGGTGGGCGGGATGGTGTGGGCGCGGCCGTGGCGGGCCAGGAGAAAGACCTCCCGGTCCTTGAACGTGAGTTTCTGGAGGTGCGAGCTGGGCGGACCGTACTGCGTGTCCACCTCGATGTCGCGCATGTCCAGGAGGGCGTGCTCCTCCTGGGCCGAGCGGAAGATCTCGGGATCGCCCAGGCCGCTGCCGCCGATGACGCCGATTTTGAGCATGGGGAGAGGGCCTTTCTGCATTACAGTTTGATCAGGTATTCGTGCTTGTGGCCCAGGAGCTTGGCCGGGCCGTCCAGGAAGCCCAGTTCCACCACGTAGCCGATGCCCACGACCTTGCCGCCCGCGGTTTCCACGAGCTTGAGCATGCCGCCGGTGGTGCCGCCGGTGGCCAGCAGGTCGTCGATGAGCAGCACGGGCTCGCCTGGAGCCACGGCGTCCTCGTGCATGCAGAGCGTGTCCGTGCCGTACTCCAGGTCGTAGGTCACGGAGGTGGTCTTGTAGGGCAGCTTGCCGGGTTTGCGCACGGGCACGAAGCCGATGCCCAGGCGGTAGGCCAGGGGTGCGCCGAAGATGAAGCCGCGGGCCTCGGCGGCCAGGATCTTGGTGGCGCCCTTGCCCTGGAAGCGCTCGGCCATGGCGTCGATGGTGTGCTGGAAGGCCTTGGGGTCGGCCAGCAGCGGGGTGATGTCGAAGAAGAGAATCCCTTCCTTGGGGTAGTTGGGGATGTCGCGGATGTAGCGTCGCAGGTCCATGGGGCCTCCTTGTGCGGGAATGCGACCTTGTACGGCCAGCATCAAAATCTTGTCAACGCCCTCTCGTTGCGGGTTTTTCCCGCTTGGGCTAGGGGAGGGCATGCCGTACGCCAAACGCAGCCTGGGCCAGAACTTCCTCTGCGACCCCAACACCGCGCGCCGCATCGTGGCGGCCCTGGACCTCAGGCCCCGGGACACGGTCCTGGAGATCGGCCCGGGCCGCGGGGCGCTGACGGAGTGGATCGCGGCCGCGCAGCCCGCCCGCTTCCTGGCCCTGGAAAAGGATCGCGACCTGGCCCCGGAGCTGGCCCGGCGTTTCCCGGGCCTGGAGGCGCTCACGGCCGACGCCCTGGAACACCCCTGGGAGGGCGTGGACTCCCCTCTTTATAAGGTAGTGGGCAACCTGCCCTACAACGTGGCCTCGCCGCTCATCTGGGAGTTCGTGTCCCGGGCCGCGGCATACGACCGGGCCGTGTTCATGGTTCAGCACGAGGTGGGCCTGCGGCTCACCGCCGCGCCCGGAACCTCGTCCTACGGCGCGCTCACGGCCTGGGTGCAGGTCTTTGCCGGGACCGAATACCTCTTCAAGGTATCGCCCAACGTGTTCCGCCCCCGTCCCAAGGTGGACTCGGCCGTGATCCGCTTCCGGCCCCGGAGCGTGCGGCCGCAAAGGGAGGCGTCCCAAGCCCTGGCCGCGCTTTTGCACCACTGCTTCCAGAGACGGCGGAAGCAGATGTGCAACATACTGAAATCACAATGGGAATCTGGTGCAGGGCAGTGGTTCGAGAGAGCGGGCCTGGCCCCCTCCTGCAGGCCGGAAAACCTGTCCCCGCAGCACTTTCTGGACCTGGCGACCTGCATGAAATTTCACATTTTCACTTGACTTCGCTTGGAAAATCTTGTTTTCAAGTGATGCGAAAACCGAAGGTGAGCACTGCCGGGCCTTCCCGGACGCAGGATGAGAATTTGAAGCGTCTGGACAGGGACCCTGGTTTGCAGTACAACCCGGAACAAGTAAGAATGCTGAATTCAATGCCTTCGGAAGTGAGCGGCCATTCCTTGACGATGTCGTGATCGTCGAAAACCTTATTGAGGAGGAAGGACTGATGACTAAGGCTGAGCTGGTTGTCAAAATCGCGGAGAAGGCCAACCTGACCAAGGCGAACGCCGAGCGCGCCCTGAATGCTTTCCTGGAGACCGTGGAGGGCACCCTGGTCAAGGAGAAGAAGCTGACCCTCACCGGTTTCGGCACCTTCCTGGTCGAGCAGCGCAAGTCCCGCGTGGGCCGCAACCCCCGCACCGGCGCCACCATCAAGATCCCGGCCACCAAGATCGTGAAGTTCCGCCCCGGCAAGCTGCTCAAGGACGCCGTCAAGTAAGGTAGGGATCCACTATGCTCCACGGTGAAACCGTTCACAGTCCTCTGCCCATGGACCTTCCCTGGTGGCAGGCCGACCATGCCGTGTTTTTCGGCGTGCTGTACATCGTGCTGGGCGTCATCGCCACCGGCATGGGGTACTGCATCCTGAAAGCCTGGTGTGATTCCCGCGGTAACGGCGGC
>JAWRKD010000092.1:0-30593 GCA_040307135.1 Desulfovibrionaceae bacterium
TTGCGGCAGGCCTTGATCCAGGAGCCGGGCTCGGCGGCGATGGCCGAGGCCAAGGCCGCGCAGGCCGGGATGGCGAACCCGGCGTAGCCCAGGAAGAGCAACGGCGGGTGGAAGATCATGCCCGGGTTCTGAAGCAGCGGATTGAGCCCCTGCCCGTCCGCCGGGACCGGAACGACCTCGATGAAGGGGTTGCTCCAGCAGGTGAGCAGAAGGAGGAAAAAGGCCTGCACAGGGAGAAAGAAAAGCCAGAACCAGACCCGGGTGCGGCCGGACAGGGAGCGATACCCCGGGGAGAAGGCGAAGATCGCGCCCATGAGCATCATGGTCAGGGCCCAGAAGAGCAGCGAACCCTCGCGCCCGGCCCAGAAGGCCGAGAAGGTGTAGAACAGCGGCAGCACGCGATCCACGTGCTCGTAGATGTAGAGGAACGAAAAGTCCTTTGCGGCCAGGGCCGAGGTAAACACGGCCGAGGAGAACGTCACCAGGAACGTGGGCACGAGGAAGCCCCGCTCCAGGACGACCAGACCGTTTTCCTGGTCTCTCCAGGCGGCCAGGGCCGCGAAACCGGCCAGGAACAGACAAGCCATGAGGGCGAACAGCAGGCCGAGATAGGCGGTCAAATGCATGCGGATTCCTTCATCGCGGCCGCCCGAAGCGGAACGCGAACGCGCAGGGGTGACGGAAACGGCCCCGGGTCTAGCCCTGGGCCTCCTCGTTCATCTTCTTGTACTTGGAAGGACACTTGGTGATCAGGGTGTTGGCCGTGAAGACGCCGCTCGCCTTGTCGAAACGGCCCTCGACGATGACTTCCACCCCGGGCTTGAAGGTGTCGGGCACCGCGCCGCGATAACTCACCCGGATGGACTTGCTGTGGTCGAGCTTGTCCAGGAGATTGAAGCTCACGCCCAAGGACTGGGCGTCGGCCTCCAGGTCCGCCGCGTCCACGGCGCCGAAGAGCCGAGCTTGTTCGCGCTTGGCGGGTTCCAGGGCCAGGGCCTCGGAGACGTTGAGGAAATACACGCTGTCCTCGGAGAGCCCCGAGAGCACCAGCCAGCCCAGCCCTCCGAGGAAGAGCAGCAGGGCCACCAGATACACGATCTTGTTGCTTTTCGTCCGCGTCATGTCCGTCCGCTACCGTTCACGCGGCCCGGAGGCCGCCGTCCTCGTGATCTGGCTGCGTCGCCGCCGGGCCAGTTCACGCATGTCCACCACCTGGTCCGTCTCATCCACGATCTCGCTGCCCAGGATCTCCTCCAGCACATCCTCCAGGGTGACCACCCCGGCCAGGCCGCCGTATTCATCCAGGACCACGAAGAGATGCGAATGGCTTTCCAGGAACTTCACCAGCAATTTGTCCAAGGTAATGTTTTCCGGCACGAAGTCCACCGGCCGCATGAGATCGGCCAAGCGGATGTCGTCCCGGTCGTCGGCCAAGGCCTCGAAGACCTGCCGCCGGAAGATGACCCCCACGATGTCCTCGGTGTCCTCGCCCTCGTAGACCGGAATGCGGCTGTGCGGCCAGGAGCCCCGGCAGTCCCGGGCCACGGCCACGGTCATGGCCGCGGGCAGGGAGAAGACCACGGTGCGCGGGGTCATGATCTGGTCCACGGTCTTGCTGTCCAGGGAGAGGATGTTGCGGATGGCCATTTCCTCGTAAGCCTTGAGCACTCCCGCCCGGCGGGTCAGGCTGACCAGGGCGCGGATGTCCTCCTCGGTGGCTTCGGGGCCCTTCTTGCCGCGCCGCACCAAACGGCCGAACATGCCCACCACCCAGACCAGCGGCGTAAGCCCCAGGACGAGCAGTTGCAGGGGCCGGGCCAACAGGGGCATGAGCGTGCGGTTGTAGGCCACCCCGGCGGTCTTGGGCACGATCTCGCCGACAATGAGAATGAGCGCGGTGAAGGCCGCCACGAACCAGACCAGACTCTCCGGGCCGTAGACCCGGACCCAGGCCGCGCCCGCGATGGAGGCCCCGGCCGTGTTGGCCACGGTGTTCAGGGTCAGTACGGCGGCGATGGGCTTCTCCACGTCGCTTCGCAGGGCGTGCAGGACGTCCCCCGAGCGTTTGCCCTGCTTCCTGAGTTGTTCGATCCGGCTCCAGGAAAAGGAATAGAAGGCGGCCTCGCTCACCGAACAGAAGGCCGAGGCCACGCAGGAGAGCGCGACGGCGAGGATGAGTTCAAACATATGGTTTCGTTGACCGTCTCCAGGGGGGCAGAGGTCGCCCCGATACGGCCATATACCAGAAGCCGCGCGCCCGCGCAACTCGCCGGTCTTGACTTGGCCGCCGTTTCGGAGACATTAGCCGGATGCGTCCCTCCCAGCCCGAACGGTGGACCGTGTTCCGCCTGAGCGCCCTCGGCGACCTGGTTCTGACCACCGGCCCCTTGGCCTGGTGGAATGCCCGGCGGGGCCTGCGCTTCACCGTCGTGACCCGCGACCGGCTGGCCCCGGTCCTGGCCGGGCACCCGGCCGTGGACGAGGTCATCGGCCTGGACGAGACGCGGCTCTCCAGCGAGCCCTGGCCCGCTGTGGCCCGGGAATTGGCCGCCCGCTGCCGGGGCACGGGCCTCCTGGATCTGCACGGCACCCTGCGCTCCCGCGTGCTCGGCGCGTTCTGGAACGGCCCGGTGCGCCGCTACCCGAAATTCAACCTCTCCCGCCGCCTGTTCCAACGCACCCGGCTGGATCTCCTGCGCCGCCGCCTGGAGGCCCTGAACGTGCCGCAGCGCTACTCGCTGGCCCTGGAGAGCACCGCGCCGCTTCCCGGCGAACTGCTCCCGCTCATCCGACTCACCACCGAGGAGCGCGAGACGGGCCGGGAACTGGCCGTCCGGGCCGGAGCCGCGCCGGGTTTCCTGGCCCTGCATCCCTACGCCACGCACCCGGACAAGGCCTGGCCGCGTGAGCACTGGGCCACCCTCGCCTCCCGGCTGGACGAGGCGGGCATCCCCTGGATCGTGGTGGGCCGGGACGCGGCCCCGCTCCTGCCGGATGATCCCCGCGACCTGACCAACGCCACGGACCTGCGCGCTCTCTGCGCCCTGTTGGCCCAGGCCGGAGCCCTGGTCACCAACGACTCCGGGCCCATGCACCTGGCCTCGGCCGTGGGCACGCCCGTGGTGGGCCTGTTCGGCCCCACGGCCCGGGCCTGGGGCTTCTACCCGGCCGGTCCCCGGGATCGGATTCTGGAACGCGACCTGCCCTGCCGCCCCTGCTCCCTGCACGGCGGCACCCCCTGCGCCGAGGGGCGCGTCTGCCTGACCGCCATTGATCCGCGCGAGGTCCTGGAGGCCGCCCAGGGCGTCCTGGACGGGAAAAAGGGCTGATGTCTCAGAAATCCGAAGGAATTACAGCGGGCGGCGAGGCCCCCAGGCGGCCTCGTACTCCGCCCCGCCCCGCTCCAGGGCCTCTTCCACGGCCGGAGGCACGAGCAGGGCCAGGCTGCGGCGTTCACGCCAACGGACACGCAGGTCCGCAGCCTTGATGTCCAGGCGGGGCATCTCCAGACAGGACAGGGTCTTGCCCGATGGAAAGCGCCAGAGGGCCGGGGCCTCGCGACGGACTCCGGGCCAGTGAGCCGTGAGCATCCGCTCCACTCCCTCAAGGTCCATGTCCCATCGATGCAGGGCCGCGAAATGGGCCAAACCGAAAAGGTCCGGCCCGCGTTTCCAGTCCGGGAGGTCGAGCAGCGTGCCCGAACCCAGAATGAAGAAAAGTTCCGCCCACGGTTCGCGCCGGGCGTATTCCTCCAGGGTGCGCCACGTGTAGGACGGCGGCGGCAGTTCGCCCTCCACGCCGCTGGCGGCCAGCCCCGGGATGCCATGCACGGCCAGTTCCGCAAGCCGCAGCCGCAGGCCGAAGGGCAGCAGGCCCGGCCCGGGCTTGTGCGGCGGCGCGGCGGCCGGAACCAGGTCCACCCGGGCCAGCCCCAGGGCCTCCCGGGCCTCCACGGCCATGCGCACATGGCCCGTGTGCACGGGGTTGAAGCTGCCGCCCAGGATGCCGAGCCGCATGTCCGGCGCTACTCCCGCACCTGGCCCTCGCCCAGGGCCACGAACTTCGTGCTGGTCAGCTCCTTGAGGCCCATGGGGCCGTAGGCGTGGAGCTTGGACGTGGAGATGCCGATCTCCGCCCCCAGGCCGAGCTGGTTGCCGTCGTTGAAGCGCGTGGAGGCGTTGACCAGGACCAGGGAGGCGTCCACCTCGCGCACGAAGCGCATGGCCTTGGCGTGGTCGTTGGTCAGAATGGCCTCGGTGTGGTTCGAGCCGAAGCGGGCGATGTGCTCCAGGGCCTCGTTCATGGAGGCCACGATCCTCACCGCCAGGACGAGGTCCAGATACTCCCGGCCCCAGTCGTCCTCGGCGGCGGGCTCGGCCGAAGGCCCGAGCAGCGGCAGGGAGGCCGGGCAGGCCTTGAAGCGCACCCCGGCCGGGGCGAGACGCCCGGCCACGCGGGGCAGCAGCTCGTTGGCCACGGCCTGATGCACGAGCAGACACTCCAGGGCGTTGCAGGCGCTGGGATACTGGGTTTTGGAGTTGAGCACGATCTCGACGGCCCGGTCCAGGTCCGCGTCGCGGTCCACGTAGATGTGGCAGACGCCCTTGAAGTGCTTGAGCACGGGCATGGTGGCCTGCTCGGCCACGGCCCGGATGAGGCTCTCGCCGCCACGCGGGATGACCACGTCGATGTATTCGTTCAACTTGAGCAGCTCGGTGACGGCCTGCCGGTCCTTGGTCTCGGGAACCTGGACCGCCTCCACGGGCAGCCCCGCACCCGCCAGGGCTTCCTGAATGATGGCGCAGAGCGCGGCGTTGGAGTGGAAGGCCTCGGAACCGCCGCGCAGGATGCAGGCGTTGCCGGACATGAGGCAGAGCACGGCCGCGTCCACGGTGGCGTTGGGCCGGGCCTCGTAGATCATGGCCACCACGCCCAGGGGAATGCGCATGCGGCCCACGAGCATCCCGTTGGGCCGTTTCCACATGGACTCGATCTCGCCCACCGGGTCGGAGAGGGCGGCCACCTCGCGGCAGCCTTGGATCATGGAATTCAGGACCTTGGGCGTGAGCGTCAGGCGCTGGAGCTTGGCCTGTTCCAGGCCCGCGGCCTTGGCCGCTTCCAGGTCGCGGGCGTTGGCCGCCAGGAGGTCGGCCTCGCGGGCGGCCAGGAGGGCGGCCACGTCCTCCACCGCCTTGCGCCGGGACTTGCCCGGTGAGGCCGCCAGAACACGCGCGGCGGCCCTGGCTTTTCTCGCCATGTCCAACACGGCGTCGCGGATTTCCATGATTCCCTCCCGGGAAAAAAAGTGATAAAGAACCGCCCGGACTCGGAAGGCCCTTTCCGAAAAAGCACGCGGCGACGAAAAAGTCAACGCGGGCAGGAATCCGGCGCGACGGGCGTCGCACGCCATTTCTTTTTTGACCTTTTTTACATTTTTGCGTAAAGGTACTCGGTCCTAGCGCGAGAACCAATCCGGAGGCCATTGTTCCCCATGGATCAGAACACGACCAAGCCCGGCGTCACCCTGGAGAAATTCCAGGACGTCATCAACCGGGACACCCCGCCCCTGCTCCAGAAGATCGTCGCCAACCTGAAACCGATCCTCCTCGGCGCGGCAATCCTCGTGGCCCTGGCCGCCACGGTGGCCGGCTTCCGCATGCTCCAGGCCCGCAATCTGGCCGGAGCCCAGGAGGCCCTCGGCTCCATCCTGGCCAGCACCAGCGGCAAGGACAAGATCGCGGCCCTGGAGAAGTTCCTGCCCGAGGCCCCCGGCGGCCTGCGCACGGCCGTGCTCTTTGAGCTGGCCGGGGCCAGCATGGCTGTGGAGGACTACGCCAAGGCCGTGGACTACTGGCGGCAGCTGGCCGCCGCGAGCAAGGACGACGCCAAACTGGTGGCCTCCCTGGGCCACGCCCGTGCCCTGGTCCTGGCCGGCAAGGCCGCCGAGGCAGTGGCCGAGCTCACCGCCCTCAAAGCCGGCGCGCCCGAGTCCTTCAAGGCCACCGTGAACCGCCAGCTGGGCCTGGCCGCCGAGGCCGCGGGCGACAAGCAGGCGGCGCTGGCCGCCTACGGCGATCTGCTTCAGTCCGGCGAGGCCGGGGACAAGCCCTACATCGAGTCGAAAATAGCCCAGCTCAAGGCCGCCAACTAGGCGGTAAAGAAACAGGACACGCACCATGCCCCATCCGCTGCTGGCCCGCGAAGGCGGCGACACCCGCCTTTTCCTGGGCAACGAGGCCATTGTCCGCGGCGCCCTGGAAGCAGGCATCCAGGTCGTCACCTGCTACCCCGGGACCCCGTCCTCCGAAGTGCCGGACACCTTTTTCCGGCTCTCGCCCGAAGGGGACTACTCCTTTGAATACTCGGTGAACGAGAAGGTGGCCCTGGAAGTGGCCGGGGGCGCCGCCCTGGCCGGGGCCATGACGCTGTGCACCATGAAGCATGTGGGCGTGAACGTGGCAGCGGATCCGCTCATGACGCTCGCCTACATCGGCGCGCCGGGCGGACTCGTGCTCCTCTCGGCCGACGACCCGGGCTGCCACTCCAGCCAGAACGAGCAGGACAACCGCTACTACGCCCGCCTGGGCGGCCTGGGCTGCCTGGAGCCCGCCACGGCCCAGGAGGCCAAGGACATGGCCCGCGACGCCCTGCGCCTCTCGCGCAGGCTCGCCGCGCCCATGCTCCTGCGCACCACTACCCGGGTCAACCACCTGCGCGGCCCGGTGCTCACCGGCCCCCTGCCGGAAAAGGCCAAGCCCGCGGGCTTCCAGAAAAACCCCTCGCGCTTCGTGCCCATCCCGGCCTTTGCCCGGCCCATGCACCTGCGCCTGCTGGAGACCCTGGAGAAGTTCCGGGCCGAGGCCGAGACCAGCCCCTACAACCGCATCTCGGGCAAGGGCGCCGTAGGCGTCGCCGCCTCGGGCATCTCCCGGGCCTACCTGGCCGACGCCCTGGACGCCCTGGGCCTCAAGGGCAAGGTCAGGGTCCTGGATCTGGGCTTCAGCCATCCCCTGCCGGAAAAACTCTGCCTCAAGTTCATGAAGGGCCTGGAAAAGCTCCTGGTCATCGAGGAACTGGAGCCCATCCTGGAGAACGACCTGCGCACCCTGGCCCAGAAAAAAGGCCTCTCCCTCGCCATCCGGGGCAAGGACCTGCTGCCGCGCAACGGCGAATTCTCCGTGGGCCTGGTGGAGGACGCCCTGCGCGCCTTCCTCAAGCTGCGCAAAAAGGCGCGGCCCGCCTGCGCCGGAGTGGAAAACCTGCCCCAGCGGCCGCCGAACCTCTGCGCGGGCTGCCCGCACCGCGCCACCTACTTCGCGGTGAAGAAGGTCTTCGGCAACGACGCCGTCTATTCCTCGGACATCGGCTGCTACACCCTGGGCATCCTGCCGCCCTTGTCCGCCGCCGACTTCCTGGTCTGCATGGGCTCCTCGGTCTCGGCCGGCTCCGGCGTGTCCCGGGCCTCGGGCCAGACCGTGGTGGGCTTCATCGGCGACTCCACCTTCTTCCACTCCGGGCTCACCGGGCTGGTCAACGCGGTCTTCAACAAGCACGACCTGCTCCTGGTGGTCCTGGACAACCACACCACGGCCATGACCGGCCACCAGCCCCACCCGGGCGTGGAGAAGACCCTGCACGGCGACAACACCGTGCGCCTGGACGTGGCCGCGGTCTGCAAGGGCCTGGGCGTGCCCGTGGTGGAGCAGGTCAACCCCCTGCACCACAAGAAGACCATGGAAATCCTGGAAAAAATGAAGGCCCAGAGCGGGGTGCGCGTGCTCATCGCCCGCGAGCCCTGCCCCCTGCACGCCCGTCGCATCTACGGGGCCAAGCCCACGCGCGTGGCCTACGTGGCCGACACCTGTGACCAGTGCGGCGAGTGCCTGGACACCCTGGCCTGCCCGGCCTTCCACAAGATGTCCGGCAAGGTGGAGATCAACCCCCTGCTCTGCGCCGGGTGCATGCTCTGTCTCCAGGTCTGTTCGCACATCAAGGCCCGCAAGCTGGAGGCCAAATGAAAACCGTGAAGCCCGTTCGCATCTTCATGACCGGCGTGGGCGGCCAGGGCACGCTCACCGCCACCACCATCCTGGCCCAGGCCGCCACCCTCAAGGGCCTGCCCGTGACCAGCGGCGAAATCCACGGCATGGCCCAGCGCGGCGGCGTGGTGGAGTCCTTCCTGCTTATCGGCTGCAAAAGCCCCAAGATCGGCCCCGGCGAGGCCGACATCCTCATGGGCTTCGAGCCCCTGGAGACCCTGCGCGCCCTGCCCTATCTCAAGGCCGGGGGCCTGGTCCTCTCCTCCACCGAGTTCCTGCCGCCCCTGTCCGTGGCCATGGGCAGGCAGCCCTGCCCGAGCCTGGCCGCCATCCAGGACAAGGTGGCCGCCTGCACCAAGCGCTCGGCCTGGCTGCCCTGCCAGACCCTGGGGCTCGCGGCCGGGGCCGTGCAGGCGGGCAACATCGCGCTGCTGGGCGCGCTCTGCGCCATGGACGCCCTGCCCTTCGGCACGGAAGCCGTGGCCGACGCCCTGCGCGCCGGGCTCAAGCCCAAGGTGGCCGAGATCAACCTCAAGGCCCTGGAACTGGGAGCCGCAGCCGCGGCCTAAGGGACGGACCCATGAACAAGCTGGAAAGCCTGGACCACGGGCCCCTCATCACCCTCAAGCGCCTGCTGGACGAGATCACGCCCCAGGCCCCTCTGGAGGAGAGCCTCAATGCCATCCTGCGCGTGCTGGCCAAGGACATGGGCTACGTGCGGGCCTTCCTGGTCATCGTGGACCCGGAAACCAGCGACCTGAAGCTCTCGCTCACCTACAGCCCGGCCAAAGCCTCCCAGGTGACCTACGCCCCGGGCCAGGGCGTCATCGGCCAGGTCTTCGAGACCGGCAAGGCCATCGTGGTGCCCCGGCTCTCCGAGCACCGCGAGTTCCTGAACAAGGCCTTCGGCCGCACCGACGACGAGCTGAAGACCCTGGCCTTCATCTGCATCCCCATCGTGCACCACTCCCGCGGCGACCGCGAGACCCTGGGCACCCTGAGCGTGGACCTGCCCGTGCTGCCCGCCGAGGACCTGGAGGCCCACCGCCGCCTCCTGGAGGTGGTGGGAGCCATGATCGCCAACCACGTGGCCCAGCTCCAGGAGGAGATGGCGCTCCAGAAGCACCTGCTCGCCCAGGGCCTGGTGGGCGGCCAGGACTCCCCGCCCCCGCAGAATTTCGTGGCCGCCAGCAAGAGCATGCGCATGGTCCTGCGCCAGGCCCGCCAGGTGGCCCCCAGCCGGGCCACGGTGCTCCTGCGCGGGGAATCGGGCACGGGCAAGGAGCTGCTGGCCGAGGAGATCCACGCGGCCAGCCCGCGCAAGGACAAGCCCCTGGTCAAGCTGAACTGCGCGGCCCTGCCCTCGGAGCTGGTGGAGTCCGAGCTTTTCGGCCACCAGAAAGGCGCCTTCACCGGGGCCTTCCAGACCAAGCGCGGCCTGTTCGAGGTGGCCAACGGCGGCACGCTCTTCCTGGACGAAATCGGCGAACTCTCCCTGGACGCCCAGGCCAAGGTGCTGCGGGCCATCCAGGAGAAGGAGATCCAGCGCGTGGGCGGCGAGCAGGCCATCATGGTGGACGTGCGCCTCATCTGCGCCACGCACCAGCCCCTGGAGCAGCTCCTGACCCAGGGCCGCTTCCGCGAGGACCTCTACTACCGCATCAACGTCTTCCCGGTGTTCATCCCGCCCCTGCGCGAGCGGCGCGAGGACATCCTGCCCCTGGCCGAATATTTCCTCTCCGACTTCTCCGGCGAGTACGGCAAGAGCATCAAGCGCATCTCCACCCCGGCCATCGAGCTGTTGAGCATGTATCACTGGCCCGGCAACGTGCGCGAGCTGCGCAACTGCATGGAGCGCGCCGTGCTCGTGTGCGAGGAGGAGGTCATCCGCACCTACCACCTGCCGCCCACGCTGCAGACCGCGGACAGCTCGGCCACGGGCACGAACCTCTCCTTCGGCGAGGCCGTGGCCAAGTTCGAGACCGAGCTTCTGGTGGACTCGCTCAAGAAGACCCGCGGCAACATGCTCCAGACCGCGCGCGACCTGCGGGTGTCCTACCGCATCGTGAACTACAAGGTGAAAAAATACGGGCTGGACGTGAAGAAGTTCACGGCGGTCAAACCCCGGCGCAAAAAGGGCCAACCCGCCATGGCCTAGCGCCCAGCGGATTCCGGAAAAAAGAAAGGGAGCCTTGCGGCTCCCTTTTTTCATGCCGGGAAGAGCCTGGGTCCGCTCGCCGTGTCCTCCAGCCGGTAGCCGGCCGCCGCGATCTGGTCGCGCAGGGCGTCCGAGGCCTGGAAGTCCTTGTTCTTGCGGGCCGCCTCGCGCTCGATGAGCAGGCCCTGCACGGCCTCGGGCAGGCTGGCCGCGGGCACGGGCAAGTGCGCCGGGTCCAGGATGCCGAGCACCGCGTCCACGTGGCGCAGGGCCTTGAGGCAGGCCTTGGCCCCGGCCCCCGTGAGCTTGCCCTTGGCGGCCAGGCCGTTCACGGTCTTCACGAAGCCGAAGAGCGCGGGCCAGAACTGGTGCAGGGAGAGGTCGTCCTCCAGGGCCGCGGCGAACGCGGCCTTCAGGTCGAACACGGCCTGGCGCGCGGCTTCGGCCACGTCCTCGCCCGGAGCCTCGGCGGCCAGGGTCAGGGCCGCGGCGCAGTCCTGCACCTTGCGCCAGTTCTTGGCCCACATGGCCAGGCTCCGGCGGGTCAGGGGCAACGGCTTGCGGTAGGAGCCCGAGAGGAGCCAGAGCCGCAGGGCGCGGGGGCCGCCGGTCTCGGCCAGGGCCGCGTCCAGGTCCCAGTCCAGGCCCTCTTCCGGGGCCACGCGCTTGTCCACCAGCCAGGCCCGAGGCTCCTGGCCCTCGGCGGACCACAGGGCGCGCAGGTTCTCCAGGTGCGGGAACTGATGGGCCTCGGAGGCCAGGACCACGTCCACCCGGGGCAGGGCGGCCAGGGCCGCGGCCGCGGCCTGCAAAAACCACGTGGGCCGCACGTTGCCCCACTCGGTCTCCAGCACCTCGCCCTGCTTCAGATCCAGGAGGCTGGCCCTTTTGAGCAGGGTGAAGTCGCGGGGGTTCTCCTTGACGTAGGAGGCCAGGTCCACGGTCTTGCCCAGGGCCACCTTGTCCGCGTCCATGCCGGCCATGGCCCCGTAGCGCTTGTCGCGGAGCACGTCGAAATACACGGAGCGCAGCTTCTCGTAGGCCAGGCCCTTGGCCAGGAGCTTGCGGCAGAGGCCCAGGGCCCGCTCCGTGGCCCCGGAGGCCAGGGAAAAGACCGTGTCCGGACGCAGGCCCAGGAGTGCGGCGCGCTCCCGCAGCCGCTCCATGGCCCGGTCCACGAAGGGCTCGCGCCGGGTCTTGGCCTCGCGCGCGGCGGCCAGGGCGCGGTCGTCCATGTCGGCCAGAGCCACGGCCACCACGGGCTTGCCGCCTTCGGCCTCCAGGTGTCGGGCCAGCACGTCCAGAAGGACCATGCGCCGCCAAGCGTCCAGCTCGCCCAGGGCGTCCAGGCTGGGACCCGGGGTGAACAGGCCCGGCGCGGCGAGGCCGGAGAGCGCCACGGGGCTGCCCGTGGCCACGCTGGAAAGCCGCACCCCGCGCTCGGCCCGGGAGGCGAAGAGCGGGGTGGACAGGTAGCGCTCGCCGCTGTCCGGGAAGATGGCCACCACCATGCCCTCGCGCAGCCCGGCCGCCACCTTGAGCGCCCCGGCCAGGGCCGCGCCCGAGCTCATGCCCGCCAGGATGCCTTCCTCGCGGGCCAGGCGGCGGCAGAGGGAAAAGGCCTCCTCGTCCTCCACGTTGAGCACCCCGTCCAGGGCCTTCTTGTCATAGATGCCCGGGGGGTAGGACTCGTGCATGTTCTTGAGGCCCTGGATCTTGTGCCCGGCGAAGGGCTCCACGGCCAGGACGCGCACCGCGCCCTCGCTGTACTCCTTGAGGCCCTTGACCAGGCCCATGGCCGTGCCCGTGGTGCCCAGGGCCGCCACCACGTGGGTCACCCGGCCCTCGGTCTGGTCCCATATCTCCCGGGCCGTGCCGCGGTAGTGGGCCTGGATGCTGGCCGGGTTGTTGTACTGGTCCATGAGCACGTACTTGTCCGGCTCCTCGCGGGCCATGCGGTAGGCCAGCTCGATGGCCCCGTCCGTGGAGAGCCGGGCCGGGGTCAGCTCGATCTCCGCGCCGAAGGCCCGCAGGATCATCTTGCGCTCCTCGGAGGCGGCCTCGCTCATGAGCATCTTGATCTTGTAGCCCTTGACCGCGGCCACCATGGCCAGGCCGATGCCGGTGTTGCCGCTGGTGGCCTCGATGATGGTCTTGTCCGGGGTGAGCTCGCCCGAGGCCTCGGCCGCCTCGATCATGGCCAGGGCCACGCGGTCCTTCACCGAGCCGCCCGGGTTGCGGCATTCGATCTTCGCCAGGATTTTGACGTGGGGATGGGGATTGAGCCGCCGGATTTCCACCAGCGGCGTGTGGCCGATCATGCTCAGGACGTTCTCGTGATACATGCGCATCCCTGGGGCAGTGGTGTTGTGCGGGGTCCCCGCCGTCCGGGTTTAGGACAAAACCCGCCCGCCCGCAAGTTGGCAGACAATTTGCAAACCCTCGGACGAACACCAACCCGAGGATGCCCATGAAACTCTTTCCCCACCTCCGGCCCAACATGGAAACCCTCGACCGCCTGGGCCACAAGATCGTGGCCTGGATGGCCGCGAAAAAGCCCGACGAACAGCGGATCAAGGACGGCGTCTTCGTGAACGCCCACGGCCTGCTGGACTGGCGTCTGCCCTCGGGCCAGGGCATGTTCGAGAAGGTGCCGCCCGCGGCCTTCTACCGGGCCTGGAACGGCGGGGACAAGCCGCACTCCAGCGCCACCATCCTGGTGGGCTGCAACCTGGGCTACGGCCTGAACCATCTCCTGACCCAGACCCCGGACAGCCACAAGATCATCCTGGTGGAACCTCAGCCGGAGCTGCTCCTGGCCTGCCTGGGCCAGACCGACTACCGGCCCTTCCTGGAGGCCAAGAAGCTCCACCTGGCCGTGCCCGAGGACGACTACCTCTGGGAGATCATCAAGAACCTGGACCTCCAGTACGTTTACGGCGTCATCAATCTGCGCCTCGACCTGCCGAGCCAGCAGATGGGCCCGGAATACGCCGCGCTCATGGAGCGCGTCCGCGGCCGGGTGGAGAACTTCGCCGTGGAAATGAACACCCTGCGCAGCCGCCAGGACGTCATGGTCGGCAACGAACTCCAGAACTTCCAGCGCGCCCTCAAGGACGGCAGCCTGGCCGGGCTGGCCGGATCGGCCGCCGGGGTCGGGGCCGTGATCTTGGGCGCGGGCCCCTCCCTGCCGCGCTTCGCCCCGGAGCTGGCCCGGGACAGGGGCTACGCCGTGTACGCCACCGCGCTCCAGACCATGCCCACGGCGCAGTCCCTGGGGCTCACCCCGGACTTCTGCCTGGCCATTGACTACGACCCGAGCATGCTCAAGGTCTTCGAGCGCCTGGACCTGGACAAGGCCGCGACGGTCCCGCTCATCTATTCCACCAAGGTCCAGCCCGAGCTGGTGCGCCGCTACCCCGGCCCCACCATCCCGCTCTGGACCGTGGGCGGCATGGCCACCTTCGCCCTCAAGGACCGCGAACTGGTCCTGGACGCGGGCGGCAACGTGAGCCTGACCCTGATCCGCTTCCTGCGCTGGTGCGGCGTCTGCCGCATCGTGCTGGCCGGGCAGGACTTCGCCTGGGCCGGGGACCAGACCCACGCCGCGGGCCACCACTCCGCAGGCCGCAAGTTCCGCTTCAACCCCAGGATGCACCAGAAGATCAAGAACATGGACGGCGAGACGATCGTCACCTACACTCAGTTCATGGCCGCCAAGCGCGAGCTGGAGCAGGACATCCGCAAGTCGCCCTTCCCCATCTTCAACCTCTACGGCGGCGGCGCGGTGATTCAGGGCGCGGAGGCGGTGGACATGGCGGCCCTGCGCGAGCGCGGCCTGCTCACCTCGGCCCCGGGCAGCGCGGAACGCTTCCTGGCCGCGCTGAAACTCTGCCGGGAAAGGAGCCGCGGCTTCGACTTCGAGCCGCGCAGCCACCGCTGGTCCAGTTCCCTGCGCAACGCCGAGAAGCGCCTGACCAGGCTCTTCCGCAATCTGGACAAGAACCAGGGCGAGATCCACGGGCTTTTCGAGCAGGCCCTGCTCTTCATCAAGCAGGACCCGCTCTACCTGCCTTACCTCTTCAACGAGATCATCAACCTCGCCGGACTGGCCAAGGCGCGCCAGTTCTACGAGGCCAAGGACCTCTCCGAATTCCGCAGGATCGAGAAGGAGGTCCTGCGCAAGGTGCGCGAGATCGACCGCTGCCTGAAGCCGGCCCGGGCCGCCTGACGCGCGCAACCCCCCCTCCGGGTTGCGCGGCCGCGCCCAACCGCCTATAAGGCTGGCGATGACGCGGGCGCTCTCCGGCTGGCTCCGGTTCTCCTGGCCGCTTTTGGCCCTGCTCCTGCTGCTCTGGCTGGCCCTGGGCAGCGAGGCCCAGGTGGCGGCCTTTTTCCGCGGGCACCGCGCGGCCCATCCCGGGCTCAAGGCCTGCCTGCGCTTCGTCACGGACTGGGCCAATCCCCCGTTCTACCTGGTCTATGCCTGGATGCTCTGGCGCGGCTGGCGGGACAAACGCCCCGACCTCACCCGCCTGGCCCTGGCCTACGTGGCGGTCCAGCTGGCCGTGGCCGTGCTGGCCGTCCAGGGGCTCAAGATGCTCATCGGCAGGCCGCGGCCCGGGGCCGGGGAGTTCTTCGCCCCCCTGACCACGGTCCCAGGCCAGCAGTCCATGCCCTCCGGCCACACCACGGAGATCACCGGCGCCACACTGCCCCTGGCCCTGCGCTCGGCCCGGCGCTGGGCCGCGCCGCTCTTCGGCCTGCTCGTGGCCTTGACGGGGTTCAGCCGCATCTATCTCGGCTGGCACCATCCCTCGGACGTGTTTTTCGGCTGGCTGCTCGGTTCCGTGGCCGGCCTGGCCATTCACCTTCTGGCCTGCAAGGACGCCCATGCGTGACCTCCTCGACCGGACCTACGGACTCCTGACCCGCCACCCCTGGTGGACCCTGGGCCTGTTCCTGGCCGGGCACACGATCTTCACCATGAACTGCCGCGCCCTCTGGTTCTCCGACGAGGTGCGCTACGCCAACGCCTTCGAGAACGTGCTGCGGGCCGGAAAATGGCTCGTGCTTTCGCTCAATGGCCAGCCCTACCCGGACAAGCCGCCGCTCTACTTCTGGCTCCTCTCCCTGCTGCACACCCTGTCCGAGATGCCCGCAGTGTTCTTCCTGGGCGCAGCCCTGTCCGGGCTGCTCTATCTCTTCGCCACCCTGGACCTGAACCGCGCCCTGGGCCGGGACCGCGGCCTGGGCCTCACGGCCGGGCTCCTTCTGCTCACGGACTTCGTGTTCACCGGGCTTTTGCACTACTCGCGCATGGACCTGCTCTTCGCGGCCCTGATCCTGTGCAGCCAGGCCTGCCTCTACCGGGCCTACGGCCCCGCGGGCACGGGCCGCAGGCTCTGGATCAACGCGGGCTTCATCCTCATGGCCCTGGCCACCCTGACCAAGGGCCCCCTGGGGTTCATCTTCCCCCTGCTGACCCTGGTCCTGTTCCTGGCCTGGCGCGGCGAGCTGGCCAGGATGCGCAACCGCGCCACGCTCCAGGCCGCCGGGATCATGACCGGACTGCTCCTGGCCTGGCTCCTGGCCGCCCTGTTCGTGGAGGGCCCGGCCTTCATCACCGACGTGCTGGGCAAGCAGATCGTGACCCGGGCCGTGAACACCTTCCACCACAAGGAACCCTTCTGGTACTACTTCTGGGCTCTGCCCGTGGCCTGCCTGCCCTGGCTCCTGCTGCCCGCCTTCCTGCCCTTCTGGCGCGTGTTCGCCCCGGGCCACTGGAAGCGGGCCTGGAACGGACGGCGGCAGGCCGGGGCCGAGGCCTGGCTCTGGGCCATGGTCCTGCCCGCCTTCCTGCTGCTGAGCTGCCTCTCGGGCAAGGTCTTCGTCTATGTCCTGCCGCTGCTGGCGCCCCTGGCTCTGCTGGCCGCCTCCGGCCTGGAGGACATGGACTGGAGCCGGGCCAAGGCCTTCTGGACCGCCCTGGCCGGACTGCTCCTGCTCCTGGCCGCGGCCCTGCCCGTGGCCGAGGCCGTGGTTCCCATGCCCGTGGCCCCGCGCGGCGTGGCCCTGGGCACCGTGCTCCTGGCCGCCACCGGCGTGGCGGTCCTGCTCCTGCGCCGCGACGGCACGCGCGTCCCGCTCCTGGCCCTGGCCCTGGGCCTGCTCCTCTGGAGCCTGCCCCTGCACCTGATCACGGCCCCCTCCCTGGACAACTACATGAGCCCCAAGCGCCAGGGCGAGATCATCAAGGCCTACGTGGCCGAGGGCTACACCCCCCTGGCCTTCGACATCTACAGCGGCATCTTCACCTACTACGCGGGCGTGAACATCCCGGAGGCCGACAGCCTGGCCCAGGTGGCCGCCGAGGTGGACAAGGCCCCGCGGGCCATTCTGGTGACCCGCAAGAAACGCTGGGACGCTTGGCAGGACAGGCCTTCCCGCCTGGTGGCCTTTGACGAGCAGGACATCGCGGGCCAGGTCTATGTGCTGGCCGCCACGGCCCCACGCTGACAAAGCCGTAATAAACGGCCCGCTTCTTGCTAGAAATTCACCGCGCGACAACCCCAACCCGGGCGATGCCCGAGGCGGACATGGCGATGCGGCGAACCCTCCTCCTGCTCCTCTCCCTGGCCCTGCTGCCGGGGTGCGCCCTGCCTGTGGCGCTGGAAGGCGGAATCACCGTGGCCCAGTACGCCAGCTCCGCCTACACCGGCTACACCCTGACCAACGAATACTACCCGCGGGAACGCGTGGATGCCGAGGCCAGCGCGGACATGCGCCTGGAGGAAGCCGTGCGCGAACGCCTGCACGGCGACCCCGCCACGCATTACGCCCAGGTGGTGCCGATGTGCTACGCCGGGGAGGTCTATCTCCTGGGACGAGTATCCTCGGAGGATGAACGCGCGGCCCTGACCCGGATCGCGGCCGCCACCCCGGGCGTCAAGGGAGTGACGCGCTGCCTCCTGGGGCCGGGCGCGCCGCCGGTGTCGCCGGAACGCAGCCGCCTGGCCGCCAACGCCGTGAACCGCCGCCTGGCCGCGCTGGCGGGCGTGCGGCCCGAACGCCTGCGCGTGGAAGCCGTGGGCACGCATGTGGTGGTCCTGGCCTACGTCTCCAGCCCGGCCGAGCGCAGCCGCATCCAGACGGCCCTGGCCTCGGTGCCCGAGGCCGCCTCGGTCACCACCTATCTGCCCCTGGCCGCGGCCGGGGGCTCCCAGCTGGCCGCCCGCTAGCCTTTGCAAAGAAAAACGCCGCCCCGGCAGCACCGGAGCGGCGTTCTGTCCTTTTCGACCCCGGGCTAGCAGCCGCAGGCCAGGACCCGTTCGATGGTCCGAAGCACGGCCAGGCCGTCCTCGCCCGTGATGGGCACGGCCGCGCCTTCGCGCACGGCGCGCAGGAACTGGTTCAGCTCCTCCTTCACCGGCTCGCGGTAGATGAGCGGCCATTCGCGCACGCTGTAGCTCTTGTCGTAGGTGGAGAACTGGCTGTATTCCTTCACTTCCTGGGTGATGAGGTTGGCCTCGATGTACTTGCTCTTGCAGGCCACGTGGATGCGCCGCGACTTGTACGGCGTGACCCAGTTCGTGTTGATGGAGGCCAGCACGCCGTTCTCCATCTGGGCCGTGATGAGGGCCGAGTCCTCGTGCTTGCCGATGGTCCGGGAGGTCACGGCATAGACCTGGCTGAATTCCGAGCCCGTGATGTGCCGGATGAGGTCGATGTCGTGGGAGCCCAGGTCCTTGATCACGCCCACGTCCTGGATGCGCGGCGGATAGGGGCCCACGCGCTCGATCTGGATGGAGATGACGTCGTCCCCGGCCAGCTGCTTGACCCGCTGCACCGCGGGGTTGAAGCGCTCCACGTGGCCGACCATGAGCGGCAGGTTCTTGCTCCTGGCCAGGGCCACCAGGGCCTCGCCCTCGGCAGCCGTGGCCGCCAGGGGCTTTTCGATCAGGGCCGGGATGCCGCGGCCGAGCACGGCCAGGCCCACCTCGTGGTGCAGGATGGTGGGCACGCAGATGCTCACCGCGTCCAGATCCTTGGCCAGCAGGGCGGCCAGGTCCGTATGCACAGGCGCCTGGAACTGTTTGGAAACCTCGGCCAGGACCTCCTCGTTGGGGTCCACCACGCCGACCACCTCCACGCCCTGCATCTCGCAGTAGTTGCGCAGGTGAACCCGGCCCATCCAGCCCAATCCGACGACTCCGACCTTCATGATGCTCCCGTCCGCTGTACGTTTCCCGGAACACGTCCGGCATGATTCCGGGGATTCCTACCTGCAAGCGCGGCGAATGGCAACCCGCGGCCCGGGCCTTGCGGGCCGGAGCCGTTGCGGCTAGATTGCGCCCTCATGTCCGAGCACATCAGCCGCATCTGGATAAGCGCAGGCGAGGCCTCCGGCGACCTGCACGGAGCGCTCCTGGCCGAGGCCCTGCGAGAGCGCATTCCCGGCCTGTCCCTGGCGGGAATGGGCGGTCCGGCCATGGTCAAGGCCCGGGTGGACGTGCGCTTTCCCATGCGCCTGCTCTCCCTGGTGGGCGCCACCGAGATCCTCTCCAGCCTGCCGCGCATCCTCAGGCTGTTGCGCGACACCCGCAGGACGTTCGAGGAGTTCAAACCCCAGGCCGTGGTGGTCATCGACAGCCCGGACTTCCACTTCCACGTGGTGCGCCGGGCCCGCACCCTGGGCATCCCGGTCTATTACTACGTAAGCCCCCAGGTCTGGGCCTGGCGTTCCGGCCGAGTGGAGTTCCTGCACAAGAACGTGCGCAAGGTGCTCTGCATCCTGCCCTTCGAGCAGGCCTTCTACCGCGAGCGCGGCGTGGAGGCGGACTACGTGGGCCACCCCCTGCTGGATCAGATTCCCCTGGCCGAGCTGGACCGCCTGGAGCCCGAGCCCGGCCGCGTGGGCATCCTGCCCGGGTCCCGGCGCAAGGAGGTGGAGGGGCTTTTGCCCGAGTTCGCCGGGGCCGCGCGGCTCATGGCCGCCAGCCAGCCCGGGCTCTCCTTCAGCCTGGTGCGCGCCCCGGGAATAAACCCGGACCTGCTCCTGCGGCACTGGCCCCAGGACCTGCCCGTGACCCTGGTGCAGCCCGGCGACCGCTACCAGGCCATGCGCCAAAGCCAGTTCGTGCTGGCCGCCTCGGGCACCGCGAGCCTGGAGACCGCCCTGGTGGGCACGCCCACCATCATCGCCTACAAGCTCTCGCCCCTGTCCTATTTCCTGGCCCGGCGGCTCATCAACGTAAAGTACATCGGCCTGCCCAACCTCATCCTGGACCGCAAGGTCTTTCCGGAGCTCATCCAGGAGGAGGCCCGGGCCGCGGTCATGGCGGCCATCGGCCGCATGTGGCTGGCCAACCCCACGAGCCTGCCCAACATCCGCGCGGACCTGGCCCGGCTGCGGCACATGCTGGGCGAACCCGGGGCCGCGACCCGGGCCACGGCCCTCATCCTGGACGACCTGGCGAGCCTGGCCGCGGGGAGGGACTAGCCGTGGCCAAGGCCCTGGAAGCCCTGCGCGCCTATGGCGACTTCCACGGCCTCACGGCCGGGGACGCCGAGCGCCTGGCCGGAAGCTCGCCCTTCCAGAAGGCCGTGTTCCGGGACGGGGTGCTCAGCGTGGACTACGAGGGCTGCTACATCGACGTGGAGCCCTTCCTGGACCAGGCGGCCCGGCTGCTGGCCCCGGGCGGCTGGGGCAAGCTCGACGTCATCGACCAGCTGGACTGGCGGCTCACCCGCTACAGCGTGGAGAATGGGACCTGGAGCGCCAAGTCCGTGCACGGCGACCAGGCCGTGGAACGGACCCGGGATACCGCCGGGGCCTGAGAATCGAATCCCTGTTATTCCAGGATGTTGAAGAATCGCTGCAGGAATCGGCTAAAGCATGGAGGCGGATACCTGGGGCACCACGTTGCAGGCCTTGCGGGACTCCACGCCCTGGGCCAGCTCGAAGCTCACCAGCTCGCCCTGGGCCAGGGTCTGGAACCCGTCGCGCACGATCTCGGAATAGTGCACGAACACGTCTTGGCCGTCTTCGCCGGTGATGAACCCGAAGCCCTTGCGCTCGTCGAACCAGTTCACAACGCCCGTGTGCCGCATGAGGCCTCCTGCTTGGCGGCAGGATAACCCGCGCTCGGGCTGGTGTGCAAGATTCCGGAAGAGGAAAAGGGGATGTGCCGCGGAAAAAAAAACGGCGCAGCGGGCCGGAAGCGGCCCGCTCAACGCATGCGGAAGGTGATGCGGCCGCGAGTCAGGTCGTAGGGCGAAAGCTCCACCTTGACCTTGTCGCCAGGCAGGATGCGGATGTAGTGCTTGCGCATCTTGCCGGAGATGTGCCCCAGGATGGTGTGGCCGTTTTGCAGCTCCACCCGGAACATGGCGTTGGGCAAGGCCTCCTGGATGACGCCTTCGACCTCAATGGCTTCTTCTTTGGACATGAACCCTCCATAACTGGCCGGAATGGCGGACCATCCGCCCGCAGCGGCCGAAAAAACGCATTATCCCTACCCTGTT
This sequence comes from Desulfovibrionaceae bacterium, assembly GCA_040307135.1. Classification (GTDB taxonomy): domain Bacteria; phylum Desulfobacterota; class Desulfovibrionia; order Desulfovibrionales; family Desulfovibrionaceae; genus Aminidesulfovibrio. The sequence goes on from JAWRKD010000092.1 coordinate 20,725, forward strand.
CCCGGAAAAGAGGCAACTCCCTCCCCGGGGGTGGCGGCCCCGCCCCGTCACAGCCCGGCGAAGGCCGAGCAGGCCTCGCGCACAAAGGCCCGCACCAGTTCCTCGTCCTTATTTCCGGCCACGTCCTCCAGACCCGTGTGCGCGTCCACCCCGGCCGGGCGCGCCGCGCGCACGGCCCGGGCCACGTTGGCCGGGTTCAGCCCCCCGGCCAGGATGAGCGGCCGGGGCGAGGCCGCGGCCAGCCTGCGGCTCGCGTCCCAGTCGTGGACCTTGCCCGTGGCTCCGCTGGCGCCGGTGGCCGGGTCGAAGGTGTCGGTCAGGAAGGCGTCCACCACGGGCGCGAAGCGTTCCACGTCGCGCAGCAGGCCCGCCTCCCGGCCCGGGGCCAGGACCAGGCTCTTGATGAGGAACAGCCCGGGCCGCAGGCCGCGCAGCCGGGCCACGGCCTCCAGTTCCACGGGGCCGTGCAGCTGAACCCCGCCCACGCCCAGGAAATCCGCCAGCCCGGCCAGCTCCTCCGGGTCCGCGGCGTAGGTGATGCAGACCGTCTCCACGCTCCCGGCCAGGCCGTGCACGATGGCCGCGGCCTCCTCCTCGCTCACGTCCGGGGCGTGCACGTCGAGGCGCAGCGGGATGCCCACGTGGCTGACCCCGGCCCGGGCCAGCATGCTGGCCTCGGCCAGGCTGCGCACTCCGGCCACCTGGATGATGGGCTTTCTCATTGACGTTCCTCTGTCCTGGGGTATGCCTTTTTCCAGCGCCCGGCGCTAGGTTTGTGCAAGGGCGCGAGAATGCCGGGGGGCAACTCGAACCGCGGAGACAGTGTGGACTTCTTCTGCAAGCAACCCGTGGACATCGTCCGGGACATCCTCAAGGCCGTTGAGGAGCTGGGGCAATTCCGGGATGTGGACACGATCCTCGACCGGGTGTTGCTGGAGGCGCGCAAGATCAGCGCGGCGGACGCCGGCTCGATCTTCCTCATCCGCGACGGCCAGCTCCATTTCAGCTACGTGCACAACGACACGCTGTTCCGCCAGTCCGAGGCCAGCCGCCACATCTACACCAACCTCACCGTGCCCGTGAGCGAGGCGTCCATCGTGGGTTACGCCGCGCTCACCGGCCAGACCCTGGTCATCGAGGACGCCTACCGCCTGGACCCGGCCCTGCCCTATTCCTTCAACCAGAGCTTCGACGAGGAATCCGGATACCGCACCCGCTCCATTCTGGCCATACCCCTGACCACCCTGCGCGGCACGCGGGTGGGCGTCATGCAGCTCATCAACGCCACCTGCAACGGTCAGGTCACGGCCTTTTCCGAGGAGGCCGTGCAGTACGCCCCCTTCTTCGCGGCCCACGCCTCGGTGGCCATCGAGCGCGGCATCATGACCCGCGAGCTCATCCTGCGCATGATGAAGATGGCCGAGATGCGCGACCCATCGGAAACCGGGGCCCACGTCCAGCGCGTGGGGGCCTACGCCGCGGAGATCTACCAGAACATGGCCGAAACCCGGGGCGAGGACGGCCTGGAGATCAAGCGCAAGAAGGACCTCATCCGCTTGGCCGCCATGCTCCACGACGTGGGCAAGGTGGCCATCTCGGACCTCATCCTCAAGAAGCCCTCCCGGCTCACGGAGGAGGAGTTCGCCACCATGCGCTGGCACACGGTGTACGGCGCGGCGCTCTTCGCCAACTCCACCTCGGACCTGGACGACCTCTGCGCCGACATCGCCCTGAACCACCACGAACGATGGGACGGCGGCGGCTATCCCGGGCACCTGGAAAAGGACCTGGGCAAGGTCACGGGAATCTGCGCCCGGCCCAAGCGGGGCGAGGAAATCCCCCTGCCCGCGCGGATCACCGCCCTGGCCGACGTGTTCGACGCCCTCTGCTCGCGGCGGGCCTACAAGGAGCCCTGGAGCGAGGCGGACGTGCTGGACGAGATCCGCTCCGGGCGCGGCAAGCACTTCGACCCCGCGGTGGTGGACGCCTTCCTCGCCACCTTCGACGTGATCCGGGCCATCCGGGAAAAGTACCGCGACGACCCCTGAACCGGCCGCACGCCCCTGGACGGCGACCCGGGTTTCGGGGCAGTATGCTCTGCCGCATCCGGCGGCCGCGAGGAAACGTCATGCAGGAACTGTTCGCCCCGTTGCGGGCCCTGGCCCGCGAGGCGGGCCGCGCCATCATGGAGGTCCGCGCCCGCGGCTTCCATGTGGAATACAAGGCCGACCACTCCCCGCTCACCGAGGCGGACAAGGCCTCCCAGGCCGTGCTGGCCGCCGGCCTGGCCCGGCTCCTGCCGGAGGTGCCCGTGCTCTCCGAGGAGGGCCGGGACATCCCCTTTGCCGAGCGGCGGGACTGGACCCGCTTCCTGCTGGTGGACCCCCTGGACGGCACAAAGGAATTCGTCAAGGAGCTCGGCGAGTTCTGTGTTTGCGTGGCGCTTCTTGAAAAGGGCTTCCCCCTGCTCGGGGTGGTGCACGCGCCCGTGCCGGACCGCTCCTGGTTCGGCGGCCCCGGCCTGGGAGCCTTCCGCCAGGACGGCGACGGACCCGCCCGGGCCGTGGCCGTGCGCGAACCGGACGACTCCGGCCTGGTGGCCGTGGCCAGCCGCTCGCACAACACCCCGGAGCTGGACGCCTACCTTGCCGGACTGCCGGTGCGCGAGCGCATCAACGCCGGATCGGCCATCAAGTTCTGCCTGGTGGCCGAGGGCGCGGCGGACCTCTACGCCCGCTTCGGGCCGACCATGGAGTGGGACACGGCGGCCGGACAGGCCGTGGTGGAGGGCGCGGGCGGCAGCGTGAGCCTGCACGACGGCCGCCGCTTCTTCTACAACAAGGAGTCCCTGCTCAACCCCGGCTTCCTGGTCCTCGGGCGTCGTACTCCTCCCGCGTCCCGCTGAAGACCACCCGCCCGGACTCCAGGGCCAGCACGCGGTTCACGGCCGCGGGCAGGTCCGCGGCCCGGTGGGTCACCAGCAGGAAACGCTGCCCGGCCTCGGCCAGGCGCTCCAGCAGGGCGCGGGCCTCGCGCCGGGAGGCGGCGTCCAGGCCGGAAAAGGGTTCGTCCAGGACCAGCAGGTCCGGGGCGCCCACCAGGGCCCGAGCCAGGAAGACCTTGCGCTGCTGGCCGTAGGACAGGCTGCGCAGCCGCCGCCCGGCCAGCCTGGCCAGGCCGAAAAACTCCATGGCCGCCGCGGCCCGGCGGCGCTCCTCCAGGCCGGGCTCCTCCCAGAGCCCGATGCTTCCCGTGAAGCCGGACCAGACCACCTCCCGCGCGGGCAGGTCGTAGGCGTACTCGGCCTGGAGCGCGGGCGAGACCAGGGCCATGCGTGAGCGCGCAGCCAGGACGCCGCTCTCGCCGCCGTCCCCGAAGCGCTCCACCGTGCCGGGCTCGCCGTCCAGGGCCGAGGGGTGCTCCAGGCCCAGGACCAGGCGCAGCAGCGTGGACTTGCCCGCCCCGTTGCGGCCGAGCACGGCCCAGTTCTCCCCGGCCCGCACCTCCCAGGAGACGCCGCTCAGGGCGCGTGTCCCGTCCAGGTCCACGCTGGCTCCGCAGATGCGCAGGAGCACCTCCTCCCGGGGCCGGGACGGGGTCAGAGGCCAGCGCCCCGGCTCCGCGGCCCGCGCCGCGGCGGCATAGCCCGCCAGGACTTCGGCGGCCGGGCCGCTGCCGCGCAGGCGGCCCTGCTCCAGGACCAGGGCGTGGCTGGTGCAGCGCGGCAGGTCCTCCACGCGGTGCGCGGCGCAGACCAGCGTGGCGCGCTGCCCGGCCCGCTCCAGCAATTCCAGGGTGGCCTCCCTGGAGGCGCTGTCCAGGCCGTCGAGAAACTCGTCCAGGAGCAGGATGTCCGGCTCCGTGGCCAGGGCCCGGGCCAGGAGCACCCGGCGGGCCTGGCCCTGGGAGAGCACGCGCATGGGCCGCCCGGCCAGGTCCGCGGCGTCCAGGTGGCGGAGCGCGGCCAGGGCCCGCTCCCGCAGTTCGGGCTCCGGCTCCTCGTAGAGCAGGGGCGCGTCGAAGAATCCGGCCAGAACCACCTCCAGAGCCGTGGCTCCGGACTCGGAGGTGACGTAGAAATCCTGGGGCGTGGCCGAAACCAGGGCCATGCGCTGGCGCAGGCCGAGGGGCGTGCCCTGCTCCTCCCCGTCCAGACGGTAGCAGCGGGTGCGCAGGTCGTCCGGGGCCATGTCCCCGCGCACCAGGCGCAGGAAGGTGGACTTGCCCGCCCCGTTCTCGCCGAGCACGGCCCAGTGTTCGCCGGGAAGCAGGTCGAAATGCAGATCGCGCAGCAGGGCCCGGCCTTCGCGCGTCACGCCCGCGCCGAACAGATGGACCTCGAGGCGCGGTTCAGGCTGCGTGGTATGCATGCGCAGGGGTATAGTGCGCCTCGGGTCCGGCCGCAATCATTGCGCCAAGGTCCGGCTCCTGCTATGGCTGGACCAGAACCCCTGGCGCAAGGAGCCGGAAATGGCCCAACCACGCGCAACGCCGGGCTTCGGACCGGCGCTCCCCCGGATCGGCGCGGCCTGCCTGACCGCGCTTCTCGCGCTCGGCCTGGCGGCCCCGATCCTGGCCGCAGGCCTGCCCGCCCAGATCGGCGGGGTCAATTCCCCCTTTGTCCTGCCGCCGGAAATCCCGGGTCTGTTCATCGTGAGCCTGCTCCTGGGCTTCTTCGGCGGGACCATGGCCGCCGCCGCCGGGGCCTGCGGCGGCTTCCTGGCCGTGCCCGCGCTCATGGGCCTGGGCCTGCGCGGCGCTCTGGCCGCAGGCAGCGAGCTCCTGGCCCTCACGGTCTTCGGATTGCTCGGCGGACTGGACCACTTCCGGGCCGCCAAGCTCCACGCCAAACTGGCCCTGTTCCTGGCCCTGGGGTCGCTGCCGGGCGCGGCCGCGGGCGGCCTGCTGGCCGTGGATCTCTACCTCAACAATCCCAACCAAAGCGACCTGGTCATGGCCCTGGCCCAGGCCGCGCTGCTGCTTCTGCTGTCCGGCCTGGCCCTGCGCGACCTGGTGCGCCATCTGCGCGGCGCGGACGTGAAAAAGGCCCCGCCCGCGGAGGGGGAGCCGCACCGCCGCGGCCGGGACGAACGGGACAAGGAGTCCGAGACCACGGTGGAGGTGGAGTCTTCCGGGCCCTCGGGCCTGCTGGCCCTGCTCCGCGACCCGGCCGCCCCGGCCCATGGCGCGGTTTCGGCCGTGTTCGCCCTGGTCATCGGGCTCTTCTCGGGCTTCTTCCTGGCCCTGGCCGGAGCCACGGGCGGGGCCCTGACCCTGCCCGTGCTCTCCGGCGTCCTGGGCCTGGCCGCAATCCCGGCTGCGGGCGCGGACCTGCTCCAGACCGGGCTGGCCGCAGGCCTGGCCGCCCTGTTCCACTCCCCGGCCGGGCTGCTCCTCTGCACCACGGCCGCGGGCCTGCTCCTGGGCCTGCTCTCGGGCCTGCGTCTGGCCCGGCCCGTGCTCCGCTTCATCAATCCCACAAACCTCAAGAGCTTTTTCCTGGCCGTGGTCCTGGCCGTGCTCCTGAACCGGCTGTGCACCCTGCCCGCGGTCCTGGCCCGGGCCGGGTTCTTGCACCTGAACGCCTCCCTGGACGGGCTGCTGCACAGCGCCGCCGGATTCCTCGTGTTCATGGCCCCCCTGTCCTTCGCCCTCTGGGTGCTCATCGCCCTGTTCAGCAACCTGGGCGCCCTGCGCCAAAGCGCCGGGACCCGCGGCCTGCAGAAGAAGCCCCTGCTCTTCTCGGCCCTCTGCACCTTCCTGGCCCTGGCCGTGCTCTGGGCCATGGCCTTCACCCCGGTCCTGGGCGAGGAAAGCCTGCTGGAAACCGCCGACAGCCTGCTCCTGTCCCGGCTCAAGGGCCAGGGGCCGCGTTTCGGCGATCTCAAGGAACGGCTCGAGGACATGGACGGCGCGGACCTGCGCCTGGCCCTGGTCCTGCCTTCGCCCAGCCAGGCCAACACCGTTGCCGCGCTCGTCACCCAGTACGGCTACAACGTGGCGCCCGCGGGCAACCGCCTGGAGATCCCCTATCTGGACGCCAGGGCCTTCGCCCGCCAGGCCCTGCTGGACGCCGAGGCCTTGTACGGCCGCAGCGGCCGGGCCGTGGCCATGGGCGCGGGCCTGCCCGAACGCGACACCCTGTACCTGCTCTGGAGCCTGGCCGGGAGCCTGGGCGCGGAGCTGGAGCGCACCGGCCAGGTCCAAGCCGCGGCCCTCTTCGCCCGGCTGCGGGCCGAGGTCCTGGAACCGGCCTACAACCTCCAGGCCGTGCGGCCGCAGCTGGGCCCCATCGGCTGGTTCTGGCTGGCGGCCATGCTGGCCGCGCTCCTGGCCATGGGCCTGCTCTGGCGGGCCGGGGGCAACCTCCTGCTCACGGGCCTGGGCGTGGCCTTTTTGCGCGATCCACCGCCCGTGGTCCCGGCGGAGGAAGCCCCGCCCCGGGAGCCCAGGAAACCCGCCCCGGCCAAGCCCACGGCCAAGCCCAAGGCGGACCAGGCCAAGCCCAAGGCCCCGCCCAAGAAACCGGTCTGAGCATGACCCTGGACGTGTTCCTCCTGCGTTCCGGCCCGGAAGCGCCGGACCCTGCCGCGCGCCGTCTCCTGGCGGCCCTGGACCTGCCCCCCGCCGGGGCGCGGGTCCTGGTCAAACCCAACCTGGTGGCCCCGCGCAACGCGGCCCTGTCCTGCACAGAGCCGGACCTGGCGCGGGCCGTGTGCGCCGCGCTCCTGGACCTGGGCCTGCGCGTGACCGTGGCCGATTCCCCGGCCTTCGGCAGCGCCGCCCGGGTGGCCCGGGCCGCGGGCCTGGACCGGACGCTCAAGCCCCTGGGCCTGGTCGTGCGCTCCCTGAAGCGGCCCGCGCCTCTGGCCCTCTCCTTCGGCGGCCGCATCGGCCTGTCCCGCGACGCCCTGGAGCACGACCTGATCCTGAACCTGCCCCGGCTCAAGGCCCACGGCCAGATGCGCATCACGGCCGCGGTGAAGAACCTCTTCGGCTGCGTCACGGGCTGCCGCAAGGCCCTGGCCCACGCGGTCATCGGCGACGCGCCCGGCCTCTTTCCCCGGCTCATCGTGGAGGTCATGGCCGCCCTGCCGCCCGTGCGCACCCTGCTGGACGGCCGCCTGGCCATGCACCGCACCGGCCCCATCCAGGGCGATCCCTTCGCCCTGGGGCTGCTGGCCGCCTCGTCCGACCCCGTGGCCCTGGACACCGCCGTCTATGCGCTCTTGGGCCTGAGCCCGGAGCAGGTCCCGCTCTGGGCCGAATGCCGCCGCCGGGGCCTGCCCGGCGCGGACCCGGCGAACCTGCGCTATCCCCTGGACCAGCCACGGGCCTTCGATCCTGCGGGCTTCCTCCTGCCCGAGCCCCTGGAGCCCATCGTGTTCAAGCCCCTGCGTCTGCTGCGCGGACGCCTGAAGAGCCTCCTCGGACGCTGATTGCTCCTTGCCACGGCCCGGCCCGGGAGCTATTGCTGGGCCTGCCATGAGCATCCTCCGCCAGCGTCTCACCGTGAGCGGCCAGGTCCAGGGCGTGGGCTTCCGGCCCTTCGTCTTCCGCCTGGCCGCGGCCCATGCCCTCAGCGGGCTCGTGCGCAACACGCCCCAGGGGGTGGCCGTGGAGGTGCAGGGAACCTGGGAGGCCCTGGAGGCCTTTGTCCTGGACCTGCGCGAAAAGCTGCCGCCCCTGGCCCGCATCGTGACCCTCACGGCCGAGGACCTGCCGCCCGTTCCGGACGAGACGGGCTTCAGCATCGCGGAGAGCGCCCCGGGCCGGGGCCACAACGTGCTCATCAGCCCGGACGCGGCCACCTGCCCGGACTGCCTGGCGGAGATGAACGACCCGGCCGACCGGCGCTTCGAATACCCCTTCACCAACTGCACCAACTGCGGCCCGCGCTGGACCATCACCCGCGCCATCCCCTACGACCGGCCCGTGACCTCCATGGCCTGCTTTCCCATGTGCCCGGAGTGCGAGCGCGAGTACCACGACCCGGCGGACCGCCGCTTCCACGCCCAGCCCAACGCCTGCCCGGTCTGCGGGCCCAAGGTCTGGCTGACGGACCGGGACGGCGCGCCCCTGGCCGAGGGTCCCGAGGCCCTGGGCCTGCTGGCCCGGGAGCTGGCCGCCGGGAAAATCGCGGCCATCAAGGGCCTGGGCGGGTTCCATCTCTCCTGCGACGCCGCCGACGCCCGGGCCACGGCCGAGCTGCGCCGCCGAAAGCAGCGCCCGGCCAAGCCCCTCGCGGTCATGGTCCCGGACCTGGACGCGGCGCGCCGCCTGGCCCTGGTCTCCCCGGCCGAGGAGGGAATCCTTGCGGGCGTGGAGCGGCCCATCGTGCTCCTGGCCAAGGCCCCGGGCGCGGCGCTCTCGCCGGACGTGGCCCCGGACACGGATTTCGTGGGCCTCATGCTGCCCTACACGCCCCTGCACCACGTGCTCCTGCGCCGCTGCGCCGAGGCCTTCGGCCCGGACCGCGCCACGGCCCTGGTCATGACCTCGGGCAACCGCTCCTCCGAGCCCATCTGCCTGGGCAACCGCGAGGCCCTGCGCCGCCTGGGCCACATCGCGGACGTCTTCCTGCTCCACAACCGCGACATTCTGGTGCGCACCGACGACTCGGTGCTGCGCGTGCATCCGGACACGGGCCTGCCGCTCTTCCTGCGCCGCGCCCGCGGCTTCACGCCCGCGCCCGTGTTCCTGGCCCAGGACGGCCCCACGGCCCTGGGCCTGGGTCCGGAACTCAAGTGCAGCCTGTGCCTGACCAAGGGTCCGGCGGCCTTCGTGAGCCAGCACATCGGCGACATGGAGAACCTGGAGACCATGGACTTCCACCGCGAGGTCCTGGCCCACCTGGAGGACGTGCTCCAGGTGCGGCCCGAAATCGTCGTCCACGACCTGCACCCCGACTACATGACCACGCCCCTGGCCGCGGAGCTGGCCGCGCAGCGCGGCCTGCCGCGCACCGCGCTCCAGCACCACTTCGCCCACATCCACGCCGCGCTGGCCGAGAACCGCCACCAGGAACCCGCCCTGGGCCTGGCCCTGGACGGCACGGGCTACGGCCTGGACGGCACCATCTGGGGCGGGGAGTGCCTGTTCGTGGACCCGCTGGAGCTGGACCACCAGCGCCTGGCCCATTTCACGCCCTTCCGCCTGCCCGGCGGCGAGGCCGCGGTGCGTGAGCCCTGGCGCATCGCCCAGTCCCTGCTCTGGGACCTGGGCCTGCGCGAGCCCGAGGCATGGTGGCCCTGGCGGCGGGACCGCGCCCAGGCCAGCGACTTCCTGCCCCAGGTTCTGGAACGCGGCCTGAACAGCCCCGTGACCACGAGCTGCGGGCGGCTCTTCGACGGGGTCTCGGCCCTGCTGGGCCTGTGCCCGGTCATCAGCTACGAGGGCCAGGCCGCCATTCTCCTGGAAAAGGCCCAGGACATGGCCGAGACCCGGGCCTATCCCTGCCCGCTCCGGACCGGCGGCGACCCGGCCGTGCTGGACACCCTGGCCCTGTTCCGCCACGCCCTCGACGACCTGCGCCAGGGCGCGCCCGCGGGCGTCATCGCCCGCCGTTTCCACCTGGGCCTGGTCCAGGGCTTGGCCGACCTGGCCGCGGCCTTCGGCCACGTCCTGGGCATCGCCCACGTGGCCCTGTCCGGCGGGGTCATGCAGAACCTGACCCTGGCCCGGGAACTGCCGCAGGCCCTGGCCGGGCGCGGTCTGGTCCCCCTGGTCCACACCCAGGTTCCGCCCAACGACGGCTGCATCTCCCTGGGCCAGGCCGTGTACGGCCAGAGGCTGCTGGAACTCGGAAAAATATAATCGGGGCTGCCGCCCCGGACCCCGCCCGGGGGCCAGCGGCCCCCGAACCCGGC
>JAWRKD010000093.1:0-3326 GCA_040307135.1 Desulfovibrionaceae bacterium
GGCGGGGGCCGCACGTCCGGCCTGAGGTCCAGGGCTTTGACCGGCGGGCCGCTCTCGGCTAGGGTGCGCGGGACCATCCAAGGAGTGACGAGCATGCAGCGAATCCTTGTCCCGGCCCTGGCCGTGCTCCTGTTCTGCGTCCCGGCCCTGGCCCAGACCATGGCCCCGTTCAGCCAGGCCGAACTGGACCGTTTCCTGGCCGACTATCCGGCCGTGACCCGGTTTCTGGAGGCCCAGGGCCAGGAGGGCGGAGCCCTGGAGCCCGGCTTCCTGGAGGAGGCCCGGCAGACCAGGGCCTTCGCGGATTTCCTCGGCCAGCGCGGCTGGGACGTACAGCGCTTCCTCTACGTGACCCAGCAGGTGGGGTCCGGCGTGGTGGCCCTGCAACTCGGCGAGCACGGCGCGCAGATCCAGGGCGAGTACGAACAGACCCGGGCCGAGATCCTCAAGAGCCCGGACCTGACCCCGGCCCAGAAGCAGCAGTTCCTGGCCCAGATGGAGCAGGCCATGGCCCAGTCCAGGGCCGCGGGCGACGCCTCCCGGCTGGCCCCGGGCGAACTGGCCCTGATCAAAGCCAACAAGGCCCGCGTGTTCAAGACCCTGGGCGTGGAATAGTCAGCTCTCTTCCAGCGTGGCGGGCAGGCCTTCGATGAAGGCCCGTATCTCGTCGCGCACCCGGCGGTAGGGGGCCAGGGCCTCCTCCTCGGAGGCCGCCCCGGCGGCCAGGGCGGGCGGATCGTCGAAGCCCTTGTGCAGCCGCCGGACCTTGCCCGGGAAGAACGGGCACTGCTCGTTGGCATGGCCGCAGAGCGTCACCACCCAGTCGAAGTCCTGGCTGGGCAGTTCCTCCACCAGCTTGGATCGCTGTCCCGAGATGTCCACCCCGGCCTCGGCCATGACCGTCACGGCCCGGGGGTTGAGGCCGTGCTTCTCCACACCCGCGCTCCAGGCCTCCACCGTGTCGGGCTTGAGCGCCCGGGCGAAGCCCTCGGCCATCTGGCTGCGGCAGGAGTTGCCGGTGCAGAGGAAGAGGATGCGGAGTCTGGGCTGCGTGTTCATGGGGCCTCGCTGACGAAGGAGTCCTGGGTTCGGAAGGGTTCGGCAAAGGGCTGGAGGACCTTGGCCTTGATCTGGTCGCGGATCGAGCGGACCTGGGCCAGCTGCTCTTCGCGGCTGCCTGTGACACGGGCCGGGTCGGGAAAGGGCCAGTGCCAGCGGTGGGTGACGCCGGGGAAAAGGGGGCACTGGGCCTCGTTGGAGTCGTCGCAGACCGTGATGACATAGTCGTAGAGCCGGCCCTGCCTGAAGAGATCAAAGACGCTTTGGGTTTTCTTGCGCGAGAGGTCGATGCCCTCCTCGGCCATGGCCTCCACCACCAGGGGATTGATTTCCGTGGGCTCCAGGCCCGCGCTTTCCACCTGGAATTCGTCGCCGCCGTATTTGCGCAGGAATTCCTCGGCCATCTGGCTGCGGCCGCTGTTGTGCACACAAATGAAGAGGACCTTCGTCTTGCCCATGGCGCCTCCTAGCGGGGTTTGCAGGCAACGTGGCAGACCCCGGAGGGCGTGGCAAGGGCGTGGGGAAAATATTTACGCTTTATCCACAAAGCCACGTTCACCAGGCCGATGAGCATCGGCACCTCCACCAGGGGGCCGATGACCGCGGCGAAGGCTTGGCCCGAGTTCAGGCCGAAGACCGCGATGCAGACCGCGATGGCCAGCTCGAAGTTGTTGGAGGCCGCGGTGAAGCTCAGGGTGGCGGCCTGCTCGTAGGTGGCCCTGGCCTTGTAGGCGAGCCAGAACGAGGCCAGGAACATGACCAGGAAGTAGATGCACAGGGGCAGGGCCACGCGCAGCACGTCCAGGGGCAGGGCCACGATGTACTCGCCCTTGAGCGAGAACATGACCAGGATGGTGAAGAGCAGCGAGACCAGGGTCAGGGGGCTCACGCGTGGCACGAAGACCTGTTCGTACCATTCCCGGCCCTTGAGTTTGAGCCCCAGGAAGCGCGAGAGCAGCCCGGCCAGGAAGGGCACGCCCAGATAGAGGAACACGCTCTCCGCGATCTGGGACATGGACACGTCCACCACGGCCCCGCTGAGGCCCAGCCAGACGGGCAGCACGGTGACGAAGACCCAGGCGTAGAGCGAGAAGAAGAGGACCTGGAACAGGGAGTTGAAGGCCACCAGTCCGGCGCAGTATTCGCGGTCGGCCCCGGCCAGGTCGTTCCAGACGATGACCATGGCGATGCAGCGGGCCAGGCCGATGATGATGAGCCCCACCATGTAGGAGTGCTGGCCCGAAAGGAAGGTCACGGCCAGGAGGAACATAAGCACCGGGCCGATGATCCAGTTCTGCACCAGTGACAGGGCCAGGACCTTGCCGTTGCGGAAGACCCGGCCCAGTTCCTCGTAGCGTACCTTGGCCAGGGGCGGATACATCATGAGGATGAGGCCCACGGCGATGGGGATGTTGGTGGCGCCGGACTGGAAGGCGTTGATCACGTCCTTCATCCCCGGGGCCAGGTATCCCGCTCCCACGCCGAGGAACATGGCCAGGAATATCCAGAGGGTCAGGTAGCGGTCCAGAAAGGACAGACGGCTGCTCACGGACTGTTCCATACTCCCCTCACCCGTTCGGTTTGCGCGCCAGGATATAGGCCGAGATGGCATAGTCCTCGGCCCCTGCCAGGCCGAATCCGGCCACGATCTCCCGGCTCCGCGCCTTGCGTTCGATGCGGATGTCCACGAACCCTTCGCCTTGCAGCAGTTCCGCCAGCCCGCCCGGGCTGGCCGCGCCCGACACTCAGGCGCACCAGGCCCCGGGAGCCCGGGCCAGATTTTCGGGCAGGGGCTTCTCCAGGAGTACGTCCGCGATGCAGATGCGGCCTCCTGGCTTGAGCACCCGGAAGATTTCCCGATAGACCGCGCCCTTGTCCGGGCAGAGGTTGATGACGCAGTTGGAGAGGGCCACGTCGGCCATGCCGTCCGGCAGGGGCAGGCGCTCCAGGTCGGCCAGGAGGAAGCGCGTGTTGGCCGCCCCGGCCTGCGCCGCGTTGGCCTCGGCCCGGGCGATCATGTCCGGGGTCATGTCCAGGCCGATGACCCGGCCGCGCGGTCCGACACGTTCTGCAGCCAGCAGGGCGTCCAGGCCCGGGCCCGAGCCCAGGTCCAGCACTGTCTCGCCCGGGGCCAGCCCGGCGCGGTTCACGGGATTGCCGCAGCCCAGGCCCAGGTTGGCTCCGGCGGGGACGGCCTGCAGGTGCTCCGTTCCGTACCCGGCGCGGATCCCTGCCTGGGAGGGCTCGTCGCAGGGCCCGGGGGGGGG
>JAWRKD010000094.1:0-30205 GCA_040307135.1 Desulfovibrionaceae bacterium
CGGAAGTCCGCGGCCCGGTGCAGGGGGGCGCCGAGCACCACCGGCCCGTGGCCGCGCCGCCGGGCCTCCAGGCAGAGGCCGGCAGCCCAGAAACGGCCCAGGCCGGGCTCGGGCAGGGGCAGTTCCGCCCGGCACAGGGCCAGGAGCGGGCCGTCCAGGACCAGGACCGGACAGGGCGGCGGCGTGCTTCCGGCGGCCAGGCGCATCCCGTCCACGAAGCGGCCCGCCGGTTCCAGGCCGCGGGCCTCGCGGGTCCAGCCGCGCACCCCGGCCAGGGGCAGGGGACCCAGGCGCTGCTCCTGGTTCTGCCACTGGCCGAAGAACCGCTCCAGGAATCCCTCGGGCAGATAAACGGTGGGCTCCACGAGCAGGACCACGGCGTGGCGGGCCTGTTCCAGGGCCAGGCGCGCCGCCCGGGCGGGCGGCATGGACTCCGGGAAGGTCAGGAACTGGTGGGGCGAGCCCGGGCCCAGGCAGGGCGTGCGGCCCAGATGGGCCGCCAGCAGGGCCGGGTCGTCGCAGCGGGTGGCCAGGGTCAGGGGCGGGAGCACGGCCGCCGGGACCTCGGGCAGGGCCTCGGCCCGCACGATCCACTGGCCCACGTCCAGGAAGGGCCGCAGCCGTTCCGGGTCAAGCCCCAGGTGCTCCAGCAGGGATGCGGCCGCGGCGTGGAAGGCGTCCGGCGCGGGCACGTTGAGGGCCGCCACCACCTCGGGCAGGAATCCGGCGTCCAGGAACAGACGGAGCAGGCCCAGATGGGAGAAGAAGCGGAGATGTCCGCGGTCCAGGAGCCCGGCGGCCTGGGGCTGCCAGTCGCCGCGGAGCAGGGAGGCGGCCAGGCTGTGGTGCTGGACATTGGGCACGCAGGCCAGGGCCGTGCCGCCCGGGGCCAGCAGGGGGCGATGGCGGCGCAGCACCGCCAGGGGATCGCGGAAGTGTTCGAGCACGTCGCCGTAGAGCAGGCAGTCCAGGCTGCCGGGCTCCAGGTCCGGCAGGGAGGCCTCGGCGTCCTGCACCAGGACCCGGTCCAGGCGTGCGGCGGCCCGGGCCGCGGGACCGGGCTCCAGTTCCAGGCCGACGACCGTGCGCGCGGGATCGAGGGATTTGAGGTGTTCGCCCAGCCGGCCCTCGCCGCAGCCCACCTCCAGGATGCGCCGGGCGGCCTGGGGCACGGCCCCGGCCAGGAGCAGGTTCAGGCCGCGGAAGTAGTCGTCCGGGCGAGCGCTGTCCTGGCCGGGGCCGCTCATGGTCAGGTTCCTGGCCGGGCCGCCAGGATGGCGTCCAGGGCCTTGAGGAAGGCGGCCAGGTCCTCGCGCTCGATGGTCAGGGGCGGCAGCAGGCGCAGCACCGTGCCGTGGGCCAGGTTGCAGACGAATCCGGCCTCCAGCAGGGCCTTCCAGATCTCCTGGCCCGGACCGGCCAGTTCGATGCCGAGCATGAGCCCCAGGCCGCGCACGTGGGCGATCTTGTCCGGGTGCCTGGCCAGGAGTTTCCTGGCCTCGGCCAGGAGCCAGGCCCCGAGTTCGGCGGCCCGCTCCACGAGCCGCTCCTCGCGCAGGATGTCGAGGACCTTGGCGGCCACGGCCGCGAGCACCCCGCCGCCGCCGAAGGTGGTGGCGTGGCAGCCGGGCTCGAAGCCCTTGGCCGCCTCGTCCGTGGCCAGCACCGCGCCCATGGGCAGGCCGTTGGCCAGGCCCTTGGCCGTGGTGAAGATGTCCGGGACCAGGCCGTAGTGCTGGTGGGCCCAGAATTTCCCGGTGCGGCCCATGCCACTCTGGACCTCGTCCACGATGAGCAGGAAGTTTTTTTCGCGGCGCAGGGCCAGGAGCGCGTCCACGAACTCCGCGGGCAGGGGGCGCACCCCGCCCTCGCCCTGGACCATCTCCACGAGCACGGCCGCGGTCTTGCCGGTCACGGCGGCGCGCAGGGCGCAGGCATCGGCGAAGGGCACGCTGAGGAAGCCCTCGGGCAGGGGGCCGAAGCCTTCCTTGATCTTCCCGCCCTGGCCCGTGGCCGTGAGCGTGGCCAGGGTGCGGCCGTGGAACGAGCCCTCCAGGGTCACGATCTCGAAGGCCTCGCGCTGCTGCGTCACCTGGGCGTAGCGCCGGGCCAGCTTGATGGCCCCCTCGTTGGCCTCGGCCCCGGAGTTGCAGAAGAAGACCTTGTCGGCCTGGCAGGTGGCCAGCAGCTTCTCGGCCAGGACGATCTGTTCCTCCTGGTAGAAGAGGTTGCTCACGTGCACGAGCTTCCGGGCCTGTTCGGCCATGACCCGGGTCAGCTCGGGACGGCCGTGGCCCAGGCCGCAGACCGCGATGCCGGCCAGCAGGTCCACGTATTCCCTGCCGTCGAAGTCGTAGAGCCGCGCCCCCCGGGCCTCCTTCACGGCCAGGGGGTAGCGGCCGTAGGTCCGCATGATGGACTGTTCGTCGCGGGCTTTGATGGAATCGAAAGTGGAGCTCATGGTCGTTCTCTCCTCACGTCGTTCCGGTGTGTCCGAACCCTCCCGCCCCGCGATCCGTCTCGGAAAGGTCCCGCGCGGGCAGGATGCGGGCCTGGAACGAGGGCAGGAAGACGAGCTGGGCCATGCGTTGCCCGCGCTCGATTCGTCGCACCTCGCCGGAGGTGTTCAGGAGCCAGACCAGGATCTCGCCCCGGTAGTCGGGGTCGATGAGGCCCACGCCCTGGGCCACGGTGAGGCCGTCCTTGGCCCCCAGGCCGCTGCGCGAGAACACGAAGCCGGCCACGCCGGGCTCGCTGATCTCGATGGCGATGCCCGTGGGCACCTTGACCCGGCCGCCCGCGGGCACCTCCACGAACGGCTCGTCCAGGCAGGCGCGCAGGTCCAGGCCTGCGGAGTGGGGCGTGGCGTAGGACAGGCCCAACTCCTCGGCCAGGGGGCGGAGGTACTTGATCTTGACGTGCAATTCCGGGGCAGGTGCGGACATGGGACTCCCGTGGGTTGGAAGCTGCTTTTTGCTCCCGAAGCGCCGCCTCTGTCAATGGCGCGCCGCCGCCGGTTTTTTCACCTGCCCGGCCTTGCCATTCCTGGGTCGAGCCGATATGACCGAGACTGATCGGCATTGCGGCGACGCCACCTACACAAGGAGCCCTGCATGCATCCGCTGCGCATCTACAGCGTCGTTTCCAAGCTGCCCCCCAAGCTTGAGGCCATGTGGGACCTGGCCTACAACCTCGTCTTTTCCTGGAACGAGCGCATCCTGAACCTGTTCGCCTCCACGGACCACGAACTCTGGCGGCGCTGCCAGGAGAACCCCGTGGCCTTCCTCAATAACATCCCCCAGAAGACCCTGGAGGAACTGGCCCGGGACGACTTCTTCCTCTCCCGCCTGGAGGACGCCAAGCGTTCCCTGGACCAGTACATGTCGCGTAAGACCGGGGCCTACACCTTCCCGGACAACAAGGAGAACGCCCCGGTGGTGGCCTACTTCAGCCTGGAGTACGGCATCACCCTCTCCCTGCCCATCTATTCCGGCGGCCTGGGCATCCTGGCGGGCGACCACCTGAAGTCCGCCAGCGACCTGAACATCCCCCTGGTGGGCGTGGGCCTGCTCTACCGCGAAGGCTACTTCCGCCAGTACATGACCCCGGACGGCTGGCAGCAGGAGCGCTATCCCGAGAACGACTTCAACCAGATGCCCATCCGGCTCATCAAGAACGCCGAGGGCAACCCCGTGACCATCCAGGTGGATCTGGCCGGGCAGCCGCTCACGGCGCGCATCTGGGAGGCCCGCGTGGGCCGCATCCGGCTCCTGCTCCTGGACACCTACGTGCCCGAGAACCCCGAGCACTTCCGCCAGATCACCTCCAGCCTCTACGGCGGCAACCTGGAGATGCGGCTCTGGCAGGAGATACTGCTCGGCATCGGCGGCATCAAGGCCCTGGCGGCTCTGGGCCTGGAGCCCAAGGTCATCCATATGAACGAGGGCCACTCGGCCTTCGCGGGCCTGGAGCGCATCCGCAGCTTCATGCACGAGAAGGGCCTGTCCTTCGAGGCGGCCCAGGAGATCGCGGCCTCCTCCTCGGTCTTCACCACCCACACCCCGGTGCCCGCGGGCAACGACCGCTTCCCCGCCGACCTCATGCGCCCCTACTTCGAGGGCTACACCCGCAGCCTGGGCCTGGCCTACAAGGTCTTCCTGGCCCTGGGCCGCGAGGACCCGCGCGACGACGCCGAGCCCTTCTGCATGACCGTGCTGGCCCTCAAGCTTTCGCGCTTCAACAACGGCGTGAGCCAGCTCCACGGCCAGGTCTCGCGCAACATGTGGAAGCGGGTCTGGCCCCAATACCCATCCGAGGACGTGCCCATCGGCGCCATCACCAACGGCGTGCACATGCCCACCTGGGTGGCCAAGGACATGGCGTTGCTCTTCGACCGCTACCTGGGCGTGAACTGGCGCGAGGACCCGGACTGCGGCCGCTTCTGGGCCCAGGCCGAGGGCATTCCGGACGCCGAGCTCTGGCGCACCCACGAGCGGCTGCGCGAGCGGCTGGTGGACTTCGTGCGCAAGCGCCTGCGCAAGCAGCTCCTGGAAAAGGGCGCGCGGCGCAAGGAACTCCAGATCGCCGAGGAGGTCCTGGACCCCCAGGCCCTGACCATCGGCTTCGCCCGCCGCTTCGCCACCTACAAGCGGGCCAACCTCCTGTTCCAGGACAAGGAGCGCCTGCTGCGCCTGGTGCAGGACTCCAGGCGCCGCATCCAGTTCGTGTTCGCGGGCAAGGCCCATCCCCAGGACAACGAAGGCAAGAAGATCATCCAGGACCTGATCCAGTTCTGCCGCCGGGAGGAATGCCGCTACAGCATGGTCTTCCTGGAGGACTACGACATGAAGATCGCCAGCCGCATGGTCCAGGGCTGCGACGTCTGGCTGAACAACCCGCGCCGCCCCCTGGAAGCCTGCGGCACCAGCGGCATGAAGGCCATGGCCAACGGCGTGCTCCAGTGCAGCACCCTGGACGGCTGGTGGGACGAGGCCTACACCCCGGACAACCGCCTGGGCTGGGCCATCGGCCGCGGCGAGGAGTACGAGGACCTGGCCTACCAGGACTTCGTGGAAAGCCAGACCCTGTACAACGTGCTGGAGAACGAGATCATTCCCGAGTTCTACGACCGCGGCCACGGCAACCTGCCGCGCGCCTGGATCCGGAGCATGAAGGAGGCCTTCAAGGCCCTGGGCCCGGTGTTCAACGCCCACCGCATGGTGGAGGACTATGTGGAGAAGGCCTACCTGCCGGCCTACAAGAACTTCCGCAATCTCATGCGCGACGATTTCGCCCCGGCCAAGGCCCTGTCCTCCTGGCGCATGGAGATCATGACCAAGTGGGGCACCCTCAACGTGCGCAACGTGCGCGCCGAGACCCCGGGCCAGGTCTATGTGCGCGAGCCGGTCATCGTGGAATGCGAGGTCTATCTGGGCGGCGGGGTCCGGCCCGAGGACATATTGGTCCAGATCTACCACGGCCCCGTGGGCCAGGACGACAGCTTCCTGGCCCGCCAGACCACGCCCATGTCCCACGAGGGCGAGCGGGGCGACGGCTGGCACCTCTACCGCGGCGACCTGGTGCCGGACGAGGCGGGACGCTTCGGCTTCACCGTGCGCATCCTGCCGCACCACCCCCTGCTCCTGGACCCGCATTCTCTCGGACTTATTTTCTGGGCCAAGAATTGAAAAAAACAGGGGTCCGAACCCGGCGTGAACCCTGGTTCGGACCCCTGGATCGGGGTTTACGCCTTTCGAAATTGGCAATTCTTGCGTTTTCCTCCAAAATCCTGACCAGCCCTTGATCGCCGCCCCATGGACCCCGTCTTGACAGGGTAGGGCTCTTGTGATTTTCTGGCTCCCCTTTTGCATTTTAAGTGGACGCCCCCGGAGCCGGTAGCTCGTTTGGCTGCATCCAGCACGGCAGCGGGGGAGTTTTTGTCAACTCTTCAGGGAGCGAGGTGGCGGACTTGCTGTTCCAACCCATCAACAAAAACTATCACGACTACCGCATCGAGCGGGACAAGGACCTCTGCATCAACTGCAAGGTCTGCATCCGACAATGCGCCTACGAGGCGCATTACTGGGACGAGGCCCGGCAAAGGGTGCGCCACGACAACACCAAGTGCGTGGGTTGCCATCGATGCGAAGCCTTGTGTCCCACCGGAGCCCTCTGCATCCGGCTCAACCAGTCCGAATTCCGCCCCAACGCCTGCTGGCGTCCCGTATTCCTGAAAAATATTTACAAACAGGCCGACACCGGCGGCGTGCTCCTGGCCGGCATGGGCTCTCCCGTGGACATCCCCGTCTATTGGGACAACCTGCTGCTGGACGCCAGCCAGGTCACCAACCCCTCCATCGACCCCCTGCGCGAGCCCATGGAGCTGAAGACCTTCCTGGGCTCCAAGCCGGACCGCGTGGAGTTCGCCGCCCCGGTCAAGGGCAAGAAGGGCAAGCCCCGGCTCACCACCAGGCTGGCCCCGCAGATCGAGCTGAACTACCCGATCATGTTCTCGGCCATGAGCTTCGGCTCCATCAACTTCAATCTGCACGTGGCCATGGCCCGGGCCGCCACCGAGCTGGGCATCTGCTACAACACGGGCGAGGGCGGCCTGCACAAGTCCCTCTACCAGTACGGCAAGAACACCATCGTGCAGGTGGCCTCGGGCCGCTTCGGCGTGCACGCCGAGTACCTGAACGCGGGCGCGGGCATCGAGATCAAGATCGGCCAGGGCGCCAAGCCCGGCATCGGCGGGCACCTGCCCGGCGAGAAGATCAACGAGAAGGTCTCCGAGACGCGCATGATCCCCGTGGGCTCGGACGCCATCTCCCCGGCCCCGCACCACGACATCTATTCCATCGAGGACCTGCACCAGCTCATCTTCGCCCTCAAGGAGGCCTCGCGCTACCGCGTGCCCGTGTCCGTGAAGATCGCGGCCGTGCACAACGTGGCGGCCATCGCCTCGGGCATCGTGCGGGCGGGCGCGGACATCGTGGCCATCGACGGCATGCGCGGCGGCACCGGCGCGGCGCCGGCCATGATCCGCGACAACGTGGGCATTCCCATCGAGCTGGCCATCGCCGCGGTGGACCAGCGCCTGCGCGACGAGGGCATCCGCAACCGCGCCTCCATCATCTCCGCGGGCGGCACGCGCTGCAGCGCCGACGTGGTCAAGGCCATCGCTCTCGGCGCGGACGCCTGCTACATCGGCACCGCGGCGCTGCTGGCCGTGGGCTGCACCCTGTGCGGCAAGTGCTACACCGGCAAATGCCCCTGGGGCATCGCCACCAACGACGCCAAGCTGTCCAAGCGCCAGAATCCGGACATCGCGGCCAAGAAGATGGCCAACCTGATCCGGGCCTGGGGCCACGAGATCGAGGAAATGCTCGGCGGCATGGGCCTCAACTCCATCGAGAGCCTGCGCGGCAACCGCGACAAGCTCCGGGCCGTGGGCCTGTCGGATTCCGAGATGGACATCCTCGGCGTCAAGCACGCCGGCCGCTAGGGCAAGGGGGACTTCAGCATGAAACGCGTCTATCCGGACAAGGAATACTGCATCGGCTGCCACCTCTGCGAGCTGGCCTGCATCACCGTGCATTCCAAGAGCAAGGACCTGATCATCGCCTACACCCAGGAGCGCCTGGAGGACGGGCTCAAGGCCTGCAAGCGCTTCCAGGAGAAAGGCCCCACCTGCGTGGCCCTGTCCTGCCGTCACTGCGACGATCCCGCCTGCGTGGCCGCCTGCATCTCCGGCGCCCTGCAGAAGGACCCCGAGACCGGAGCCACCATTTACGACATCGAGAAGTGCGTGGGCTGCTGGTCCTGCCTCATGGCCTGCCCTTACGGGGCCATCCAGCGCCACCCCACCCTGAACAAGATCGTCAAGTGCGACCTGTGCAGGGACCGCGAGGGTGGCCCGGCCTGCGTGGCGGCCTGTCCCAACATGGCCCTCAAGTTCGAAGAACGCTAACCCAGGGGGAACGCGACCATGACCTACGTGATCATCGGCAACGGCGTGGCCTCCGTGGGGGCCATCGAGGGCATCCGCAGGCTGGACCAGGAGGGCACCATCGTGGTGCTCGGGTCCGAGCACGTGCCGGCCTACGGCCGTCCGCTCATCTCCTACCTCCTGTCCGGCAAGATCGGGCCGGAACGCATGAACCTGCGCAGCGACGACTTCTACAGCCGCATGTGCGTGGACCTGCGCCTGAACACCACGGCCACGGCCATCGACACCAAGAAGAAGACCGTGACCACCAACAAGGGCGAAACCATCCCCTACGACCGTCTGCTCATCGCCACCGGCGGCGTGCCGTTCAACCCGCCCATTCCCGGCGCGGACGGCCTCGGGGTCTATAACTTCACCAGCCTGGACCACGCCCAGGCCCTCATCGCCGCGGCCAAGAAGATGAAGAAGGCCGTGGTCATCGGCGGCGGCCTCATCGGGCTCAAGGCCGCCGAGAGCCTTTTCGACCGCGGCGTGGACGTGACCATCCTGGAGCTTTCCAACCGCGTGCTCTCCGCGGCCTTTGACGAGAACGCGGGCCGGCTGGCCGCGCGCCGGCTGGCCGAGACCGGCATCGGCGTGCGCTGCGGGGTCACGGCCAAGGAGATCCACCGCGACGACAAGGGCCACATCATCGGCGTGCTCACCACAGACGGCATGTTCGTGCCCTGCGAAGCCGTGGTGGTGGCCATCGGCGTGGTGCCCAATTCCTCCCTGGCCAAGGAGGCCGGCATCAAGACCGACCGCGGCGTGCAGGTGGACGATTCGCTCCAGACCAGCGCCAAGGGCGTCTATGCCGCGGGCGACGTGGCCCAGGCCCGGGACATGATCACCGAGGACAACCGCGTGGTACCCATCTGGCCCAACGCCTACAACCAGGGCTACTACGCCGGCCGCAACATGGCCGGGGCCAAGGAGACCTACGAAGGCGGCCTGGCCATGAACTCCATCAGCTTCTACGGCCTGCCCACCATCTCCGTGGGCCAGGTCAACCCGCCCAAGCCCGAGGACTACGAGATCGCCATCCACCTGGACGAGAAGCGGCAGATCTACCGCAAGCTCGTGTTCAAGGACGACCGCCTGGTGGGCTATGTCCTGGTGGGCGAGATCGACAACGCGGGCATGTACACATCCTTCATCAAGTTCCGCATGCCCCTGCCCGCGGAGACCAAGCGCGCCCTCATGCACGGCGAGCCCGGCGTCTTCCTCTGGCCCGAGCAGGTCTTCGACAAGACCTGGAACCCTGCCGGCGCGGACAAGTAGAGCGAGGAAACAATGAAAGCACCTGAAAGATACTACGACTTCCAAAAGGACATCTCGGGCTGCGGCATCTTCGGGGTGATCCACAAGAAGAAGGGCCTCATCAACGGCGAGGTCCCGATCAAGGCCATGGCCTGCATGCACGACCGCGGCAACGGCCTGGGCGGCGGCTTCGCGGCCTACGGCATCTACCCCGAGCATGCCGACAAGTACGCCTTCCACCTCATGTGCGACGACCAGTCCGGCCTGGACTCCGCCGAGGAGGTGCTCAAGCGCTACTTCACCATCCACGCCTCTGAGCCCATCCCCACCCGTCGCGTGCTCTCGGTGAAGAATCCGCCCGTGGTCTGGCGCTTCTTCCTCTCGGTGAAGAAGGAGAAGCCCGCGGACCTGCGCGAGGTGGTGGACGAGAAGGACTACGTGGTCTCGGTGGTCATGAAGATCAACACCAACGTGCCCGGGGCCTTCGTCTTCTCCAGCGGCAAGAACATGGGCGCGTTCAAGGGCGTGGGCTTTCCCGAAGACATGGCCGACTTCTACCGCCTGGAGGAGTACAACGCCTACATCTGGACCGGCCACAACCGGTTCCCCACCAACACTCCGGGCTGGTGGGGCGGGGCCCACCCCTTCACGCTGCTGGACTGGTCCATCGTGCACAACGGCGAGATCAGCTCCTACGGCATCAACCGCCGTTTCCTCTGCGAACACAACTACATCTGCACGCTGATGACCGACACCGAGGTGGTGGCCTACCTGCTGGACCTGCTCATCCGCAAGCACGGCCTGTCCAAGGAATTGGCGGCCAAGGTCTTCGCGCCGCCGTTCTGGGACGAGATCGCCCGCATGGACGAGGAGGACAAGGCCCTCTACACCACACTGCGCGTGGTTTACGGCTCGGCTCTGTTGAACGGCCCCTTCGCCATCCTGGTGGCCGACAACACCGGGCTCATGGGCCTCAACGACCGCATCAAGCTGCGCCCGCTCCTGGTGGCCGAGAAGGACGACATGGTCTTCATGTCCAGCGAGGAGAGCGCGGTGCGCCTGGTCTGTCCCAAGCTGGACTCGGTCTGGATGCCCAAGGCCGGCGAACCCGTCATCGTGAATCTGGAGGCCTGATCCCCATGGCGACGAAAGCACGCAAGAAGCTCACCCTCACGGCGGGCGAGACCTACTACCGCCAATTCAACGAAAAGATCCGCGAGGCCGTGGACCAGGGCGTCACGGACTTCGTGCTCAATGACGTGAACAGCCAGCGTTACATCGCCACGGGGCTCACCGGCGACCTGCGCTTTCAGATCCAGGGCGTGCCCGGCCAGGACATGGCCGCGTTCATGAGCGGGCCCACCATCCGGGTGCTGAACAACGCCCAGGACGGGGTCGGCAACACCATGGACGAGGGCCTCGTGGTGGTGGAGGGCATGGCCGGGGACGTCATCGGCTACGCCATGCGCGGCGGCCGCATCTACATCAAGGGCGACGTGGGCTACCGCGTGGGCATCCACATGAAGGCCTACATGGACAAACTTCCGACCATCGTGGTGGGCGGCAAGGCCGGGGATTTCCTGGGCGAATACATGGCCGGCGGAATCATTTTGCTTCTCGGCATGTTTTCTGATAAGCCTGACGCGCCGGTGGCGGGACGCAGTCTGGGCACGGGCATGCACGGCGGCGTGATCTACGTCCGGGGCGAGGTGCCCCAGACCCAGCTGGGTCCGCACCTGCACAGCCAGCCCTGCGACGCCGAGGACATGAAGGTCATCAAGGGCATTGTCGAGGACTACGCCAGGGAGCTCAAGCTGGACGCCAAAAAGATCCTGGCCGACTCCTTCGTCAAGGTCCGGCCCTTCTCGCACCGGCCTTACGGCAACCTGTATGTTCCGGCCTAGACCGGACAATTGAACCGAGGAGGTTTCCATGCTGTTTGATTCCATCGCCCACGCCATGGGCTCCGCCGGCGGCGCCGGCGCAGAGGGAGGCAACCCCATCACCGCCTTCCTGCCGCTCATCCTGATGTTCGCCATCTTCTACTTCCTACTCATCCGGCCGCAGCAGAAGAAGGCCAAGCAGCACAAGGAGATGCTGGCGGGCGTGCGCAAGGGCGACAAGATCCTCACCGCCGGCGGCATCGAAGGCGCGGTCACGGACGTGGACGGCGACACCCTCACCGTGGAGATCGCCTCGGGCGTGTCTGTGAAGGTGAACCGGAACTACGTGGCCGGGCTCACGAATCCGCCCCGCAAGGCCGACAAGGAAGAGAAGTAGCCATTTCCAACCCGTCCGGCCCAGGACGCGGAGAGACAGCACGGCGGACCGGCCCCGGACAGGCTCCGGGGGGTTCGCCCCTGTCTTTCTGACGGACGGACCGGTCCCGGCTCAAGGATCCGCTCGGGAGAATCCATGAAGAAACTGAACTGGAGAGTGGCCCTGACCCTGCTGGTGCTGGTCTTCGGGGCCGCTTACGTCCTGCCCTCCATCCCGGCCGTGCAGAACTCGCCTCTGGCCCGCATCCTGCCGGACCGCCGCATCAACCTGGGCCTGGACCTCAAGGGCGGCATCCACCTGACGCTGGGCGTGGACATGAAGAAGGCCCTGGAGAACAGCCTGAGCATCGCCGGGGACGACCTGCGCAACGCCTCCCGCGAGGAGGAGATCGTGGTGCTCAAACCCACGCTCCTGCCCGGCGAGCGCATCGAGCTGGCCCTGCTCACCGTGGACAAGGAGCAGGCCTTCGAGGACCTCCTCAAGAAGCAGTTCAAGCAGCTGCGCGTGGACGGCAAGGAGTCCCGCGAGGGCCGCGTGGTCTATACCCTGGCCTACACCCCGGACTACGTGAAGCAGCTCACCAGGCTGACCCTGGACCAGGCGGTGAAGACCATCCGCAACCGCATCGACGAGTTCGGCGTGGCCGAGCCCGACATCCGCAAGCAGCAGGACGAGAACCGCATCCAGGTGCAGCTCCCGGGTCTGCAGGACCCCGAGCGGGCCATCAAGATCATCGGCAAGACCGCGCACCTGGAATTCCGCATGGTGGACGAGACCGTGGATCCGGAGCAGGCCAAAAAGGGCGTCATGCCGCCGGGCGCCGAACTCTCGGTCCTCCTGCACCGGAACAAGGACGGCGGCTACCTGGAAAAGCCCATCGTGCTCAAGAAGGAAGTGGTGCTCACGGGCGAGGCCATCAGCGACGCCCAGGTCCACTTCGGCAACTACGGCGAGCCCTACGTGGGCATCGCCTTCAATCCCCGCGGGGCGCGCACCTTCGAACGCCTCACCGGCGAGAACGTGAAGAAGCGCATGGCCATCGTCCTGGACGGCAAGGTCTATTCCGCGCCGGTGATCCAGGAGAAGATCGCGGGCGGCAAGGCTAGCATCACCGGCAGCTTCACCCCGGAGGAGGCCGCGGACCTGGCCGTGGTCCTGCGCGCAGGCTCCCTGCCCGCGCCGGTGAACGTGCTGGAGCAGCGCACCGTGGGTCCCTCCCTGGGCCAGGAGTCCATCGACAAGGGCATCGTCTCCACCCTGGTGGGCGGCGCGCTCATCATCCTGTTCATGATCGCCTACTACGGTCTCTCGGGCCTGGTGGCGGACGTGGTGCTCATGATGAACATCGTGCTGACCCTGGCCGGTCTGGTCCTGTTCGGGGCCACCCTGACCCTGCCGGGCATCGCGGGCATCATCCTGACCATCGGCATGGCCGTGGACGCCAACGTGCTCATCTACGAGCGCATCCGCGAGGAAATACGCAAGGGCCTGAGCGTGGCCGCGGCCGTGGACCTGGGCTTCGACCGGGCCACCCTGACCATCGTGGACGCCAACCTGACCAGCGTGCTCACCGCGGCCATCCTCTACCAGTTCGGCACGGGCCCCATCCGGGGCTTTGCGGTGACGCTCATCCTGGGCATCCTGACCTCCATGTTCACGGCCATCTTCGTGTCGCGCATCTTCTTCGACTGGTACGTGAAGAGACGCCCCGAAGCCGCCACACTCAGCATTTAAGGAGAGACACGAGATGGGTCTCCATTTCATCCGTCCTGATACGAAAATCGACTTCGTGGGCTTCCGCCACGTGGCCTACTTCGTCTCGGCCGCGCTCATCCTCCTGGGGCTCGCGTCCCTGGTGCTCAAGGGCGGCCCGCGCTACGGCATCGACTTCGCCGGCGGCATCATCGTGCAGGTGAAGTTCGAGCAGAAGACCGACATGGTCCAGGTGCGCCAGGCCCTGGAGGACCAGAACCTGCCCGGCCTGGTGGTCCAGCAGATCGGCGCGCCCGACGACTCGGAATACCTGGTGCGCACCTCCAGCTCGGAGGTGAGCTCCGAGGACGTGCGCACGTCCATTTCCGAAACCCTGGCCCGGAAGCTGCCCCAGGCCAAGGGCGAGATACGGCGCATCGAGATGGTGGGTCCCAAGGTGGGCGCGGACCTGCGGAGCAAGGCCCTGGAGGCCATGTACTACGCCATCCTGCTCATCGCCATCTACATCTCGGGCCGCTTCGAACAGCGCTGGACCGCGGCCGGGATCATGGCGGGCGGTCTGTTCCTGGGCATAGCCGGGCTCCAGTTCCTGGGCCTGTCCACCTCCTGGCTCATCGTGGCGGCCATGGTCATCACCCTGGGCCTCTGCCTCTACCTGCGATTGACATACGCACTGGGGGCCGTGGTGGCGCTGATCCACGACGTGCTCATAACAGTGGGCGTCTTCTCCCTGCTCAACAAGGAGTTCGACCTCACGGTCATCGCCGCGCTGTTGACCATCATCGGCTACTCGCTCAACGACACCATCATCGTCTTCGACCGCATCCGCGAGACCCTGCGCTACGGCAAGGAGACGAGCTTCGCCCAGGTCATCAACAACTCGATCAACCAGACCCTGTCGCGCACCATCCTGACCTCGGGCCTGACCATGATCGTTGTGGTCTGCCTCTACATCCTGGGCGGCAGCGTGATCCACGACTTCGCCCTGGCCCTCATGGTGGGCATCTTCGTGGGCACCTATTCGTCCATCTTCGTGGCCAGTCCCATCCTCCTGCACTTCCAGCGGGGCATCCAGGCCGAAGCTCCGGTCAAGGCCAAGGCCTAACCGCTTCCGCAGCACGGGAAAACAAAGCCCCCCGGTCTCCGGGGGGCTTTGTTTTCAGTCCTGCCGCGCCCACAGGTCCAGGTGCAGGCGCTGGATCGCATGGGCGCCGGCCAGGAGCCGGCCCCGGGTGAATTCGCCGGAACACGGCCAGCGCACCAGGACCCGGGACCGGCCCGGGATGCCGCGCTGCCAGAGGCAGGCGGCGGCCCCGGCCGCCAGGGGCGAAGCGGCCTCCTGGCCCGTGTCCAGCCAGGAACGGATCAGCACCGAACCAGACCCGGGCGCGCAGAGGACCAGGGTGGCCAGGCCCTGGCGCTGCAAGGCCGGGCCCAGGTCCCCGGGCGGCAGCCAGGCGAGCAGGGCGGTGCGGTCCGGGAGCGCGACCGCCAGCGCGCCCCGGTCCAGGGTGACGCGCCAGGCAGAAGCCCGGGCAGGCAGGTCCAGGTTCCGAACCTCGGCAGGGTTCAGTTCCCGGAAGAGGGGAGCAGGAAACTCCAGTTGAACGCGGTTCCAGGCGCGCCACCCCTGGCGCGGCCCCTCCGGGGTGCGCAGGGTGCAGGGCCGCTGGGGCCAGGGGCGCAGGGGCCGGAGCACGGCCAGGGCCGCTGCCTGGGCCAGACCCAGCAGGGCCGGAGGCAGGTCCTGCGGCGGACGCAGGGCCGCGCCGTCCGGGCCTTCCGGCCCCAGGTCGAGACAGCCGTCGCCGCCGATGCCCCCGCCGTGACCGCGGCGCACCCGCAGCAGCAGTCCCGAGCCGCCGGGCAGTCCCACGCGCACGGCAACCCCCTGGTCTTGTGGACGATCCTCCATGGCTCCTCCTTGACCGTCCCAGGATGAGCCTGCTAATCAATCGAATCAACCGAATCGTTTTGATGTGTTGATGCGATTTCATCGAACCATGGAGGCGGCATGGACATCCGGCAGCTGCGGACCTTCCTGGAGGCGGCCCGGCTCGGCAGCTTCAAGCGCGCGGCAGCGGCCGTGCACCTGGTGCAGTCCTCGGTCTCGGCCCAGATGAGGACCCTGGAGGAGGAGATCGGCGCGCCGCTTTTCGAGCGCAGGCCGCGCAAGGTCCTGCTCACGGCCACGGGCGAGTCGCTTTTGCCCTATGCCGAACGCATTGTAGGCCTGGCCGAGGAGGCCGTGGGCAGCCTGGGGGCCTCGGCCCGGCCCTGCGGCAGGCTGACCATCTGCTCCTCCGAATCCCTGGCCGGGCACCGCCTGCCCGAGGTGCTCCAGGGCTTCCGCCTGGAACATCCCCAGGTGCGGCTCATCCTCAAGCCCGCCAGCTACGCCGAGATCAAGAACTACCTGGCCGAGGACCGGGCCGACCTGGCCTTCGTCATCGGCGCACCCCTGCGCGAACCGCGCTTCGAGGCCGAAATCCTGCGGCGCGAGGACATGGTCATCGTCACGCCCCCCGGACACCGGCTGGCCGGGCGCTCCGGGGTGCGGGCCCGTGACCTGGAGGGCGAGACCATCATCTACAGCGGTCCCAGTTGCAGTTACCGCCTGTCCTTTGAGAAGAGCCTCACGGCCTGCGGCTGCGCGCCGTCCTCCTGGATGGAGTTCTCCAGCGTGGAGGCCATCAAGCGCTGCGTGGCCACGGGGCTCGGCGTGGCGCTTCTGCCGGCGGTGAGCGTGGAGCAGGAGGCCCGCAAGAACATCCTGGCGGCCCTGCCCTGGAAGGAGCCGGGCTTCAACGTGCAGACCCAGATGGTGGTGCGCCGGGGACGCTGGCGCTCCCCGGCCCTGGCGGCGTTCATGGACACGGCCCGAGTCCTGCTCTCGGCAAAGAAAAAGGCCCCCTCTCCTGGCGGGGAGGGGGCCTGAAGGTCGCGTGTCCTAGGCCAGCTGGGCGAGCAGGGTTTCCTTGATGGAGGTGATGGAACCCTCGCCGTTGAGCTCGATGTACTTGGTCTTACCGGCCTTGGCCAGGTCCTTGTAGAAGTAGGCCGCGGCCAGGGTGCCGGTCTTGGTGTCGTAGTAGATGTCGTGGCGCTTGTCGATGGCCTTCTCGTCCTGGTCGTCGCCGCGGGCGGAGAGGGCGCCGCCGCAGACCCGGCACTTGTCGCCGTTGGGCTTGATGGCGTCGATGTAGATGTTGTTCGGGTGGTTGTTGTCGTTGGCGCAGAGGCGGCGGCCCATGATGCGGTTTTTGGCCACCTGGCGGGGCAGCAGGATTTCAATGACGTAGTCCAGCTTCACGCCCGCGGCCTGCAGGGCGTCCCACAGCTTCTGGGCCTGGACGATGGAACGGGGGAAGCCGTCCAGGAGCCAGCCCTTGGCGCCGGCGCTCTTGAGCACGTCGAGCACCATGGGGATGGTGATGTCGTCGGGCACCAGCTCGCCGCGGTCGATGTACTCCTTGGCCTTCTTGCCCAGCTCGGTGCCGCCGCCGATGTGCTTGCGGAAGATGGCGCCGGACTCGATGTGGTCAAGCTTGTATTTTTCCTTCACCAGGGCGCCCTGGGTGCCCTTGCCGCTGCCGTTGGGGCCGAAAATGAGAATGTTCACGGATATGCCTCCTTGGCCTTGTGCAAAAGTTTCACAAGCTTTTAGCCGGAGCCCTGCGTGCTGTCAATGACCGCCAGGACTTTTCCGCGGCCCAGGCGGGTTCAAGGCCCATACCGCCATCCCTGTTTCTCCGCGTCTCCCACAGTACGGCGTTGGGGAAATCGCGCAAGAATCGATATCATAATTGAAATCGGTTTCAAGCATATAGCAGGAAAAACGGGTGGATAGAATATCGCAATTGCTTATTTTTCAAGACTTTTTCTAGAAAAATGCACACCCTCGCGGGTCACGGCGGCGAGCTTGTCGCCCGGGAACTGGAACACGGTTCCCAGCCGGTTCTCCTGCCAGGCCGCGTCCAGGAGGAAGAGGGTGTCGGCCAGGGCCTGGCCCGGTCCCAGGCCGTCCAGGGCCTGCTTGTAGAGCCGCAGGCGCAGGGCCGGGTGGCTGGCCTCCAGGAGGCCGTCCGGCAGCAGGGCCGGAGCCCCGGCCTGGTCCAGCTCCCGGTTCCAGAAGTCCTGGTCCAGCCGTCCCAGCCGCCAGAGCCGGGCCACGGAGTCCAGGAACCCTGGGTTCTCCTCCAGGAGCAGGGGCAGCACGTCCAGCCGCATGCGGTTGCGGCGAAAGACCGGCTCCTGGTTGCTTTCGTCCTCGCGCCAGGCCAGGCCCACGTCCCGGGCGAACTCGCGCAGGACCGCCTTGGGCGTGAGGAGCAGGGGCCGCAGGGTGCGCAGGCCCTCGTCCCGCCCCGCCATGCCGCTCAGGCCCGGCCAGCCCGTGCCGCGCACCAGGCGCAGGAGCACATCCTCGGCCAGGTCGTCCAGGTGGTGGCCCAGCACGACCCAGTCCAGGCCGTCCTGGGCCAGGACCTCGCGGAACAGCTCGTGCCGGGCCTGGCGTCCGGCCTCTTCCAGGCCCAGGCCGCGCTCCCGGGCCAGGGCCGCCACGTCCACCCGGCGCATATGGAGCGGAATGTCCAGGGCCGCGCAGAGGTCCCGGGCCTGGTCCGCGTCCCGGCTCGACCCTGGACGCAGGCCGTGGTCCAGGTGCGCGGCCGCGAGACGGCCCTGGTCCCGGGCCGCCAGGCAGGCGCAGACCAGGAGCAGGGTCGAGGAGTCCAGGCCGCCGGACAGGCCCACGAGAAGCCGTCCGGCCCCCAGGGAGACTCCCAGGTCCCGGGCCGCGAAACGCTCGATGCCCAGGCAGAAGTGGGCCCAACGAGGGGGCAGGCCGTGCAGGGTGCGGGGCAGGGCGGTCATGGAGCCCCCGGCCGCGGTCAGACCGCGATGTCCAGTTCCTTGATGCAGGTGTCCAGGAAGTCCATGGCCCAGGCGCGCTGGGCCGCGTCGGCATAGGTCACGCAGGAGCAGCGCAGCCGTCCCCGGCCGCGCACGAGCAGCTCCAGCTTGAGTCCGGCATGGTCCGGCAGGACCTCCAGGGCCAGGATGTGCGGCCCGCATTCCGGGGCGTGGGCGGCCTGTTCGGGGCTCAGGAGATCCGCGGGCACGGGCAGAAAGTAGATGCCGTCCATGGGCCCGTGCAGGCCCAGTTCCGTGAGCCTGGCCTCGACGCGGGCGAGGTCGTCCCCGCTCAGATCCTCCACGAGATAGCAGCGCATGACTACTCCAGGGGCGGGCAGGTGTCGTCGTCCCGCAGGTCTTCCTCGTCCGGCTCCTGACGCTTGCGGTCGCTGTGGGCGTCCTCAGGCACGTTCTCGCTGTCCAGGTTGAACAGGCGGCGGGTCTGGTCCAGGAAGCGTTCGGCCGTCTCCTCCTGCCCCCGGCGCTTGAGGTAGCAGACGGGGTCGTGGAGGATCTTGCGGCCCACGGACAGGACCAGGGTCTCCAGGGCCTGTTTCGTGGCCTCGTCCACGGGGCCCAGGCGGCGCAGGGTCCGGGCCAGTTCGCGCCGGCCGATCTCCTCGGCCCGGGCCAGGAGGTCCACTATGGTAGGCTGGAGGTCCAGGGACTTGAGCCAGCGCGAGAAGGTCTCGGTCTCGGCGGCCACGATGTCCTGGGCCTTGACCGCCTCCTCCCGGCGCTGGGCCAGGTTGCCCTCCACCACCTCTTTCAGGTCGTCGATGTCGTAGAGATAGACGTTGTCCAGGCTGTTCACGTCCGGGTCGATGTCCCGGGGCACGGCGATGTCGATGAAGAACATGGGCGCGTGTTTGCGGGCCTTGAGCACGCTTTTCATGTCCCTGGCGCGGATGATGGCTGTGGGCGAGCCCGTGGAGCTGATGACGATGTCGGCCTCGGACAGGCGCTCGAAGAGCCTGTCAAAGGCCACGGCCTCGCCGCGCATGGTCTTGGCCAGTTCCTGGGCCCGGGCCAGGGTGCGGTTGGCGATGAGCAGGCGGTCGATGCCGTTGGTCAAAAGGTGCGTGGCGGCCAGCTCGGCCATCTCGCCCGCGCCGATGAGCAGGGCGGTCTTGCCCGTGAGCCCGCCGAAGATCTTGCGGGCCAGCTCCACGGCAGCGAAGCTGATGGACACCGCGCTGGAGGCGATGGCCGTCTCGGTGCGCACCCGCTTGGCCACGGAAAAGGACTTGTGCAGCAGGCGGTTGACGATGACCCGGGCCGCGCCCCGGTCCACGGCCTTGCGATAGGCGGCCTTGAGCTGGCCCAGGATCTGGGGTTCGCCCATGACCATGGAGTCCAGGCTGGCGGCCACGCGGAACACGTGCTCCACTGCGGCCAGGTCCTCGTGCACATAGGTGTGCGGGGCCAGCGCGGCCACGTCCCCGCCGCAGGTCTTGGCCCAGTAGGCCAGGACCTCGGTGGCCAGGTCGCCGGGATGGTCGGACACGGCCAGGATCTCCACCCGGTTGCAGGTGGACAGGGCCAGGCATTCGCGCGCCCGGCACTGCGTCAGCAGGCCCTGCTCGAAGCCCTCCACATTGGTGAGGGCGTAGCGTTCGCGGACCTCCACCGGTGCGGAGCGGTGATTGAGTCCCAGGAGGATGATCTTCTTGTCCATGGCCTACGGTCGGAAGGTGATGGTGTGGTGGAGCAGGGCGACGACGATGGAGATGAAGACCGCGACGGCCATGAGCGCGGGCTTGCGGCCCCGCCAGCCCAGGCCCACGCGCTGCCAGAAGAGCGCGGCGAAGAGCAGCCAGACCGCCAGGGCCGTGACGTTCATGGGGTCCCAGGAGAACTTCCGCTCCGGGTCCATGAGCCGCCAGAGGAACCCGGAAAACAGGCCCAGGGTGTAGAGCGGAAAGCCGTAGAGCGTGGCCCAGCGGTTCACGCGGTCGAAATTGTCCAGGGAGGGCAGGTCGCTGCCCATGCTGGCCAGGTCGGCCTTGTTCTTGATCTTCTTGTTCAGGTGCAGGAAGGCCAGGCCCGCGCCCACGGCCAGGGTGAGCAGGGCCAGACAGGCCACCAGGGAGGCGATGTGCATGCCGAAAAATACCAGGCTCAGCTCCCGCGGCAGGACCACCCGGATGGTGGAGGCGGCCAGGGAGGCCACGAACAGGAACAGGGTCAGGGGCATGACCGCCAGGGCCAGGAAGCGCGAACCCATGCGCCGCCAGACCAGCAGGCCCGCCAGGAGCACGCAGAAGGCGATGAGGCTCAGGTAGAAGTCGCCTCCCCCGGGAAAGGAAGGGGCTTCCGCCACCTGGACGAGGAGGTCCGCGCCGTGCAGGGCCAGGCCCGCCATGGCGAAGCCCCCGGCCAGGCGCTTGAGGCGTTCTCCGGCTAGGCCCACGCCGGCCAGGAAGAGCACGCTGCCGACCAGATAGGTGGCGATGACCGCCACCTGGAGGATTTCAAAGGAGACCATGAAGCAGCTCCGTGATGCGCGGCCGCAGGGCCTCGGGCAAATGTTCCCCGAGAACGGCTTCGGCCCGCTCCCGGTCCTTGGCCGCCAGGGCCTCCAGCAGTTGCGAGTCCACCAGGCCCCGGAAAACGGCCGTGTTGTCGCGGGTCTCCTGGCCCAGGTCCAGGAGCAGGGGGCGCAGGCGCCCCATGACCACGAGCAGGGCCGCGTATTCCGCGCCGAAGGACTCCTGCAGGTGGCGGCGCAGGTGCTTGGCCAGGGCCGGGCTCTGGCCGCCCGTGGAGATGGCCAGGGTCAGGTCGCCCTGGCTGACCACCGCGGGCACGATGAAGCTGCACTTCTCGGGCTGGTCCACGATGTTGCAGAGCAGCCCCCGCTCCCGGCAGAGGTCGCTGATGCGCCAGTTGAGGGCCTCGTCGCTGGTGGAGGCGATGACCAGGAAGCGGCCGTCCAGGTCCCGGTCCTCGAAGCTCCGGCGCTCGAAGGCCAGGGCCGGGTTCTTCAGAAGCTCCGCCAGCTCGGCGTTGGGTTCGCGCATGTCCAGGACCAGCACGCCGCCCGCGCCGCAGGCCAGCAGGCTGGCGATCTTGCGCGTGCCCACCTCGCCCGCGCCCACCACGAGGCAGGACTTGTTCTCCAGGCTCACGAACATGGGATAGTAACGCATGGCCCGATGCATATACCACAGGCGGCGGCCCTGTAAACGCCAACTCCGCGCCTTGCCAGGAACTCCCCATCCGGGTTAGGCACGGGCAGGGTGGTCCATCCATGCAGAACGTGCTCGTGATCCAACTGGCCCGCTTCGGGGACCTGGTGCAGACCAAGCGCCTGGTTCTGTCCCTGACGGCCCGGGCCCGCGTGCACCTCTGCCTGGACGCCTCCCTGGCGCCCCTGGCGCGGCTCCTCTATCCCGGGGCCGTGCTCCATCCCGTCACGGCCCACGGCACGGGCCTGGCCCAGGCCGGACGCGGCACGGTCCTGGCCGCGATGCTGGGGGAAAACCGCAAGACTTTCGCTAAGTTGTCGTCCGTGGACTTTGCCGAAGTCCACAACCTGAACCGTTCGCCCCTGAACTTGGCCCTGGCCGCGCTCTTTGACCCGGGCCTGGTGCGCGGCCACGCCTGGAAGGACGGCCAGGCCCTGCTGGGCTCCTGGCCCGAGCTGGCCATGCGCTGGTCCGCGCGGCGGCGTCTGGGGCTCAACCTTGTGGATTTCTGGGCCCATTTCACGCCTTTTCCCGTGGACCCCGGCGCGGTGAACCCCAAGGCCTCGGCCAGGGGAGGTGGCCTGGGCGTGGTCCTGGCCGGACGCGAGTCCCGGCGCTCCCTGCCGCCCGATGTCCTGGCCCGACTGGCCGCCGCCGAGTTCGAGCACATCGGCCAGGGCAGGGTGTATCTCCTGGGCAGCGCGGCCGAGGCCCCGGCGGCCCGGGCCGTGCTGCGGGCACTGCCGCCGCGCGTGGCGGCAAAGACCAGGGACCTGGCCGGGAAGACCGACTGGGCCGGGCTGGCGGACGTCCTTTCCGGCCTGGACCGGGTGCTGACCCCGGACACCGGCACCATGCACCTGGCTGCGCACCTGGGCGTGCCGGTGACGGCTGTTTTCCTGTCCTCGGCCTGGTGTTTCGAAACCGGACCATACGGGCTGGGGCACACCGTGTACCAGGCCGTAGCTCCCTGCCTGCCCTGCCTGGAGACGCGGGAATGCCCGCACCAGGTGGCCTGCCTGGAGCCGTTCCGCGACCCCGGGTTCGTGCGTTTTCTGCTCACCCGCAACCCCGGGCACGCGCCCGCCGGGGTGCTGGGAATGGACAGCGGCCTGGACCGTCTGGGCGCTGTGTACG
Source organism: Desulfovibrionaceae bacterium (assembly GCA_040307135.1). Classification (GTDB taxonomy): domain Bacteria; phylum Desulfobacterota; class Desulfovibrionia; order Desulfovibrionales; family Desulfovibrionaceae; genus Aminidesulfovibrio. The sequence continues at coordinate 22,489 of JAWRKD010000094.1, forward strand.
AGTGCTTCGGCGGCACGGACCAGGACCGCGCCGAGAGGATGAAACTTCGCGCCTTCCTGTCCAGGCACCTCCATCTGCCCGGCGCGGCGGCCGAGTCTCCCCAGCCGGACCTGGCTGCGCTCCTCTATCAGGACCGGGATTGGCTTGCTGAAAAGAGGCTTTGATTTCAGCTGGTAGAAAAAGTCTAGACTTTATCTATATTCATTTCGAACGAATTTCAGGGCGGAAAAGAGGGCGGCACGCCCTGCGGGAACAGCGCAAAGGAACTCATCCATGAAGGAACGTCTCCGCATCCTGGTGGTCCTGCCCATGTACGGCGGCTCCCTGCCCGTGGGCCGTTTCTGCGCCGCGGCCCTGCGCCGCCTGGGCCACCTAGTGGAGGTCTTCGAGGCCCCGGACTTCCATCCCGCGTACCAGGCCCTGGAACGGCTGCGGGTGACCTCGGACCGCCTGCAATACCTGGAGAACACCTATCTGCACATGCTGGCCCAGGCCGTGCTGGCCAAGGTGGAGACCTTCGAGCCCGACCTGGTCCTGGCCCTGGCCCAGGCCCCGCTCACCATCCAGGCCCTCAAGCGCCTGCGCCGGGACAAGGTGGCCACGGCCATGTGGTTCGTGGAAGACTACCGGCTCTTCACCTACTGGCAGGCCTTCGCCCCGCACTACGACCTGTTCGCCGTGATCCAGAAGGACCCCTTCCTGGCCGAGCTGGAGGCCCTGGGCCAGAACAACGCCCTGTACCTGCCCCTGGCCGCGGACCCGGAATTCCACCGGACCCTGGACCTGACCCCGGCGCAGCGCAAGGAGTTCGGGGCTGCCGTCTCCTTCATGGGCGCGGGCTACCCCAACCGGCGGGCCGCCTTCCACAAGCTGGCGCGGCCCGGATTCAAGATCTGGGGCACGGAGTGGGAGGGCGACCCCGTGCTCTGGCCGTATGTGCAGCGCCAGGGCGCGCGCATCTCCTCCGAGGACTGCGTGGCCATCTTCAACGCCACGGACGTGAACCTGAACCTGCACTCCAGCATCCAGGCCGAGCGTACCGTGACCTGCGGCGACTTCATCAACCCCCGCACCTTCGAGGTGGCGGCCTGCGGCGCCTTCCAGCTGGTGGACCGGCGTACGCTCATGCCCGGGGCCTTTGCCGAGGACGAGCTGGCCACCTTTACCTCGTTGGCGGAACTTTCGGAAAAGATCGAGTATTTCCTGGAGCATCCCGAGGAACGTCAGGCCTATGCCCAGCGCGGTCAGGCGCGGGTCCTGGCCGAGCACACCTATGACCGCCGCATGGACGCGCTCCTGGACTTCGCCGCGTCGCGGCTGGAGGGCTGGCCCAGGCCCCGGCGTCAGGCCGCGGCCCTGGATGCGGACCTGCCCGAGGCCCTGCGCAACGACCTGGAAGGGTTGCTGGATCGCCTGGGACTGCCTGCGGACGTGGGCTTCGACGACCTGGTTCAGGCCGTGCGCCAGCAACAGGGCAGGCTTTCGGACCTGGATACCGCGGTGCTGTTCCTGGACGAGTGGCGCAAGCTCTACGCCAAGCGGCCTTAGCTAATCAGCAGCTTCGTCTTCTTGCTCAGGATTAGTAAAGACAAAGGATCGAAATAAATTTTTTGAATAGTAACCAAAATATAAATAGTAATATCTAAGAGAGAATAAAAGAGACAGCGCAAAAAGTAATAAGCTAAAAATACGAGCATGAAGTGAATACAAGTGTAAAATTCGAATTGGAAGGACTATTATTATTGCAGCTAATAATGTTGCGCAACTCATATTCTGCATAAAGCTATACAATATTAGCCATTTATCAAGGCGTGCCCTAACAAACGCATTCCGGTTTACCATAAACCAATAGGTTGACCAAAAAAATTCCGCCCCAATACTCTCAGGGGCATGATAGTTAAATATTTTTTTATGCTGGGATATAATCCGATTGCGAACTTCTGGCGGAAAATGCTTTACCTGACCTAAAAAATGAAATGAGAATCTCTCAAAAATTCTAAAAGGTATCGCAGTAACTATATATATAATATTCAATAGTGGATGAAATATCTTGTAAAAAAATTTGATATGCCTCTTCAAAAACTCATCAAAAATTTTGCAAACCATCAAAATCAAAATAAATAGACCAACTATACTACATGGCGGCATCGGGGTTTCAAAAATAAAATGTATTTTTGGCTCAGTTATTCCAAGAATTATCAATGTTATAAAAATGAATATCAAAGATATCAGTGCCCTATATGAATTACTCGAAAAATCATGTTTTGCTGGCTCATTAAAAACAAGAGATTTATATGGGTATAGTAAAATTTTATCGATAATAGTTCGCTCAAATATGAATGAAGACAATGAACCAGTAACATGGCCTAAAATATAACTTGCGATAATAAATAGTAGCAGTACAGTTAATGCACGCTCGGTATGGATATTTTCCACATTATCCCATAACCAAACACACAAGTCAGATAAGGATTTCGTAGTTAACACCTGAGTCACACAAATAAATATTGAAAAAGTGACAACAGCTCCCGGTATAAGATAACCAAAAAAGTCATAACTATCTACTTTTATTATACTTTTTGTATCACTCATAGCCATCCCCTCTATCCACTTATTCCCCGACCTTGCGCCGCTTCCGAAGCCAGGCCAGGAGCCTGGGCTCGGCCCCTTCCTCCTTGGCGTAGTAGAAGGTACGGCCCTTGAGCTCGGCGGGCAGGTAGTCCTGCTCGGTCCAGGCCCCGGGGAAGGAGTGCGGGTACTTGTAGCCCCGGCCGAAGCCCCATTCCTTCTGCAGGCTGGTGCTGGCGTTGCGCAGGTGCAGGGGCACGGGCTTGAGCCCGTTGGCGCGGATCTCCTTCTGGGCGTTGAGATAGCCCGAGTAGGAGGCGTTGCTCTTGGGCGCCAGGGCCAGATACACCGCGGTTTCGGCCAGGGGGATGAAACCCTCGGGCATGCCCACGAACTCCACGGCCTGCTGGCAGGCCACGGCCAGTTGCAGGGCCTGCGGGTCGCCCAGGCCCACGTCCTCGGAGGCCGAGAGGATGAGGCGGCGGCAGACGAAGCGCGGGTCCTCGCCCGATTCCAGGAGGCAGGCCAGGTAGTAGAGGGCCGCGTCCGGGTCGCTGCCGCGGATGGACTTGATCATGGCCGAGGCCAGCTCATAGTGCGAGTCGCCGTCGCGGTCGCCGCGGATGACCACCTCGGGCAGGGACTGCTTCAGGCTTTCGGGCGTGCGGCGGTCCGGCGGCAGGCCCGCGGTGTACTCCAAAAGGTTCAGCAGGCTGCGGCCGTCGCCTCCCGAGAGTCCTGCGAGAATCTCCAGACTTTCCGGAGAGATGTCCGTCTCCAGCACCTGGGCCCCGCGCTGGGCGATGCGCGCCAGCTCCGGCCGGGTCAGGCCCCGGCAGCGGAGCACGTGGAGCCGGGACAGGAGCTGGCGGGTCACGCTGAAGGAGGGGTTCTCCGTGGTGGTGGCCAGGAGCACGATTTCGCCCGTCTCCAGGAGCGGCAGGAAGAAGTCCTGCTGGGCCTTGGAAAAGCGGTGCAGCTCGTCCAGGATCAGGACCTCGATGCCGGTGAGCTGCTTGCGCAGGGTGGTGAGGCCGGCCTCGGGCGCGCTCACCCGCAGGTAGGGCAGGCCCTTGGCCCGGGCCAGGAGCAGGGCCACGGTGGACTTGCCGCAGCCGGGCGGGCCGAAAAAGAGCAGGCTCGGCAGGCGTTTGGCCGATAGGAATGCGCTCAGGCGGTCGCGCAGGTGCTCCTGGCCCACGAACTCGTCCAGGGTCTTGGGCCGGATGCGGTCGGCCAGGGGCTGCTTTTCGGCGATTTCGATCTTCACGCGCGGCTCCGATCCAGATGGGCCAGGCCCATGCAGAGCAGGGCGGCGGTTTCCCAGCGCAGGATGCTCGACCCGAGGCTCAACGGCCTGAATCCGGCTGTCAGGAGCCGGTCCGCCTCAGCCTCCTCCAGCCCGCCCTCGGGCCCCAGGGCCACGAGCACACGGCCCCGGCCCAGGGACCCGGGCTGCGGCAGGCACCGGGCCTCGGCCTTCTCCCAGCAGAGATAGCACTGGTCGAAGCCCTGCGCAAACGCGGCCAGGCCATCGATTCCATCAGGGATCACAATGAGTTGCGGTAACCAGGCAGCGCCACACTGCTTGGCCGCCTGCACGAGCTTGTCCTGCCAGGTGTCCTTGGGTGCGGCGGGCGGATCGCCCTGGCTGCGCGCCCCGCGCCAGAAGGCCAGGCCCCGCGCGCCCAGTTCCACGGCCTTTTCCAGGAGCCAGTCGCGGCGGCCGGACTTGTGCCAGCCCAGGGCCAGCACCAGCCGGTCCGCGGGTTCGGGCAGGGTGACCACGGACTGCGGCGCGAGCAGGGCGCGGCCGCCTTCGGCCCGCTCCAGCAGGAACAGGCCCTCGCGCCCCTGGCCGTCGAACAGCCGCAGCCGTTCGCCCGGAGCCGCGCGCAGGACCTTGAGCAGGTGCCGGGCTTCGGCCCCGTCCAGGACAAAAGGCCCGTCCGGGTCCGCGGGCCAGGACTCCGGGGGCAGATGAAAGGAATTGAGCCGGGCCACGGCCCCTCCGGGCTATTTTTCCAGGGCGGTGAGGTCCTCGTAGGTCTCACGGCGGCGGATGACCCGGGCCTGGGAGCCGTCCACCAGGACCTCGGCCGCCCGGGGCCGGGAGTTGTAGTTGGAGGACATGGCGAAGCCGTAGGCCCCGGCCGAGTACACGGCCAGGTGTTCGCCCTGCTCCATGCCGGGCAGCTCGCGGTCCCGGGCCAGGAAGTCGCTGGATTCGCAGATGGGACCCACCACGTCCACCTTGACCGGCGGCCGGTCGTGGACCTCCACTTCGCCGATGCGGTGGAAGGAGTCGTAGAGCGCGGGCCGCACCAGGTCGTTCATGGCCGCGTCCACGATGAGAAAACGCTTGCTGGGCGTCTGCTTGGTATAGACCACCTGGGTGGCCAGGATGCCCGCGTTGCCCACGATGACCCGGCCGGGCTCCAGGATCACGGTGAGGGGCATGCCCTTGAGCCGGGTTGTGAGGGCCTCCCCGAATTCGCGGGGATGGGGGGGCTCCTCCTCGTTGTAGGTGATGCCCAGGCCGCCGCCCAGGTCCAGATAGCTGATGGAAAGCCCCATTTCGTCAAGCCTGGCCTTGAAACCCAGGATCTTGTCCAGGGCCTCCAGGAAGGGACTGATGCTCGTGAGCTGGGAGCCGATGTGGCAGTCGATGCCCACGGGGTCGATGGCCTGCAGGTCGCGGGCCAGGGCGTAGGCCTCCAGGGATTTCTCCAGGTCCAGGCCGAACTTGTTCTTCTTCATGCCCGTGGAGATGTAGGGGTGGGTCTTGGGGTCCACGTCCGGGTTGATGCGGAAGCTCACCCGGGCCCTGCGGCCCATGGACTGGGCGATGTCGTTGATGCGCACCAGCTCGGCCAGGGACTCCACGTTGAACATGAGGATGTCCGCGGCCAGCGCCTCCTTGATCTCTTCGGGCCGCTTGCCCACGCCCGAATAGACGATGCGCTCCCCGGGCACCCCGGCGGCCAGGCCGCGATACAGCTCGCCGCCGGACACGATGTCCAGGCCCGCGCCCATGTCGCCCATGAGTCGCAGAATGTTCACGTTGGAATTGGCCTTCACCGAGTAGCAGGTGAGGTGCGTGAGCCCGGCGAAGGCCGAGTCGAAGGTCTCGAAGTGGCGGCGGATGGTGGCCGCGGAATAGATGTACAGCGGGGTGCCGTGGGCCGCGATGAGGTCGGACACGGGCACTTCCTCGGCGAACAGGCGGCCGTTGCGCATTTCAAAATGATGCATGGAGGGAGCTCCTTGAGGTCAGGTTACCTGGGCCAGGAGGAGAACAGCTCGGAGTTCACGTCGCCCAGGTTCGTGAACTGGTTCCTGCCTACCACGCGCCAGACGTAGATCCCGTCGGGGTCCAGGTCGCAGGCCGTGATGCGGAAGGCCGAACCGATGCGGGTCAGGTTCGGGGTGCCGGGGATGTATTCCTCGGCGCGGGTCGGCGTGAACGGGCAGCCCGGGCAGCCCTTGCCCTCGCCCACCTCCATGAGTTGCAGGGTCAAGGCGGCCAAGTTGTCCACGGCCCCCAGCACGCGCACCTCCACCACCAGGCAGCCGGCCTTGCGCTCGGCCCGCACGGTCTTGAAGGTGAAACTGTCCTCGGATTGCACCGGCTCCGGCCACTCCTTCTTGCCGCAGGAGAGCAGCAGGAGGCAGGCGCAGAAAAGGGCGATGGGGACCGCGAGGCGGCGGATCATTGTCCGTCCTTGAACGTCTGTTTCCATTGGTGGAGCAGGGTCAGGGCCTGGATGGGCGTCAGGCCGTCCACGTCCAGTTCTCGCAGGGCGGAAACAAGCGGGGATTCGGCCGGCTCGGGCCGGACTCCGGGGGGCTCCAGGCCGGGCAGGTGGGGCCGGCTGCAGCGGGGCGCACCCTGCGCGCGCCCATCTTGCGATTTTTCCTCGAGCTTCGCAAGGATTTCCCGGGCTCTTTCCACCACGGGCCGGGGAACCCCGGCCAGCCGCGCCACCTCGATGCCGTAGCTCTTGTCCGCGGGGCCGGGCACCAGGCGGCGCAGGAACAGGATGTCGCCCTTCCATTCGCGCACCGCAATGTTCAGGTTGCGCAAGCCCGGTATCCTGCCCTCCAGGCCGGTGAGCTCGTGGTAGTGGGTGGCGAACAGGGTGCGCACCCCGCCCGCGCGGCGGGCCAGGTCCTCCACCACGGCCCAGGCCAGGGCCAGACCGTCGAAGGTGCTGGTGCCGCGGCCGATCTCGTCCAGGATGACCAGGCTGCGGCGCCCGGCCTGGCGCAGGATGCGGGCCGTCTCCATCATCTCCACCATGAAGGTGCTTTGGCCCTGGGCCAGGTTGTCCGAGGCCCCCACCCGGGAGAAGATGCGATCCGCCAGGCCGATGCGCGCGGCCCGGGCCGGCACGAAGCTGCCGATCTGGGCCATGAGGGTGATGACCGCGGTCTGGCGCAGGACCGTGGATTTTCCGGCCATGTTCGGGCCGGTGATGAGCAGGATGCGACGCTCCTCGTCCAGGCGCACGTCGTTGGGCACGTAGTTGGCCGCGCCCTGGGCCGCCTCCACCACGGGATGGCGTCCGGCCTCCACCGTGATCTCCAGGCCCTCGTGCACCTCGGGCCGGGTCCAGGCGTGGAGCCGGGCGGCCTCGGCCAGGCCCTGCCAGCAGTCCAGCCCGGCCAGGACCCCGCTCATGTGCACGAAGCGGACGCGGGCCCGGGCCAGGACTTGGCGCAGCTCCTGGAACAGCCGGTATTCCAGGGCCTTGCGCTCCTCGGAGGCCGAGAGCAGGCGCTCCTCCAGTTCCTTGAGCCGGGGGGTCACGTAGCGTTCGCAGTTCACCAGGGTCTGCCGCCGGATGAAGGTCTCGGGCACCGGCCCCTGGTGGGCCTTGGAGACCTCGAAATAGTAGCCGAAGACCCGGTTGAACCCGAGCTTGAGCTTGGGGATGCCCGAGGCCGCGCGCTCCTGCTCGAAGAGTTCGCGCACCCGAGCCTCGCCGTGCTCGGTGAGTTGGATGAGTTCGTCCAATTCCGGGTGGTATCCCAGGCGGAACAGGCCTCCCTCGGTGACGGCCAGCGGCGGCGCGTCCACCAAGGCCGCGTTCAGGCGCTCGGCCAGGTCCTCCATGTTGTCCCAGGAGTCCAGGGCCGCGGCCCC
>JAWRKD010000095.1:0-3554 GCA_040307135.1 Desulfovibrionaceae bacterium
GCCTTGGCGAAGTCCTGGCCGTTGAAGGGCCGCAGGTCTTCCATCTTTTCGCCCAGGCCCACGAAGGTGATGGGCACCTGGTATTGCAGGGTCACGGCCACCACCACGCCGCCCTTGGCCGTGCCGTCGAGCTTGGTGAGCACGATCTCGTCCACGCCCACGGCCTCCTGGAAGAGCTTGGTCTGGGACAGGGCGTTCTGGCCCGTGGTGGCGTCGATGACCAGCACGCTGCGGTGCGGCGCGCCGGGGTGCTTCTTGTCCAGCACGCGCTTGATCTTCTTCAATTCTTCCATGAGGTTGGTCTTGGTGTGCAGGCGGCCCGCCGTATCCAGGAGCAGGAGGTCGTAGCCCTCGGTCACGGCCTTGTCCATGGCCTCGAAGGCCACGGCCGCCGGGTCGGACCCGGCCTGCTTGGCGAAGAAGCCCGCGCCCACGCGCTTGGCCCAGATCTCCAGCTGCTCGATGGCCGCGGCCCGGAAGGTGTCGCCCGCGGCGATGAGCACCTTGCGGCCCTGGAGCTTGGCCCGGTGGGCCAGCTTGGCGATGGTGGTGGTCTTGCCCACGCCGTTCACCCCGATCATCATGACCACCTCGGGCGGGTTCACGGCCTGGATGCGCTTGGGCGTCCTGAAGATGGACTCCAGCTCCTCCTGGAGCAGGGCGCGGAAGCCCTGGGCCTCGCGCACCCCGGCCTTGCGCACCCGGTCGCGCAGGTTGCCCATGAGCCTGGCCGCGGCCTCGAAGCCCACGTCGGCCATGATCAGGATTTCCTCGAACTCCTCCCAGAAGGACTCGTCGATGGCCCGGTTGCCGGAGAGCAGGCCGTCGATGCGCTTGGTGATCTGCTCGCGGGTCTTGGACAGGCCCTCGGAGAGCTTGAGGAAGAGCCGGTCGCGCTCGTCCTCCTCGTCCTCCAGGTCCAGGGCCAGAGCCAGGCGGTATTGCAGTTCGGAGCGGAACTCCTCGGTCGTGCGGTAGCCCATGGCCGCGAGCCAGGCCTCGAATTCGTCCACGAACGTGGCGGCCTCGGCCTCGGGCGCGCCCAGGGCCTGGAACAGGAAGAGCAGGCGGGCGCGCAGCAGCGGCCCGGCCTCGGTGACGCCCGCCAGCACGTGGCCGAGCCAGACCGACAGCCGGGGTTCGGCCTGGCGCAGGGCCAGGGTCAGGGCGTTCTGCCACTCGGCGGAATCGGCCGGAGCCGGAGCGGACGGTGCAACGGGCTGAGACGGCGCGGGCGTCGCGCCGCCGCCCCAGAGTTTCTTCAGCGAGGAAAAGAATCCCATCGGTCTCCCCAGAAAAGGTGTTTCAGGCCCCCGGTTGTAGCCCATGCCGGGAGGGGAGGGCAAGGAGCTTGCCGCGGGTTGCCTTTTGGCCGCGGATATGCTTCATCCCGGGCCATGCGCGGCCAGGTGGTCCATATCTTCCACAACTGTTTCGTGCTCCACGCCGGGGAGCGCACCCTGCTTTTCGACTGCCCGGCCCCGCAGCACCTGCCCAGGCGCGCGGCCCAGGCCCTGGCCCCGGAGCTGGCGGGCCGCCGCGTGACGGCCTTTGTCTCCCACAGCCACACGGACCACTGCCACCCGGACCTGGCCCAGGTCTGCGCCGGAGCCGCCGTCGCGCGCTTCGTGTTCTCCGACGACGTGGCCGAGCTGTACCCGCAAAGCGTGCCGCCGGGCGCCCTGGTGCTGGAGCCGGACCAGGAGGCGGAACTGGAGGGCGTCCACATCGAGACGCTGGCCTCCAACGACCTGGGCCTGGCCTTTGTCCTGGAGCTGGAGGGTCTGCGGGTGTACCATGGCGGGGATCTGGCCGCCTGGGTCTGGGACACGGCGTCCCCGGCCGAGAAAGCCTTCACGGCCGGGTTCTTCAGCGCGGCCCTGGAGCGCATCGCGCGCAAACCCGTGGACATCGGCTTCACCAACGTGGACCGCAGGCTGGCCAACCTGGCCGGAGGGCCGGAGTTCGCGCGCGTGGTGCGGCCCCGGCTCCTCGTGCCCATGCACGCCTTCGGCCGCACGGCCTGGCTGGCCGACGCGGCTCCGGCCCTTGCCGCCGGAGGCTCTTCCGTGTTTCTCTACCGCCGGCCCGGGGACCGCACGGACCTGCCGGACGTCACGACAACCAAGGATCAGGCATGAAACGGATCAAGATCAACGCCGCCCTCAACGCCGAAGCCCCGCTCCGCGGCGTGCTGGTCAAGGGCTGGGTGCGCACCAAGCGCGACTCCAAGGGCTTCTCCTTCCTGGAGCTGAACGACGGCTCCTGCCTCAAGAACCTCCAGGCGGTCATCGACCACACCCCGGAGATCGTGCAGGCCCTGGATGGCATCGGCACGGGCGCGTCCGTGGCCCTGACCGGCGACCTGGTGGCCTCGCCGGGCAAGGGCCAGAAATGGGAGCTCAAGGCCACGGGCGTGGCCCTCATCGGCACGGCGGACCAGGAGGCCTTCCCGCTCCAGAAGAAGCGCCACACCGACGAGTTCCTGCGCACCATCGCCCACCTGCGGCCGCGCACCAATAAGTATGGGGCCATGTTCCGCCTGCGCTCCGAGATGGCCTTCGCCGTGCACCAGTTCTTCCGCGAGCGCGGCTTCTTCCACGTGCACACGCCCATCCTCACGGGCTCGGACTGCGAGGGCGCGGGCGAGATGTTCCGCGTGAGCAGCCTGGATCCGGCCAAGTGCGCGGGCCTGAGCCCCGCGGCCCTGGCCGAGGCGGACTTCTTCGGCAGGCCCGCCCAGCTCACGGTCTCGGGCCAGCTGGAGGCCGAGCTGCTGGCCCTGGCCCTGGGCGACGTCTATACCTTCGGCCCCACGTTCCGGGCCGAGAACTCCAACACGCCCAAGCACTGCGCCGAGTTCTGGATGATCGAGCCGGAGATGGCCTTCGCGGATCTCTCCGACGACATGGACCTGGCCGAGGACCTGGTGAAATATTGCGTGCGCTGGGCCCTGGAGCGCTCTCACGACGACGTGGCCCTGTTCGCCAACTTCGTGGACAAGGAGCTCGCGTCCACCCTGGAGAGCGTGCTGGCCCAGCCCTTCGTGCGGCTGCCCTACGCCGAGGCCGTGGACATCCTGGGCCGCTCCGGCAGGGCCTTCGAGTTCCCCGTGGCCTACGGCGCGGACCTCCAGACCGAGCACGAGCGTTTTCTCTGCGAGGAGCACTTCAAGCGGCCGGTGATCGTCCATGACTACCCCAAGGAGATCAAGGCGTTCTACATGCGGCTCAACGACGACGGCCGCACCGTGGCGGCCATGGACCTGCTCGTGCCGCGCATCGGCGAGCTGGTGGGCGGCAGCCAGCGCGAGGAGCGCCTGGACGTGCTGGAGCGCCGCCTGGACGAGCTGGGCCTGTCGCGCGAGCAGTACTGGTGGTACCTGGACACCCGGCGCTTCGGCAGCGTGCCGCACGCGGGCTTCGGCCTGGGCTTCGAGCGCCTGCTCATGCTCGTCACGGGCGTGGCCAACATCCGCGACGTGATCCCCTTCCCCCGCACTCCGCGGCACCTGGAATTCTAGCTCGGGCGCGCAAAAAAAGACGCCGGGAGCC
>JAWRKD010000096.1:0-41646 GCA_040307135.1 Desulfovibrionaceae bacterium
GCCCTTTTCCAATTCGCCGGACCCGAATTTCCTCTACGACTCCCGGCAGCACGCCCACTGCCTCCAGCAGTTGGAGATCTCCGTGCGCCTGCGCCGTGGCCTGTGCGTGGTCACGGGCGAGATCGGCACGGGCAAGACCACGCTCTGCCGCCGTTTCGTGCGGCTCCTGGGCCAGGACCAGGAGATCCGGGTGCACCTGCTCCTGGACCCCTATTTCGCCACGGGCGAGGCCTTCCTGCGCGTGCTCTTCGGCTTCTTCACCGGCCGCGAGCCCGCCCCGGGCCTTTCTGCCTGGCAGCTCAAGGAAGGCATCAAGAAGAGCCTCTTTCTCCAGGGGGTAAAGGCCGGGCGTCTTTCCGTGCTCATCGTGGACGAGGGCCAGAAGCTCACGCCCGAGTGCCTGGAGCTCATGCGCGAGCTGTTGAACTACGAGACCAACGCCCAGAAGCTCCTCCAGATCGTGGTTTTCGCCCAGCGCGAGATCGAGCCCGTGCTTGAGGAGATGGAGAACCTTCTGGACCGGGTCAACTGCTACCACCGCCTGACCCCGCTCGACTTCGCCGAGACCCGGGCCATGATCCGCTACCGCCTCCAGGAGGCCGCCGCGGACAAAAGCGCCCCGCCGGACCTCTTCTCGAACCTGGGCTACTGGGCCGTGTACCGGGCCAGCCGCGGCTATCCGCGCCGCATCGTGCGCCTTTGCCACAAGGTGGTGCTGGAGCTGCTCATCCGCCGCAGCGCCCGGGCGGGCTGGCGGCTGGTGCGCTCCTGCGTGGGCCAGGAGCGCCGCCAGGTGCGCCGGGCCTTCGGCACGGCGGCCACGGCCCTGGCCGTGTTCGTCCTGGCCTGCGCCTCGGTCTGGGGCCTGTACCGCTTCGACCTGGGCGGCATCCGCCAGAGCCGCGCCCTCACCGGCCTGAGCCAGGCCGCGGCGCGGATCCTGCCTGCGGAGCCGGCCCCGGAACTGCGCCAGACCCTGGACCTCCCGGCGGCTCCGGCCCGGATCGCCCCCGAGCCTCCGGTCCCGGCCCCGGCGGCCGCGCCCGAGCCGCCCGCGCCCGAGGCCCTCAAAAAGGCCGCGGTCCAGGAACCCGAGCGCCTGGGCGTCCTGCATCTGGCCCAGGGCGAGAACCTGGTTTCGGTGCTGCGCCAGGTCTATGGCGCGGCCGATCCCGAGACCCTGGCCCGCGTGCGCGCGGCCAATCCCGGCCTGGAGGCCGAGCCCGGCCCGGGCGCGGCCCTGGTCCTGCCGCTCGTTTCCGGCCGCCAGGACGCGGCCTTCAAGCAGTTCATCTGGGTCCAGCTGGCCCGCGCCGACAGCCTGGAGGCGGCCTTCGACGCCCTGCGCGCCCTGGACCATCTGCCTATGCCCCTGCGCCTGCTGGTCTGGCAGGAGCGGCCGGGCCGCACCCAGTTCGCCGTGACCGCGGCCACGCCCTTTGCGGGCGAGCCCAGGGCCCTGGCCCTCATCGGCTCCCTGCCCGGCAAGCTCAGGGACGACGCCCGCATGCTCCAGTTCAGCCGCAAGGACGTGCGCTTCCTGAGCCGGCTGGACGAACCCGCGAGCCGCCTGGCCACGGCCCAGGACAAGGACCGCTAGGGATGAAGCGCGACCGCAAGCGGCTCGGCGAGTTGCTCATGGAGGGCGGGCTCATCACCCAGCCCCAGCTGGAGCAGGCCCTGGCCGGGCAAAAGGACTCCGGCCTCAAGCTCGGCCAGTACCTCATCCAGAACGGCCTGCTCAAGGAACAGCAGATCGTCGAGCTCATCAGCCGGCAGCTCAAGATTCCGCGCTATTCCCCGGACGCCTATCCCTACGAGGAGGGGGCCTCGGACCTGGTGGGCGAGGACCTGGCCCAGAAGAACCACCTGGTGCCGCTCTTCCGCAAGGGCAACCGCCTCATCGTGGCCATGCCCGACCCCATGGACATCAACGCCCTGGACACCGTGGAGGTGGCCACCAACCTGGAGGTGGAGCCGGTCATCTGCTCGGAGAACGACTTCGAGCTGCTTTTCGGTTCGGTCTATGGCCGGGCCGGGACCGCGGCCGAGGGCCTTTTCGACGGTCTGGACATGGGCGAGGACGCCGCCCCCGCCGAGGAGGACCAGGACATCGCCGTGGACGCCCTGCACGACCAGGCGGACCAGGCCCCCATCATCCGCATGGTCAACTCCATCCTGAACCAGGCCGTGCGGGAGAAGGCCAGCGACGTGCACCTGAGCCCGGAGCGCGACTACGTGCAGGCCCGCTTCCGGGTGGACGGCCGCCTGCGGGCCGTGCCCGCCCCGCCCAAGAACGCCTTCCTGCCCCTGGTGTCGCGCATCAAGATCATGGCCAACATGGACATCTCGGTGAGCAAGATCCCTCAGGACGGCCGCTTTTCCTTCCGGGCCCAGGACCGGGAATTCAACGTGCGGGCCTCGTCCCTGCCCACGCTCCACGGCGAGAACCTGGTGCTGCGCCTGCTGGACCGCAACGCCCACGGCCTGACCCTGCCCGAGCTGGGCCTGGCCGAGCAGGACCTGGCCAAGGTCCGGCGGGCCATGGACAAACCCTACGGCCTCATCGTCTCGGCCGGTCCCACCGGCTCGGGCAAGACCACCACGCTCTATTCCGTGCTGCGCGAGCTGAACAAGCCGGACATCAACATCATCACCCTGGAAGACCCGGTGGAGTACCGCATTCCGGGCATCCGCCAGGTCCAGCTCAACCGCCGCGCGGGCATGACCTTCGCCTCGGGCCTGCGCTCCATCCTGCGCCAGGACCCGGACGTCATCCTGGTGGGCGAGATCCGCGACCAGGAGACCGCCTCCATCGCCACCCAGGCCGCCCTCACCGGCCACAAGGTGCTCACCACCCTGCACACCAACGACGCGGCCTCGGCCGCCATCCGGCTCATCGACATGGGCGTGGAGTCCTTCCTGGTTTCCTCGGTCATGCTGGTCACGATGAGCCAGCGCCTGGTGCGCCGCAACTGCCAGCACTGCATGGAGGAATACGAGCCTTCGGCCGAGCTCCAGCGGGCCTTCGGCCTGGACCCCGCGGCCAAGAAGTACACCTTCAAGCGCGGCACGGGCTGCCGCCAGTGCCAGCAGACCGGGTTCTCCGGACGCCGCGCCCTGTTCGAGGTGCTGGAGGTGGACGAGAGCGTGCAGGAGCTCATCCTCAAGCGCGCCTCGGCCCGGGAGATCACCCGCATGGCCGTGGCCTCCAAGCGCATGCGGCCGCTCAAGGTGGACGCGGTGCGCAAGGCCGTGAACGGCGTGACGACCCTGGAAGAGGCCGCTTCCGCGGTCATGATCTAGGGAGGCTGCCGTGCCGGTCTTCGCCTACAAGGCCCTCACGGACAGCGGGTCCAAGGTCAGCGGCAGCCTGGAGGCCGAGAGCCTGGAGGCCGCGCAGCGGCTCATCCTGGACAAGGGCCTCATCCCGTCCTCGGTGCGCCAGACCCGCGCCGCCGCGGCCAAACCCGGCGCAGGGGATCGCGCCCCGGGGCTTCTGGCCCGCCTCGAGAAGGTCAAGGCCCAGGACGTCATCCTTTTCACCAAGCAGTTCCGCACCATGCTCTCGGCAGGCATCGCCGTGGTCCAGACCCTGGAGGTCCTGGAGAACCAGACCGAGAGCCCCAAGCTGCGCGCAGCCATCATCGCCATCGCCCAGGACATCCGACAGGGCACCTCGCTCTACCGGGCCTTTTTCAAACACACCAACGTGTTTTCGCCGCTCTACTGCAACATGGTGCGCGCGGGCGAGATCTCGGGCACGCTCATCGACGTGCTGGAGCGGCTCATCTACATCGTGGAGCACGAGCACAAGGTGAAGCAGGACATCAAGAGCGCCCTGACCTATCCGTTCATCGTGCTCATCGCGCTCACCGTGGCCTTTTTCGTGCTCATCCTGTTCGTGTTCCCCAACTTCATCAACCTGTTCAAGAACGCGGGCATCGAGCTGCCCCTGCCCACACGGATCATGCTCGGCATCCACGGCGTGCTCAGCCACTGGTGGCCTCTGCTCCTGGCGGGCGTGGGCGGCGGCATCTTCGGCCTGGGCGCCTGGTTCCGTACGGACAGGGGGCGGCTTTTCCGGGACACGCTGCTCTTGCGCCTGCCCATCCTGGGCAAGGTCTTCACCAAGGCGGCCATGGCCCGCTTCGCCAGCATCTTCGCCATTCTCCAGGCCAGCGGCGTGACCGTGCTGGAGTCCATGGAGATCATCTCCGGCACCATCGGCAACGCCGCCATCTCGGCCCAGTTCGACACGCTCAAAGAAAAGCTGGAGCAGGGCCGCGGCCTGGCCGAGCCCCTGCGCTCGGCCCGCTACTTCACGCCCATGCTCATCACCATGATCGCCATCGGCGAGGAATCGGGCCAGCTGGAGGATATGCTCAGGCAGGCGGCCATGCACTATGACTACGAGGTGTCATACTCGGTGTCCAAGATGAGCGAGCTCATCGGGCCCATCCTCGTGGCCGGGCTCACCGCAGTGGTGGGTTTCTTCGCCCTGTCCGTGTTCCTGCCGCTCACGGACCTCATGCAGCACTCATTGTCCGGCGTGTGAGGACGGCGGAAATTTGACCGGCGCGGGGAGGATGGAGCAGCCCTGGTTGCAGGGCTTGAGCGGAAACATCGATGAATAGGGGCGTTGCGGGCTGGGCATGATTTTGTGATGGCCCTGGCACGGAACTTGTTAGGAATAGGCTGGAAGACCGAAGTCGCGGGTGCTATGGAAAAACCGAAAGCACCGGTACGAGAAAAACAGCCGCGGATGCGGCAGAGCAGGGAGGCATCATGATGGCAAGCAGTTTGAGGAACAAGGCTCAGAAAGGTTTCACCCTGGTGGAACTCATTTCCGTGATCATCATCCTGGGCATCCTGGCCGCGGTGATCACGCCCAAGTACTTCGACATGACCACCAAGGCCAACGAATCCGTGGCCAAGGGCGTGAAGTCCGAGGCGGTTTCCCGCTTCAACATGGCCTATGCCCAGTATGTGCTCGACAAAGGCAAGGTCCCGACGGCCCTGACCGACCTCGTGGACTCCGCGAATGGGAAGTATCTCGGCACGTCGGCCGCCCCGAACGTCGGGGACTACGTCTTCAGCTACGCACTCGCCGACGACGTGGTGACCTGCACCATCACCATGAGCACGGGAACGGCGACTCCGAGCTGGGCCACGGGCGGCATCACCAACACGGTGACGATCGACTGGCCGTCGTGACCGGCCTTTGCTGACAGCAGCACAGGGGAGCCTCCGGGCTCCCCTTTATTTTTTGCGGCCCTTGGCCCGGGCCGCTTGCCATGGTTTCAGCCCCCGGGTATCCTGCCGGAAATCCGAATCCTTTGGCCTGAGTGGAGGCCCCATGGCCCAGATCAACGCCTTCTTCAAGATGCTCCACGAGCACGGCGGCTCGGACCTGCACCTGTCCAGCGGGTCCCAGCCCATGATGCGGCTGCGCGGGGAGCTCCACCGCTTCAAGTTCAAGGTCCTGGAGCATGAGGAACTCATCCGCATGCTCTACGAGATCACCCCGGAGAACAAGGTCAAGCTCTTCGAGGAGACCGGGGACGTGGATTTCGGCTACGAGGTCAAGGGCCTGGCCCGCTACCGGGTGAACTTCTTCCGCCAGATGAACGGCGTCTCGGCCGTGTTCCGCCAGATTCCCGAGAAGATCGTCACCCTGGAGGAGCTGGGCCTGCCCGACAAGCTCAAGGACCTGGCCATGCTGCCCAAGGGCCTGGTGCTCGTCACCGGCCCCACGGGCTCTGGCAAGTCCACCACCCTGGCCGCCATCCTGCACCACGCCAACAAGGCCCGCAAAGACCACATCATCACCATCGAGGACCCCATCGAGTTCGTGCACCGGCCCCAGAACTGCCTGGTGAACCAGCGCGAGCTGGGCCGCGACACCAAGAGCTTCAAGGCCGCCCTGCGCGGGGCCCTGCGCGAGGACCCGGACATCATCCTGGTGGGCGAGATGCGCGACTACGAGACCATCGCCCTGGCCCTGGAGGCCGCCGAGACAGGCCACCTGGTGCTCTCCACCCTGCACACGGCCTCGGCCGCCAAGACCGTGGACCGCATCATCGAGGTCTTTCCCGAGGACATGCAGGCCCAGGTGCGGGCCAGCTTCGCGGACTCCCTGCGCGCGGTCATCGCCCAGACGCTGTTCCGCCGCATCGACCGGCCCGGCCGGGTGGCGGCCCTGGAGATCCTCATCGGCGTGCCCTCGGTGCGCAACCTGATCCGCGAGGGCAAGAACCACCAGATCGCCTCCATGATCCAGACCGGCCGCGAGCACGGCATGCAGTCCATGGACGACGACATCCTGCGCTTCCTGCAGAAGGGCATGATCGATCCGGACGCGGCCTACGTCTATGCCCAGAACAAGGACCGCATCCGGCCCTTCCTCAAGAACGGGGCCCCGAACCAAGGAGATCTGCGATGACCCGCCAGGAGCTCGACGGCCTCATGGCCAAACTGGTCGCCGCCCACCCCAAGGTCTCGGACGTCATCATCACCTCGGGCCGGGCCGTGCAGGCCGAGGTGGACGGCGCGCTCGTCAGCGTGGACCTGGGGCCGGACTACGCCCGCCTGACCCCGGCCCAGACCAAGCTCATGGCCGCGGCCCTCATGGACAACAGCCCGCGCCTGGTCAAGACCCTGGCGGCCAAGGGCTCCTGCGACCTGTCCTACGCCCTGCCGGGCAAGGCCCGCTTCCGGGTGAACATCTTCAGCCAGCGCGGCACCCTGGCCGCCATCCTGCGGCGGCTGCCCACCGGCATCCCGACCATGGAGGACCTGGGCCTGCCCGCCTGCTTCGCGGAAATGGCCAAGGAGAAGTACGGGCTCATCCTGGTCACCGGCGGCACGGGCACGGGCAAGTCCAACTCCCTGGCCGCCCTGGTGGACGCCATCAACGAGACCCAGGCCGTGCACATCATCACCCTGGAAGACCCGGTGGAGTTCACCCACCGGCACAAGAAGGGCACGGTGAACCAGCGCGAGCTGGGCGTGGACTTCGACACCTTCGCCTCGGGCCTGCGCGCGGCCTTCCGCCAGGCCCCCAAGGTCATCCTGGTGGGCGAGATCCGCGACCGCGAGACCATGGAGATCGCGCTCCAGGCCGCGGCCACCGGCCACCTCGTGCTCTCCACCATCCACACCACGGACTGCGGCCAGACCGTGAACCGCATCATCGGGCTCTTCGACACCTCGGAGGAGCGGCTCATCCGCATGCGCCTGGCCGAGAGCCTCAAGTGGGTGGTCTCCCAGCGCCTGCTGCCCAAGGCCGACGGCCAGGGCCGGGTGGCGGCCTTCGAGGTCATGCGCAACACCCTGCGCATCAAGGAGCTCATCCTGGGCGGCGAGACCGCGGACAAGACCTACTACGGCGTGCTGGAAGAAGGCGGCCCCCACGGCATGAACACCTTTGACCAGTGCTTCTTCAGCCTCTTCCAGAAGGGACTCGTCACCGAGGAGACGGCCACGCTCTCGGCCAGCGACCGTTCCCGCCTCGTGCAGATGATCGACCGGCTCAAGACCGACCGGGGCGAGGCCGCGGACGAGCTCGTGCTCGAAGGCCTGGAGGACGACGTCCCGTCCAAGTAAGCCCCGGGAGGCCGCCATGCGCCCCGCCGTTTTCCTGACCGCCCTGCTGGCCGCTCTGGCCCTGGCCCTGCCGGCCCGGGCCGGAGAGCTGTCCCTGACCGTGGCCCCGGGCCGGACCCTGGTGCGTGAGGTCCGCTCCGTGGAGCAGGCCCAGGGCCTGGTCACCGTGTCCGGCCTGCCCCGGGCCCTGGACCCTTCCACGCTCCAGGCCCGTTTCCCGGGCTCCGGGGGCCCGGCCGTGGATCTGCTGCGCTTTGAGGCCGACCCCTTCCAGGCCCAGGCCCTGTTGCGGCGCTTGACGGGCCGGGAGATCGAGGCCCTGCTGCCCGATCCCGCCGACCCCGCGCGCCGCGTCCCGCGCAAGGCCGTGCTCCTGTCCGCGGACCTGCCCGCGGCCGTGCAGGCCGATGGCCACGTGTACCTGCTGGGGGCCGAATCCCTGATCCTGCCGCCCGCCGCGGGCGAACCCGGCCCCCGGCTGGAGCTTTCGACCTCGGGCCGCTTTTCCGGCGCGCGCGACCTGGAGCTGATCTATTTCACGGACGGCCTGGGCTGGAGCGCGGACTACGTGCTGGAGCTGGACGCCGCGGGCGCCTCGGCCCGGCTCACGGGCTGGGTCACCCTGGAGAACGCCTCGGGCCGCGACTTCCGCGCCGCCCAGGTGCGCCTCCTGGCCGGGGACCAGGCCCGCCCCGCGCCCGTGGCCTTCGCCGCGCGCAAGGAAGGGCTCATGGCCGCCGGGAACATGGCGGACATGGCCTCCGAAGCCGTGGGCGAGAACCATCTCTACACCCTGCCCGGGGCCGTGGACCTGCCCGACGGACGCTTCGCCCGGGTGCGCCTGCTGCACGCCGCCAAGGTGCCGGTGCAGCGTGAGCTGCGCAGCCGGAGCCATGCCTCGCCCGGGGACGCGGGCCGCAGCCGCCCCCAGCCCCTGGAGGCCGTGCTGACCTTCCGCAACACCAGGGACGGCGGCCTGGGCCTGCCCCTGCCGGGCGGCGCGGTGCGCGTGCTGGAGCCCGCCTCGGAGGGCCTGGTCCCGGCCGGGGAGGACCGCCTGGAGCACACCCCGCGCGGGGCCGAGGTGCGCCTGAGCCTGGGCCGCTCCTTCGACGTCACGGCCGAGCGCCGCACCGTGTCCTTTGAGCGCACGGGCGAGCGGAGCTGGCGGGCGCGCTTCGAAATCGTGCTGCGCAACGGCTCGGACGGGAAGCGCAAGGTGGTCCTGGAAGAGGTGCTGTCCGGCGACTGGAAGCTGCTGGAGGCCGACCGGCCGCATACCCGGCCCGAGGCCGGGGTGCTGCGCTTCGACCTGGACCTGCCGCCCACGGGCGACGGGCCGGGCCTGACTGTGGCCTACGGCGTGGAAGTGCGGCAGTAGGCCGTCAGGCCTCGGACCGGGGCTCGGTCCGCACCGCCAGCATGGGCGGCAGGAGCAGGGTCACGCTGGTGCCCTCGCCCACGCGGCTCTTGATCTCGATGCTGCCGCCGAACTCCTCCACGATCTTCTTGATCATGGCCAGCCCCAGGCCGCAGCCCTTTTCCTTGGTGGTGTAGAAGGGGCTGCAGGCCTTTTCCAGGTCCTGCTCGGACATGCCCTGGCCCCGGTCCTCCACGGACAGGGAGACCAGGTCGCCGGAAAGCCCGCAGCGGGTGGTGATGAGCCCGCCGCCGGGCATGGCCTCGATGGAGTTCTTGTAGAGGTTCACCAGGCACTGCTTGAGCAGCTCGGGCTCGCCGCTGACCATGGGCAGGCTGGCGTCGCAGTGGACCTCGAAGTGGTAGCCCTGGCGCGAGTAGCCGATCTCCATGAGCTCCACGGTGTCCTCCACCACGCGGCGCAGGTCCACCTTGTCCGTGGGCGTCTTGCTGGGCCGGGCGAAGTTCAGGATGCTCGTGAGCATGTGGTCCAGGCGCTGGGTCTCCTCGGCGATGATGGCCAGCTTCTCGCGATCCTTTTCCGAGAGGTCCGTGGAGCGCAGGAGCGCGTTGGTGAATCCGCCGATGGCGAAGAGCGGGTTCCTGATCTCGTGGGCCAGGTAGGTGGACATCTCGCCGATGATGGCCAGCTTGTCGGCCTGGTGCTGGTGCTTTTCGCGGTAGGTGCGCGAGGTGATGTCGCGCTGCATGATCATCACGTGGGTCATCTCCCCGAAACTGTTCAGGATCGGGTAGGAATAGATGCGGAAGTAGAGGAGCTGGCCCTCGGCGTTGACCCGGGTCATGAGGGTCTCGCCCGCCTCCCTGGTGGCCAGGGTCTTGAAGAAGGGGCAGCCCTTGTCCATCTCCCGGCAGAAGGGCAGGCCGTCGCGCAGGGTCATGACCTCGCAGCAGGGCTTGCCGGTGAGCTCCTCCTTGGCCTTGCCCGTGCGCTGCCAGACGTTGCGGTTCATGTCCACCACGCGGCCCTTGAGGTCCAGCAGCAGGATGTCCTCGCGCACCTCGTCGATGATGGCTTGGAGCAGGGTGCGCTGGCGGTCCAGGTTGACCTCGCAGTGGCTCTTGATGCGGGCCATGTCGCGCAACCCGCAGAAGAACACCGCGGCGGCGTGGTCGATGAGCGAGACCCGGCCCGGCAGGGCCCGGCGCAGGGCCTCCACCCGGTCGCGGCGGCCGGTGAGCTCCACCAGGTAGCGGATGTCGGAATGCCGGGCCCAGAGGTCCTTGAAGTCCTTGTAGATCGGCACGCCCATGGCCCGGACCTTGTCCAGGCGCTTCTCGTCCGGGCCGGGCTCGGCCACGGCCACCAGCCGGAAGCCGGGCAGGAAGTCGTTGAATTCCTGGCTGGTGAGCAGATCGACGATGGACAGGAAGCCCGGGCCCGTGCCCAGCACGGCCACGCGGTGCTCCCCCTCCTCGGCTTCGAACAGGCAGTAGTCCGCGCGCAGGAGTTGATCGTCGTTCATGGGCTGCCCCCCTGGGGTAGCATCTTGCAATACGGCTCAAAAAAGGCAAGAACTACGGTAAGCTCATCGGCTGCCAAAGGAGACCGGCATGGACAGACACCTGCTCGTGACCATCAGCAATGATCCCCAGCACCTGCACGGCATCCGCTATGTGGCCTACTTCTTCCACAACAAGAAGGACATCCGGCTGACGCTCTTCAACGTGGTGGCCGAGAGCCCGGCAGTCTGGGCCGAGGAGCTGTCCTTCGAGACCGTGACCCAGGGCGAGGAGATGGCCAAGCGGAACCTGGACCGGAGCATGAAGACCCTCTCCGAATGCAAGCGCATCCTGGTCCAGCACGGTTTCTCCCCCGACAACATCGACACCAAGCACACCTCGCAGGGAATGTCCAGGGCCATGACCATCCTGCGCGAGGGCGAGGAAGGGCTCTACGACGCCGTGGTCCTGGGCCGCCGGGCCACCATGAAGCTGGAGGAGGTCCTGGACGAGAGCGTGAGCAAGGGCCTGCTCATGGAGGAGATCACCTTTCCGCTCTGGATCTGCCGCGACCCGGAATGGGGACGCCGCAACGTGCTCCTGTGCGCCGACGGCTCGGAACCCAGCCTGCGCGTGGCCGACCACGTGGGCTTCATGCTGGAGCAGGAGCCCGAGCATTCCGTGACCATGCTCCACGTGAACCGCTCGGGCCGGGCCAGGGACGTGGATGAGATCTTCGCCCGCACCCGCGAGGCCCTGGAGCGCAACGGCGTGGCCGCGGAGCGCATCCATTCCCGGGTCCTGGAGTCGTCCAAGCCGGCCCAGGCCATCCTCAAGGAGGCCCAGGACCGGCGCTACGCCGCCGTGGCCGTGGGCCGCACCGGCGCGGGCGGCGGGCTCCTGGGGCGGCTGTTCATGGGCTCGGTGAGCATGGCCCTGTTCAAGGAGATCCGCGAGGCCGCGCTCTGGGCCTGCCGCTAGCCATGGCCGAAACCATCCTCTTCGTGGACGACGACGCCAATTTCCTGGCGTCGCTCCGGCGTTCCCTGCGCGGGCTGGACATCGAGACCGAGCCCGATCCGGCCCTGGCCCTGGACAAGGTCTGCGCCCGGGGCCGCTACGCCGTGGTGGTGGCGGACATGCGCATGCCCGGGGTGGACGGCATCCGGCTCCTGGCCACGGCCGCGCGCAAGTCGCCGGAGACCGTGCGCATCATGCTCACCGGGCACCCGGACATGTCCACGGCCATCGACGCGGTGAACAAGGGCCAGGTCTATCGCTTCCTGACCAAGCCCTGCTCCCCCGCGGCCCTCAAGGAGACCCTGGACGCGGCCCTGATCCAGCACCGGCTGCGGGTGGAAGCCCCGGAGGCCGGGCCGCGGGGCGGACCGGGCGAGGAGGGGGGCGAGGCCCTGGGTCTGGGCCGCCTGGTGGGCCAGAGCCGCAAGATGCGCGACATCTTCGCCCTGACCCGGCAGCTGGCCGCGGTGGACACCACAGTGCTCATCACCGGCGAGTCCGGCACGGGCAAGGAGCTCATCGCCGAGGCCCTGCACGCCCTGGGCCCGCGCGCCCAGAAGCCCCTGGTGCGGGTGAACTGCTCGGCCCTGGCGCCCACGCTCCTGGAGAGCGAGCTGTTCGGCCACGTGCGCGGGGCCTTCACCGGCGCGGTCAAGGACAGCGTGGGCCGCTTCCAGGCCGCCCAGGGCGGCACGCTCTTTCTGGACGAGATCGGCGACATCCCTCAGTCCGTGCAGATACGGCTCCTGCGCTTTCTGGAGCAGAAGGAGTACGAGCGCGTGGGCGACCACGCCACCATCCGGGCCGACGTGCGCGTGGTGGCCGCCACCAACGTGAACCTGCTGCACAAGGTGCGCGAGGGCCTGTTCCGCGAGGATCTCTACTACCGGCTGCGGGTGGTGGAGATCGCCCTGCCGCCCCTGCGCGAGCGGGCCGAGGACATCCCGCTGCTGGTGGAGCACTTCGTGCGCCACTTCGGCGGCAAGTTCGGCAAGGCCATCTCGGGAGTCAGCGGCGACATGCTGGCCCTGTTCCTGCGCTACCCCTGGCCGGGCAACGTCCGCGAGCTCAAGCACGCCCTGGAGCACGCCGCGGTGCTCTGCCCGGAGGGCACCATCGCCTCCGCGCACCTGCCGCCCGAGCTGGCCGAGTTCGCCCGCTCCCGGGGTTTCGATCCCCTGCACCCCGCGGCCGGCGGCCCGGGCCGGGGCGACCTCCTGGAGGCCCTCAACCGCACGGACTGGAACAAGGCCAAGACGGCGCGCATGCTCGGCGTGAGCCGCAGCACCCTCTATCGCAAGCTTCTGGAATACAACATCACCCGCTTCCCGGGCTGAGCCCGCTCCCCCTGCCTTCGCTTCTGGTTCCCTGTCTTTTTCCCGGTGAGTCTGAAACACATGTGTCGCTACACTTATGTTTCAGAAACAGTGTTTTCCCGGGTTATTTTTGTCGGAACGCCGTTGCATTAAGGTACACAACCCATCAATTTTCAATCTGATTATTTGATCAGGAGGGGATTAGAGACAGATGGCATGGCAGTTGCTTTTTATAAAGCGAACAGGGATCGGCCGAGTCCGGCCGGATGCAACAGGGAGAACCGCCTATGTACCGCAAGAACGTGACTCGGATCGTCCAGGACATCGTGCTGGACGGCGAACGTCCCGCCAAGCAGCTCGCCGCGGAAATCGGCAAGCCCTATTCCACCCTGCTGCGGGAGGTCAATCCGTTCGACAAGAACGCCAAGCTCGGGGTGGAAACCCTGCTCCAGATCATGAAGCTGACCAAGAACGTGGCCCCGCTCACCTTCATGGCCCAGGAGATGGGCTACGCGCTGGTGCCGGTGACCAAGGCCGCCCGCGCGGAGCTCTCCTTCTGCAGCGTGCAGGGCGGGGAAGTCCGGGCCAAGGCCGCGGGCTGAGGTCAGGGGGGAGCGCGGCCCGAAGCCGCGCCTGAAACCCCACGCCTGAGGGGAGGCGCGGGGTTTCCTTTTGCCTTGCCGCCCGGTGGCGCCAGGGTGTATTTCCCGTCCCAGGCCGTTCCGGAGCGCGCATGACGTTGCCCAAACCCGCCAGACCGTCCCCTGCCGCGCAGGGACCCGACATCCTTCTCCTGGTCCGCGAGGCGGCCGTGCTGGAAGCCCTGGGCGCCGCCCTGCAGGGCCTGCATCTGCGCCCCGAGAAGGCCCCGGACCTGGAGTCCGCCCTGGCCCGGGCCAGGAGCCTGCCCCTGCGCCTGGCCGTGCTCGAGCCCTGGGAGCAGGAGGAGCCCCTGCGCTGCGTTGACGCCCTGCGCCGGGCCGCCCGCCGGGAGCTGCCCGTGCTCCTGCTCACCCCCGGGGAACTGCGGACCGCGGGCAGCCTGCTGCCCGGCCGCTGCGTCCACCTGCCCGCGGACACGGCCCCGGCGCGTCTGCGCCAGGCCCTGCTGGACCTCCTGGAGGACGGCGCGGACAACTGCCGCGACTCGGAGCAGGGGGCCTTTTTTCGGAGCCTGGCGGAATACCTGGGCGGGGCACTGGTCATCGCCGACGCCTGCGACGGCCGCATCCTGGAGTGGCCGCAGCGGGCCGAGTCCCTCTTCGGCGTGGCCGCGGCCCAGGCCCTGGGCCGGCCCTTTCCCGAGATCCTCGAGCCCCTGCTGGGACCGGCCGGGGGGTTCGCCGGGCTGGAAGCGCCCGAGAACCGCGTGCTCCACGAGCAGGCCACCCTGCGCCGCCCGGACGCCGCCGGCGCGCCGCTTCTGCGCAGCGTGTTCACCGGCCGCCTGGGTGGCCGCCAGGTGCTGGCCCTCTATTTCCACGACCTCTCCTCGCACATGGCCCGCGAGCAGCAGCTGGGCATCGCCCAGCGCCTGGAATCCATCGGCCGCCTGGCCGCGGGCATCGCCCACGAGATCAATACGCCCATCCAGTACATCGGGGACAACATCCGCTTTCTGGAGAAGTCCTACGCCAGCATGGCGGGCGTGCTGCGCGAGTTCCTGACCTGCCTGGCCGGGGTGCGCGGGGGCGAGGACCCCCGGCCGCACCTCACGCGCATCGAGGCGGCCATCGCCAGCGCGGACCTGGACTTCCTGGAGGCCGAGATCCCCGCGGCCATCGCCCAGTCCCTGGAGGGAGTGGAGCACGTGACCTCCATCGTCCTGGGCATGAAGAAGTTCTCCCACCCGGAGCGCGAGGAGTGGCGCTACGCCGACCTGAACCAGGCCCTGCGCGACGCCCTGCTGGTGGCCCGCAACGAGTGGAAGTACGTGGCCGAGGTGGTCACGGACTTCGACGAGCGCCTGCCCCTGGTGAACTGCCTGGCCGGGGATCTGAACCAGGTCTTTCTCAACATCATCATCAACGCGGCCCAGGCCGTGGAGGAATCCGTGCGCGAGCGCGGCGGCAGGGGCCGCATTGAGGTGGGCACCCGGCGCGCGGGCGAGTGGGCCGAGATCCGGGTGCAGGACTCCGGGGTGGGCATCCCGGCGGCCTTCCGGGACAAGATCTTCGATCCCTTCTTCACCACCAAGGCCGTGGGCCGGGGCACGGGCCAGGGCCTGGCCATCGCCCACTCCATCGTGGTGGACAAGCACGGTGGGTCTATCACGGTGCAGTCCGAGGAGGGCCACGGCGCGTGCTTTTTCATCCGCCTGCCCCTGGGCGGAGCCAAAGCCGGAGAGCGGCCATGAGGAAGAGCGTGCTGTTCGTGGACGACGACCAGAACATGCTGGACGCCCTGCGCCGCATGCTCCGGCCCATGGCCCAGGAATGGGACCAGCACTTCGTGCGCAGCGGCGACGACGCCCTGCTGGTCCTGGCCAACAACGACGTGGACGTGGTCCTCACCGACATGCGCATGCCCGGCATGGACGGGGGCCAGCTCCTGAAGATCATCCAGGAGGCCCGGCCCGACGTGGTGCGCATCGTGCTTTCGGGCCACGCCGACTACAACATGGTCATGCGCTCGGTGAAGCAGGCCCACCAGTTCCTGACCAAGCCGTGCTCGGCCGACGACATCCGCGAGACCCTGGAGCGGGCCTACAACCTGCGCCGCATCCTGACCAACGAGTCGGCCAAGAACATCGTCTCGCGCATCGAGTCCCTGCCCAGCCTGCCGGACCTCTACCTGCGGGTGGTGGAGGAGGTCCAGAAGGAGGACGCCAATCTGGCCACCGTGGCCCGGATCATCTCCGAGGACCCGGCCATGACCGCGGCCATCCTCAAGATGGTCAACTCCTCCTTCTTCGGCTTTTTCCGGCCCCTGACCAATCCGGCCCAGGCCGTGAACCTCCTGGGCACCGAGATCATCAAGGGCCTGATCCTCTCGGCGCACCTCTTCTCGGTCTTCGACTTCAGCCGCTTCCCGCGCTACTCCATGGACGTGCTCGTGGACCACAGCCTGGCCACGGGCCGCATCGCCTCGGCCATCGCGGGCTTCGAGGGCATGCCTCCGGAGATGGTGGACGAGTGCTTCATCGCGGGCATGCTCCACGACGTGGGCAAGCTCATCCTGGCCTCCCAGTTCGAGGTGGAGTACCTGGGCATCCTGGCCACGGTGCGCAACGAGAACCGCACGGTCTGGGAGGTGGAGCGCGAGGTCCTGGCCACGTCCCACGCCGAGCTGGGGGCCTACCTCCTGGGGCTCTGGAACCTGCCCGGGGCCGTGGTCGATGCACTGGCCTTCCACCACGAGCCGGATCTGGCCAGCCGCGGCAAGGACTTCACCCCGCTTACGGCCGTGCACGCGGCCAACGCCCTGGAGCACGAGCTGCGCGTGATCAACGCGGACTATGCCCAGCACCCGCCGGATCCGGCCTACCTGGAGCACATGGGCCTCACCAGCCACCTGCCCCAGTGGAAGGAGCTCTGCGCCGCCATCTACACCCCCCGCAACGGAGGCTGAACCGCGCCGCCAGACAGGAAAAAAGCCCCCGGACCAAGAGGTCCGGGGGCTTTTTCGCGCGGAGTCTCCAGCGGCCCGTCAGCCTTTTTTCTCGATCTTGGCCCAGGTGTCGCGCAGGGTGGCCGTGCGGTTGAAGACCAGGGCCCCGGCCTTGCAGTCCCGGGAGTCGGCCGCGAAGTAGCCCATGCGCTCGAACTGGAAGCGCTCGCCCGGCGCGGCCTGGGCCAGGCAGGGCTCCAGCTTGCAGCCCGTGAGTAGCTCCAGGGAGTCCGGGTTGAGGTGGGCCTTGAAGTCCTTCTCGGCCCCGGGGTTCTCGATGGCGAACAGGAAGTCGTAGAGCCGCACTTCGGCCTCCACGGCGTGGGCCGCGCTGACCCAGTGGATGGTGCCCTTGATCTTGCGGCCGTCCTGGGACCAGCCGCCCCTGGTGGCCGGGTCGTAGGAGCAGCGCACGGCCGTGACCTGGCCCGAGGCGTCGGTGTCGAAGCCCGTGCAGGTCACGTAGTAGGCCCCGCGCAGGCGCACCTCGCGGCCCGGGGCCAGGCGGAAGTACTTGGGCGGCGGGTCCTGGCGGAAGTCGTCGCGCTCGATCCAGAGGACCCTGGAGAAGGGCGCCTTGCGGCTGCCCGCGCGCTCGTCCTCGGGGTTGTTCTGGAGTTCGAACTCCTCCACCTGGTCCTCGGGGTAGTTCTCGATGACCAGCTTGAGCGGCCGGAGCACGGCCATGCGCCGGGCCGCGCTGCGGTTCAGCTCCTCGCGTACGCAGTGCTCCAGCAGGGCCACGTCCACGATGTTCTCGGAGCGGGCCACGCCGATGCGCTCGCAGAAGTCGCGGATGGCCTCGGGCGGGTAGCCGCGGCGGCGCATGCCGGAGATGGTGGGCATGCGCGGGTCGTCCCAGCCCGAGACGCAGCCCTCGTTCACCAGTTGGATGAGCTTGCGCTTGGAGAGCACGGTGCGCGTGAGGTTCAGGCGGGCGAACTCGTACTGCCGGGGCCGCGGGTCGAAACCCAGGGTGTCCAGGACCCAGTCGTAGAGTTCGCGGTTGTTCTCGAACTCCAGGGTGCAGATGGAGTGGGTGATGCCCTCGATGGCGTCGGACAGACAGTGGGCGAAGTCGTACATGGGATAGATGCACCAGGCGTCGCCCGTGCGGTGGTGGTGCGCCTTCTTGATGCGGTAGAGCGTGGGGTCGCGCATGACCACGTTGGCCGAGGCCATGTCGATTTTGGCCCGCAGCACGCGGGAGCCCTCGTCGAACTCGCCCGCGCGCATGCGGCGGAAGAGGTCCAGGTTCTCCTCCGGGGAGCGGCCGCGCCAGGGGCTGTCCGTGCCGGGCGCGGTGAGGGTGCCGCGGTTCTCGCGGATCTGCTCGGCGCTCTGGTCGTCCACGTAGGCCTTGCCCATCTCGATGAGCCGCACGGCGAAGCCGTAGAGCTTTTCGAAGTAGTCCGAGGCGAAGAAGCGGTTCCCTTTCCAGTCCGCGCCCAGCCAGCGGGCGTCCTCCTCGATGCTCTCGACGTACTCCACCTCTTCCTTGGCCGGGTTGGTGTCGTCGAAGCGCAGGTTGCACTGGCCGTTGTAGTCCCGGGCCACGCCGAAATTCAGGCAGATGGACTTGGCGTGGCCGATGTGCAGGTAGCCGTTGGGCTCCGGGGGAAAGCGGGTGACGATGCGCTCGCACCTGCCGGCCTTGAGGTCGGCCTCGATGATGGCGCGGATGAAGTTGAGCGGGGCTTCGGGCTTCTGGATCACGTCGGTCATATGTTCCACCTCAAGGGGGAAAGTCGTGCGATGCGGGCCTCTCGGCACCGAAGCACATACGGCAAATCGCGGGGCCGGTCAAAGGGGGCCTGCCCGGTCCGGCCCGGCGCTAGGCCGGTTGGGCGGGCAGGGGCGTTTTCCAGTACGGCTTGCTCAGGTCCTCGAAGGCCGAGAGCGCGGCCAGGGAGCCTTCGCTCACGGCCGTGACGATCTGCATGCTCCCGCCGGTGAGGTCGCCCGCGGCGTAGATGCGCGGCCTGCTGGTGCGCATGCCCCGGTCCACGGCCACGAATCCGGCCGGGTCCAGGTCCAGGCCCAGGGCCTTGGCCAGGGCGTTGCTCGGCTCGTGGCCCACGGCCACGAAGACCGCGTCTGTGGCCAGCTCCGTGAAGGCGCCGTCCTTGCCCTGGAGGGTCACGGAGGTGACCTTCTTGCCGTCGCCCTTGATCTCCATGACCCGGCTCTCCATCCGCGCGGGGATGCCTTCGCGGGCCACGGAGTCCTGCAGGTGCTTCTCGGCGCGGAAGGCCTCGCGCCGGTGCACCAGCGTCACCTCCACGCCCAGGTGCTTGAGGTGCAGGGCGTCGGTGAGCGCGGTGTTGCCGCCGCCCACCACCACGGCCTTCTTGCCGCGGTAGAGGTAGCCGTCGCAGGAGGAGCAGAAGCTCACGCCGAAGCCCTGGTAGCGGTCCTCGCCCGGCACGCCGAGCTTGCGATAGACCGCGCCCGTGGCCAGGAGCAGGGCCCTGGCCAGGAACGCGCCCTTGAGGGTCAGCAGTTCGTAGCGGCCGTCCTTGTCCGCGATGGACTCCACCTTGGCCCCCTCCACGATGTGCACGTAGCCACGGGCGTGGGCGGCCATGATCTCCATGAGCTTCTTGCCGGGCACGGCCGCGAACCCGGGGTAGTTTTCCACCACCGGGGTCAGGGTCACCTGGCCGCCCAGGGGGCCGCCCTCCAGGATCACGGCCGAAAGCCCGGCCCGGGCCGCGTAGATGGCCGCCGAGAGCCCGGCCGGGCCGCCGCCCACGATGGCCAGGTCCACCTCGCTGGGCGCGGGACCCCGGGCCTGGGCCGCGGTCTCAGCCGCCAGCTGCGAGGCGTCGGTGAGGGTCACCATCTCCAGCACGAAACGCTCCTCGGGCATCAGGCCCAGGGCCGCGTAGTCCTCGCTGAACTGGGTCTGGGGCACGGAGCCCACGTTGTACTTCTGGGCCAGGTCCGGGTGCTCGTCGATCTCCACGATCTCGGCCGAGACCCGGTCCGGCTTCTCCACCGCGCATTTGATGGCCGTGATGCCCTGGCCCGGGCAGTAGGGGCAGGCGGGCGTGACGAAGACCCGCACGTGGCGCTGGCCGTCGAGCTTGGTCAGGATCTCCTTGGAGAGGTCCGAAAGCCCGCTGGTTCCGGCCGCGGCCAGGACCAGGGCGGTCATGAAGGTGCGGCCCTCCTCGCCTGCCGGGGCGCCGCTGAAGCGTATGTTGTAGCGGTCCGGGGCCACCAGCAGGGTGGGCGAGCGGTCCACCCCGCGTTCCCTGGCCTTGTCCCCGTCCAGGCCATGGAACGAGACCCGGACCTTGTCCGAGAGCCGGGCCAGGTCGCCCAGGAACTTGTTCACGAACTCGTTGTAGGCGTCATTGACCCCGGCCTTGAGAAAGGCCTCCACGATCACGGGCTGCCGGAACCTGGCGAAGAGTTCCGTGAGGTTCGTGCGGGCGTCCTCGGGCAGGAACCACTCGGACCGGGACTCGTCCTCTTTCTTGAACAGCGGACTCATGGCGCTCCTCGGTATTTCTTCTTACGGTATTGCAGGATCAGCGCGGCGCGTCAAGAAAGGCCGCTTGCCTCGGGCCGGGGAGGGGGCCTATGCTCGGCCCATGTGCGGACGTTTCGCCCTGCGCGCGCCCCGGGCGGCCCTGGCCGAGGCCTTTGGCCTGGACCGCGTGCCCCAGGTCCCGGCGCGCCACAACATCGCCCCCGGCCAGCTGGTGGAGGCCGTGGCCGCCGAGGCCTCGGGCCGCCGTCACATGCGGCTTTTCCGCTGGGGCTTGGTGCCCGCCTGGTCCAGGGACCCGGGCCAGGGCGCGCGGCTGATCAACGCCCGCAGCGAGACCGTCCTGGACAAGCCGGCCTTCCGCGCGGCCTCCCGCTACCGCCGCTGCCTGATCCCGGCCGACGGGTTCTACGAGTGGCAGGGGGCGGGCCGCGGCAGGCAGCCCTGGTTTCTCACGCCGGAGGCGGGCGGGCTCCTGGCCCTGGCCGGGCTCTGGGAGGCCTGGCAGGGTCCGGACGGCGAGGTCCTGGAAACCTGCGCCGTGCTCACCCGCGAGGCTCAAGGCCTGGCCAGGGACATCCACGAGCGCATGCCGGTCATCGTGCCGCCCGCGCTGTTCAACGACTGGCTCAGCGCCAACATCCAGGACCCGCGGGGCGTGGCCGCCCTGCTGGAGGCCTGCGTCCCGCCCGCGCTGCGGGCTTGGCCCGTGGGCGCGGCCGTGAACAATCCCCGCCGCGACGACCCGGACTGCTCCCGTCCCCTGGAGGGCCAGGCGGGATTTTTTTGATCTGGGTCGTTGTTTTTTCCCCTTGGCGCACTATGATGAGAGAACCGCGGCGACCAGAGCGCCGCGTTTGGAGGGTTCTATGTGGGAATACACGGACAAGGTCATGGACCACTTCCTCAACCCGCGCAACGCGGGCGAGATGGACAATCCCAGCGCCGTGGGCGAGGTGGGCAGCCTGGCCTGCGGCGACGCCCTGCGGCTCTTCCTCAAGATCAATGAGCAGGGAGTCATCGAGGACGCCAGTTTCCAGACCTTCGGCTGCGCCAGCGCCATCGCCTCCAGCTCGGCCCTCACCGAGCTTTTGAAGGGCAAGACCGTGGATGAGGCCAGGGCCCTCACCAACAAGGACATCGCGGCCTACCTGGGCGGCCTGCCCAAGGAGAAGATGCACTGCTCGGTCATGGGCCAGGAGGCCCTGGAGGCCGCGCTCAAGAACTGGCGCGGCGAGGCCGCCCCGGCCCCGGCGGCCGAGGGCCGGCTGGTCTGCAAGTGCTTCGGCGTCACCGAGGAGACCATCCGCCGGGCCATCCGCGAGAACGACCTCAAGACCGTGGAGGACGTGACCAGCTTCACCAAGGCGGGCGGAGGCTGCGGCGACTGCGTGCCGGACCTGGAGCGCATCCTGGCCGAGGAGCGCGCGAGCATGGCCGGGCAGGCCGCGGCCCCGAAGATGACCAACATCCAGCGCATGATGCTGGTGACCCGGGTCATCGACGAGGAGATCCGGCCCGCGCTCAAGCAGGACGGCGGCAGCATCGACCTGGTGGACATCGAGGGGACCACGGTCAAGGTGGCCCTGCGCGGGGCCTGCGTGGGCTGCCCCTCCAGCCAGCTGACCCTCAAGGGCCTGGTGGAGAAGCGCCTGCAGGAAGCCGTGGACCCGGCCATCCGCATCGAGGAGGTGCGCTCATGAAGCCCGTGTATCTCGACAACAACGCCACCACCCGGGTGGCTCCCGAGGTGCTGACGGCCATGCTGCCCTTTCTTTCCGAGCAGTACGGCAACCCTTCCAGCATGCACAGCTTCGGCGGAGCCGTGGGCGCGCACCTGCGCAAGGCCAGGTCCCAGGTGGCCGAGGGCCTCGGCTGCGACCCTTCCGAGATCGTCTTCACTTCCTGCGGCACCGAGGGCGACAACACGGCCATCCGCTCGGCCCTGGAGGCCCAGCCGGACAAGCGTCACATCGTCACCACCCGGGTGGAGCACCCGGCCGTGCTGAGCCTCTGCAAGCACCTGGAGGACAAGGGCTTTGATGTCACCTGGCTGGACGTGGACGGCGAGGGCCGCCTGGACCTGCCGGGCCTGGAAAAGGCCCTGCGCAAGGACACGGCCATCGTCTCGATCATGGCCGCCAACAACGAGACCGGCGTGCTCTTTCCCCTGGACGACATCGCCCGCGTGGTGAAGTCCCGCGGCGTGCTCCTGCACACCGACGCGGTGCAGGCCGTGGGCAAGATCCCGCTCGACATGAAGACGCTGCCCGTGGACTTCCTGGTGCTCTCGGGCCACAAGCTCCACGCGCCCAAGGGCGTGGGCGCGCTCTACGTGCGCAAGGGCACGCCGTTCCGGCCCTTCCTCATCGGCGGGCACCAGGAGGGCGGCCGCCGCGCGGGCACGGAGAACGCCGCCTCCATCGTGGCCCTGGGCAAGGCCGTGGAGCTGGCCACCGCGGCCATGGACGAGGAGAACACCCGGGTGCGCGCCCTGCGCGACCGCCTGGAGCGCGGGCTTTTGGACGGCGTGCCGGACACCCGCGTCAACGGCGGCGGGGCCGAGCGCCTGCCCAACACCCTGTCCGTGGCCTTCAAGTACGTGGAGGGCGAGGCCATCCTCCTGCTCATGGACCGCTTCGGCATCTGCGCCAGCTCGGGCTCGGCCTGCACCTCGGGCAGCCTGGAGCCCTCGCACGTGCTGCGGGCCATGGGCGTGCCCTTCACCTTCGCCCACGGCTCCATCCGCTTCTCGCTCTCGCGCTACACCAGCGACGCGGAGATCGACCTGGTGCTCCGGGAGCTGCCGCCCATCATCCAGAAGCTGCGCACGCTCTCGCCATTCTCCGGCAAGGAGGGCGAGGCTGCGGCCTTCTGCTCGGAACACAGCCACTAGGCGAGAGGGGAATATGCGCATCGCCTCCGACATGACCGCCCTGGTGGGCGGCACCCCCATGGTCTTCCTGAACCGCGTGGCCCAGGGCTGCGCGGCCCGGGTGGCGGCCAAGCTGGAGTTCTTCAACCCCTGCTCCTCGGTCAAGGACCGCATCGCCCTGAACATGATCCGCGAGGCCGAGGCCCGCGGCCTGGTGGACAAGGACACGGTGATCGTGGAGCCCACCAGTGGCAACACCGGCATCGGCCTGGCCTTTGTCTGCGCGGTGAAGGGCTACCGGCTCATCCTGACCATGCCCGAGAGCATGAGCCGGGAGCGCCGGGCCGTCCTTACGGGCTTCGGGGCCGAGCTGGTGCTCACCCCCGCGGCCCAGGGCATGAAGGGCGCCATCGCCAAGGCCCAGGAACTGGCCGCAGCCCTGCCCAAGAGCTTCGTGCCCCAGCAGTTCGCCAACCCGGCCAACCCGGCCATGCACCGGGCCACCACGGCCGAGGAGATCTGGGCGGACACGGACGGGGCCATCGACATCTTCGTCTGCGGCGTGGGCACGGGCGGCACCATCACCGGCGTGGCGAGCCGTCTCAAGGAGCGCAAGCCCGCGCTCCGGGCCGTGGCCGTGGAGCCGGACGCCTCGCCCGTGCTCTCGGGCGGAGCCGCCGGGCCGCACGCCATCCAGGGCATCGGCGCGGGCTTCGTGCCCGAGGTCTTCGACCGGGCGGCGGTGGACGAGATCTTCCGCGTGACCAACGACCAGGCCGTGGCCATGGCCAAACGGCTCATCCGCGAGGAGGGCGTGCTCTGCGGCATCTCCTCGGGCGCCAGCGCCTTCGCCGCCATCGAGACGGCCAGGCGGCCGGAGAACGCGGGCAAGCTGGTGGTCTGCATGATCCACGACACCGCGGAACGCTATCTCTCCACGGCCCTCTATCAGGAAGGCGACATGGCATGAGCACCAACGGCAACGGCCATCTCCCGCCGCTTTCCGGCGTGGTGGAGCGGCTCTGCGATCCGGCCTCCTATTCGGCCGTGTACCACCGGCCCCTGCACGACCAGCCCATGCCCTCGGTCCCGGCCCTGCGCGAGGTCATGGACCGGCTGCGGGCCGTGCTCTTCCCGGGCTATTTCGGGGAATCGGACGTAAGCCAGGAGTCCATGCGCTTCCACATCGGCGCGCACCTGGACCGGGTCTCGCGCCTGCTCTCCGAGCAGATCAAACGCGGCCACTGCTTCTTCTGCGAACGCGACGAGGGCGGGGGCTGCTCGGACTGCGAGGAGCGGGCCGCGGACCTGGCCGGGCGGTTCCTGGACCGGCTGCCGGACATCCGGGCCCTGCTGGCCACGGACGTGCAGGCCGCCTACACCGGCGACCCGGCCTCGCGCAGCCCGGGCGAGACCATCTTCTGCTATCCGAGCATCACCGCGCTCACCCACTACCGCATCGCCCACGAGCTGTTCGGCCTGGGCGTGGACCTCATCCCGCGCATCCTCACCGAGATGGCCCACTCGGCCACGGGCATCGACATCCACCCGGGCGCGGCCATCGGCGAGCACTTCTTCATCGACCACGGCACCGGCGTGGTCATCGGCGAGACCTGCATCATCGGCCGCAACGTGCGGCTCTACCAGGGCGTGACCCTGGGGGCCAAGAGCTTCCCCAAGGACAAGAGCGGCGCGCTCATCAAGGGCCAGCCTCGCCACCCCATCGTGGAGGACGACGTGATCATCTATTCCGGGGCCACCATCCTTGGCCGGGTGACCATCGGCAAGGGGGCGGTCATCGGCGGCAACGTCTGGCTGACCCAGGACGTGCCGCCAGGCTCGCGGGTCATCCAGGACCGCGGCGGGGCCGAGGCCCGGGTTCTGCCCGGCGGGGAAGGGGTGTAGCGCAGGGCCGCCCTCTTTTTTCAGGACAGGAAGCGTACCCCGGCCACCAGGCCCAGGCCCAGGGCCACCACGCCGAAGAAGCTCCTGGTTTTCAGCGCCAGGAGGAAGCAGGGCAGGGCGGCCCAGAGGAAGAGGTTGTCCCAGGAGGCCTGGATACGGCCCTCGGGCGCCAGCAGCGAGGGGATGAGCAGGGCCGAGAGCACGGCCGCGGGCACGTGGGAAAGCCAGCGCTCCAGCCAGGGGTTGAGGCGGCGCGAGGACAGGGCCAGGGCCGGGAGCATGCGCGGCAGGTAGGTGACCAGGGCCATGCCCGCGATGGTCAGGAGGATCAGTTTCTGGTCCATGACTCCACTCCGGTTCCAAAGGTCGCGCCCAGGACGCAGGCCGCGATCACGCCCCACTGGCCGAAACCCAGGGCCAGGAAGAGCAGGGAGAAGGCCGCCGAGGCGAGCGCCGTGGCCACGCGCGGCCGCGACCCCACCTGCCCAGCCAGAAGGGCCAGAAACATGGCGGGCAGGGCGAAGTCCAGGCCCAGGGGCTTCACGTCGCCGATGAGCTCGCCGCAGAGGATGCCGAGCACGGACCCGGCCACCCAGGCGGCCTGGGCCGTGGCGTTGACGGCCAGGGTTTCGGCCTTGGAGGTTTCGCCCCGGGCGAAGCGCGTGGCGTGCAGGGCGAAGGTCTCGTCCGTGAGCTGGAAGCAGAGCCAGGCCACGCCGGGCCTGGACCACTGGCGCAGATGCGGGGCCAGGGCCGCGGACATGAGCAGGTGGCGCAGGTTCACCACGAAGGTGGTGACGATGACGGTGACGGCCGGGGCTCCGGCGGCCAGCAGCCCCACGGCGATGAACTGGGCCGAGCCCGCGAACACGAACACGGACATGAGGGCCGCGGGCAGGGCCGGCAGCCCGGCCTTGAGGGCCAGCACGCCGTAGGCGAAGCCCACGGGCACGAAGCCCAGCACGATGGGCAGGGCCTGGCGCATGCCGGACAGGATCTCGGGCCAGGGCCTCTCCGCAGAGGCAGGGGGCAGAGTCTGCACGCTTTCCATGACGCTCCTCCAAGGCGCGGCGCGCCCGTGGCTTGTCTTGGACCACGAAATCTGTCACCAGTACAGATACAGTTCACATGAAAAGTAATAGTAACAGATGAGGCGGACATGGCGGCAGGGCAGGACCCCGGGCTGCGCTACCGCGCCGTGGAGCGGCGCATCCTGGACATGCTGGAGTCCGGCAGGCTGCGGCCCGGCGGCCGCGCGCCCTCGCTGCGGGAGATGAGCCGGGCCGCGGGCGTGAGCCTGGTCACCGTGGGCCGGGCCTACGAGGAACTGGAGCGCAAGGGCGTGCTGGAGTCCCGGCCGCGCTCCGGCCACTTCCTGCGCCAGGGGCGGGAGCGGCTCCAGGTCCCGGCCCCGCGCCAGGCCCCGGCCCAGGAGCCCCGGGCCGTGAACCGCCAGGGTCTGATCCGCGAGGTGCTCACCGTGGTGGGCGACCGGGGGCTGTTGCCTTTCGGCGTGGTGGCCCCGGACGAGCGCCTGTTGCCCGGCGCGCAACTGGCCCGCATCCTGGGCCGGGTCCTGCGCGACGAACCCGCCGCCGCCTTGAACTACACGCCGGTGACGGGCCTGCCCGCCCTGCGCCGCCAGATCGCCTTCCGCGACCAGGACTGGGGGGCCGAGGTCCGGCCCGAGGAGATCCTCGTCACCAGCGGGGCCATCGAGGCCCTGCACATCGCCCTGCGCTCCCTGACCCGGCCCGGCGACGCCGTGCTGGTCCAGGCGCCCACCTACCACTGTTTTCTTCAGCTCCTGGAATGCCTGGGCCTGCGGGTCATCGAGACGCCCTCCAGTCCGGAAACCGGCATCAGTCCGGCCCAGGTGCGAGAGGCCGTGGACCGCTTCGACATCCGCTGCTGCATACTGACCCCCAACTTCAACAACCCCGACGGCGCGCTCCTGCCCGAGGAGGCCAAGGCCGAGATCGTGGAGATCCTGGCCGGCCGGGACATCCCCCTGGTGGAGGACGACGTGTACGGGGACCTGCACTTCGGCCCCAAGCGGCCGGCGGGATTCAAGAAATGGGACAAGAAAGGGCTGGTCCTGCACTGCTCCTCGTTCTCCAAGACCCTCTGCCCGGGCTGGCGCGTGGGCTGGATCGCGCCGGGCCGCTTCTTGGACCGGGCCGTGGACGTGAAGTTCACCTCCAGCGTGGCCACGGCCACGCCCACCCAGATGGCCGTGGCCCGCTACCTGGCCGAGGGCCGCTACGAGCGCCACCTGCGCCGCCTACGCCAGACCCTGGAGGACCAGATGCGGGCCCTGGAGCCCCTGCTGGCTCGGCACTTCCCGGCCGGAACCCGGGTCACGCGGCCCAGCGGCGGCTGCGTGCTTTGGCTGGAGCTGCCCGGGGGCGTGGATTCGGTGGAGCTTTTCTACCGGGCCAGGGCCGAGGGCATCGGCATCGCTCCGGGCAACGTCTTCTCCACCCAGGACCGCTTCAGCCACTGCATCCGCCTCAACGCCGGAGCCGTGCCCGACGAGGCCCTGCTGGCCGGACTCCGGCGGCTGGGCCAGCTGGCCGCAGCCATGGCCTGATCCATTCCGGGACCTTCGGATTTTCCCGCAACCCCACCTTGTGGCGGCATGATTATAATGCAGCCGCCCGTCAGGCCGCGCTATATATGGATCGTGGCCTGCCGCCTCCTGGCCCGCTTGTGATTTTTGCAACAATCCTGTGACGAAAGCTGGGGCATTTTCCCGGGAGAAATCCCTGCCGCATGTGAATTGCAGAGCAATGCTTGTCAGTGGGTTGGGAGCCGTATATGGGAAAAAATCCCGGCAAATCCGGTGAAGTATCGAGGTGGGAGTTATGAAACTCGGCATCAAATACAAGATATTCGTTCCGCTGGTGGCCTGCGCCGTGATCTTCGGAGCCGGAGGGTACTGGTACTTCCAGAGCCGCCTGGACATGCTCCAGGCCACCTTCCTCCGCCAGATGGCCGAGGACAAGGCCGCCCAGGTGCGCTCCGGCATCGCGGACCAAGCCCGGCGGGCCGTGGAGACCGCGGCCCTCTTCGCCCGCGATCCCCGGGTGCTGGAGGCCTTCGAACTGGCCCATTCCGGGAACATGGACGACGAGAAGGACCCCAGGGCCCAGGAGGCCCGGGACATGCTGCGCCGCGTCCTGGGGCCCGCCCTGGAGGGGTTCAAGGAGATCACCGGCAGCAAGCTCCAGCTCCATTACCACCTGCCCAACGGCCGCAGCCTGGTGCGGCTCTGGCGCGACAAGCAGATCCAGCGCGACGGGGTCTGGCTGGACGTGTCCGACGACATCTCGGCCTTCCGCAGCACGGTCATGGAAGTGAACAAGACCGGCAAGCCCGTGCAGGGCATCGAGCTGGGCCGCGGCGGCTTCGCCATCCGGGGCGTGGCTCCGGTGCGCGACGCCGCGGGCCGCCAGCTGGGCTCCGTGGAGTTGCTGGCCGAGTTCGAGCCCGTGCTCCAGGCCGCGGCCATGGGCCAGGGCCGCGACATCGCCCTGTTCCAGGACGCCGCGCTCCAGAGCATCACCGGCAAGCCCAAGGAAGACCAAGCCGTGCTGGGCGACTTCATCAACGTCATCGCACCCAGGGCCAAGGAACACCTGGCCCGCATCAGCCCGGCCTTCCTGACCCAGGCCCGCGGCGGCCTGGCCGTGGCTGCCTCCGGGAACCTGGCCTTCATCGGCTTCCCGGTGAGCGACTATAGGGGCGAGGTGGTGGGCGCGGTCCTGGCCGTGGAGGACATCGCGGTCCAGAACGGCCTGATCAGCCGTCTGGGCCTGGTCCTGGGTCTGGGCCTGGTGCTCATCCTGGGCCTGTCCATCGGCATCGGCTCCCTGGTCTTCGCAGGCAGCGTGGAGCGGCCCACCCGGCGCATCGTGGAGCGCATCAAGGATATTGCCGAGGACCGCGCCGACCTGCGCCATGAGCTGCCGGTGCGAACGAACGACGAGATCGGCGAACTCTGCCGCTGGTTCAACACACTCATGGCCAAGATCGACGCCATCCTCAACGAGACGCGGACCTACGCCAACATCATCAATGCCCTGCCCGACCCGGTTTTCGCCGTGGGGCCGGACTGGAAGATACTCATCGCCAACGAGGCCGTGGCCAGGATCGCGGGCGTGTC
The DNA here is from genome assembly GCA_040307135.1 of Desulfovibrionaceae bacterium. Classification (GTDB taxonomy): domain Bacteria; phylum Desulfobacterota; class Desulfovibrionia; order Desulfovibrionales; family Desulfovibrionaceae; genus Aminidesulfovibrio. The sequence goes on from JAWRKD010000096.1 coordinate 28,884, forward strand.
GCGGGACAAGGTGCCCGGCATGCTCTGCCGCGACATCTTCAAGACCCCGATCTGCGGCACGGACGCCTGCCCCATCGAGCAGGCCCGCCGCACGGGCGGCCGCTTCCAGACCGACATTCTCTCGCTCCAGATCCACGGCGAGGAGGTCTTCATCCGGCCCTACGGCGACGTGCTCCTGGATGGGGAAGGCAAGAAGGCCGGGTACTTCGAGGTGGCCGCCGTGGTCACGGACATGGTCCGCTCCGAGCGCAAGGTCAAGGAGGGCCTCCAGCAGATGGAGCGCCTCAACGGCCAGGTCCTGGAAACGGCCCGGCGCATGGCCGCGCTCTCCGGCGAGGTCTCGGGCCAGGTGGACAGCGTGCGCGCCGGGGCCGAATCCCAGAGCGCCCGCGTCACCGAGACCGCCCATTCCATGGAGCAGATGAACGGCACCATCCTGGAGGTGGCCAAGAACGCGGCCGGGGCTTCGGAGCAGGCCGCGCTCACCCGCACCAAGGCCCGCGAGGGCGCGGACGTGGTGGGCCGGGCCGTGGACTCCATCGCCGCGGTGCAGCGCCTGACCACGGCGCTCAAGACCGACATGGAGTCCCTGGGCGCCCAGGCCCGGGACATCGGCCGGATCATGACCGTGATCGAGGACATCGCGGACCAGACCAACCTCCTGGCGCTCAACGCGGCCATCGAGGCCGCCCGCGCGGGCGACGCGGGCCGGGGCTTCGCCGTGGTGGCCGACGAGGTGCGCAAGCTGGCGGAAAAGACCATGAACGCCACCAAGGAGGTGGGCCAGTCCATCGCCGCCATCCAGACCGGGGTTTCGCGCAACATCGAGGGCATGGAGCAGGCGGCCACGGCCGTGGACCAGGCCACGAGCCTGGCGGGCAGCTCGGGCCAGGCCCTGCAGGAGATCGTGGACCTGGTGGAGGGCACCTCGGACAGCATGCGCGGCATCGCCACGGCCGCGGAGGAGCAGTCCGCGGCCAGCGAGCAGATCAACCGCGCCGTGGAGGAGGCCCACCGCGTGGCCCGGGACACGGCCCAGCACATGATCGAGACCGCCGGGGCCGTGCGCGATCTGGCCGAACTGGCGCGGGGCCTGGAGGACCTGGCCTCGGGCCGGGGCTAGCCCCGCATCGACAAGCCGTCCGGCGTGACGTAACAGGGTCCTCTCGGGGTTTTCGCCCCGGGAGGACCCATGCTTTTCGAGGCCTTGCAATACCTGTTCACGCCCTGCCCGGCCCAGGCGCGGGGCCTGGGCCATCTCTCCGAACTCATCTCCCTGGGCTCGCGCCACCGCCGCTGCCGCCGGGCCTGGTCCCCGCACCTGGAGCAGTGCAAGGCCCTGTTCCTGGACGCGGCCCGGGCCTGCGAAAAGCGCCGCACTCTGCTTCTGGCCGGGTCGGGCCTGCTCCTGGACGTGCCCCTGGAGGAACTGGCCGGGCTTTTCGAGCGGGTCATCCTCTGCGATGTGCTGCACCTGCCCGGGGTGCGCCGCCGCGCCCGCAGGCTGTCCGGCGTGGAATGGGCCGCGCGACCTCACGGACCTGGGGCCGCGGCTCTGGGCCGACTTGCGGGCGGGCCGGACTCCTGACCTTTCCGCACCCGCGCCGGCGCATTTCCTGGACCGCCGGGACCTGGACCTGGTGATCTCGGACAACCTCCTCTCCCAGCTGCCCCTGCCGCTGCTGCACTTCGCGGCCCGGCGCTGGGCGGACCTGGAGCCCGAGGCCCTGGAGCGCCTGGCCCGCGACCTCGTGGGGGCGCACCTGGCCTGGCTCGGCCGCTTTTCCTGCCGGGTCTGCCTGGTGACGGACGTGCAGCGGTTGAAGGTGCGCGGGGCGACCATTCTGGAGAGCGAGGACCCCCTGTTCGGAGCGCGCCTGCCCGCGCCCGAGCGGGCCTGGGACTGGGACATGGCCCCGCGGCCCGAGCTCTGGCCCGATGCCGACGCCCGGCACCGGGTCCACGGCTGGCTGGACTTCCGTGCGGAGCGTTCACGCTGAACTGGGGTCCGGTCCGGGGGCTTTCCGTTTCAGGGCCGGCGGGCCAGAGCCAGGGTCAGCAGGGCGGCCAGGGCCAGGGCCGGAAAGGTGCAGCCCACGCTCTCGGCCACGGCCGGGATCTGGCGCAGCAGGAGGAAGCCGAGCACGGCCAGGGCCCAGGCCGCCAGGGCGCCGCGGCGCAGGCCGCGGCGGGGGCCGCCGGCCCGGGTCAGGTCCGCGGCCTGGTAGGGGCGGCGCAGGAGGAAGAAGTCGGCCAGGAGTACGCCGAAAAGCGGGCCGAAGAGCATGCCGATGCCGTCCAGGAACAGGATGAAGGTCTTCACCAGGGAGCCGGAAAGCAGCGGCGCCAGGCTCAACGCCGTGGAGGCCAGGGCCACGCCCCAGAGCGCGGGCATGGCCCGCAGCCGGGGCAGGACGTTGGTGAGCGAGATGCCCGCGCCCATGATGTTGATGGCGTTGGTGGTCACGCTGGCCAGGAGGATGATGAAGAAGGCCAGGGCCCCCAGGCCCAGGCGCGCGGCCAGGGAGCTGGGGTCCGAGTGGTTGGGGTCGTAAACCCCGGTCTGCACGGCCGCGGCGATGGTGCAGACGATGCCCACGAAGGCGAACCAGAACAGGCCGAGGTTGGCCCCGACCACCGGGGCCACGGTGGCCGCGGAGCGGGTCCTGCAGTAGCGGGTGAAGTCCGCGATCACCGGCACCCAGCCCAGGCTGAAGGCGGCCATGGCGTCCACGGCCCGGCCCACGGGCAGGAGCTGGTCCTCCGGCGGCCGCCAGGCCCAGATCTCGGCAAAGGACACGTCGCGCAGCACGAGCGCGGTTTCCCACAGCCCCAGGCCCAGAATGGCCACGGTGCCCAGGCATTCCACCACCTTCACCGAGCGGTGGCCGCAGAAGATGGCCAGCACGTTGAGCAGGGCCATGAGCCCCAGCCCCAGGAGCAGCGGGCCGGTGTCGCCCGGCTGGCCGTAGGCCGGGGTGCCCAGCCAGAAGTGCAGGATGTAGGTCACGGAGATGGCCGCGATGAAGCTGTTCACCGCGTTCCAGCCCATGAGCTGGATCACGTTGAGCAGAGAGGGCAGGGCGCTGCCCGCGTCGCCGAGGACCGGGCGGGTCAGGGCCATGGTGGAGACGCCGGTGCGCCAGCCCATGAAGCCCACCAGGGCCATGACCAGGTAGGCCAGGGGATTGGCCGTGAGCGTGGCCAGGGCCGCGCCGCCGAAGGCCGAGGCCGCCACCACGCCGCCCACGTACCAGGTGCCGTTGTTGGCGTTGGCCCCGGTCCAGATGGCCAGCATGTGGCCGAAGCCGATGCTCCGGGCCGCCGGGGGCACGGGTTCGCGGGCCGCGTACTCGTGCTTTTCCGGGGCGGTCACGCCTCGTCCAGCAGCTGGGCCAGGTCCGGGGCCGTGCGCGAGGCCAGGAACTCCACCACCTGGTAGGTGGCCGCGCCATGGACCGCGAAGGGATCCTGGGCCAGGAGCCGCTCCAGGGCGGAGCGGTCGCCCGAGCGGGCCAGGATCACCCCGCCGGTGCGCGGCACCTGCCGCCCGGCGGCCAGGAAGGTGCCGTCGGCGAAGTGCTTGTCCAGGAAGCGGACATGGTCCTCCAGCAGGGCGTCGATCTCGGCCAGGGGCTTCACGTAGGTGACCAGAATGGCGAACATGGGAACCTCCCGAGTGTGGCAAATGAAAAAGGGTTGTCGCAGAAGTGACAACCCTTTGCAATTCGTTGGCGTCCCCAAGGGGATTTGAACCCCTGTTATCGGCGTGAAATGAAAAACTTTAATTGTAAAATCAAAATGTTGCGTCGCATATTTCCTTTGGATCTGGACTGGCTGGCGAGACTGTGATGTGCTCGGAAGCAGGGCCAGGCAATGAAAAATAAGTACCTGCTCCATCCAAAAATTTCTGAGGCCAAGTCCAGGCAACTCGTGCGTTGTTTTTCCCTTGACCTGCACGCACGCCAAACAGCCGCTATTACGGGCCTCAACCACAACGCGACCAACCGGTTTTTCATCCCATCCGGCAAAGAGTTGCTGAACGTTGTGGGCTGGAGTCCCCGTTTTTCGGCGAAGGCGAGGGTGATGAATCCTATTTCGGCGGCAGACGGACCAGGGGCAGGCGAAACCGGAGCGCAGCCGGCAAGACGCCTGTCTTTGGCATCTTTCAGAGAAACGGAACGGGCTACACCGAAGTTGTCCAGGCCTGGGCAAAAGCCACTCTGCAAGCCATCATCCGGGGAAAAGTCGATCGCGACAGCATCATCCACTCCGATGGCTGGAGAGGTTACGAGGCCTGGTCGATCTCGGGTACAAGAAGCGCTTCCAGGTCCGCCATGGGAAAAACGAGTTCGTCCGCGGCAGGCGCCACATCAATGGCATCGAGTCCTCTTGGTCTTTTTCCAAGAGGCGCTTGCTGCAATTCCATGGTGTGCATGCCCCAACCTTCTACCTGCACCTCAAGGAGTGCGAGTTCAGGTTCAACTATTGAGAGGACGACATTTCAGCCATCATCCTGAAAACGATCCGGGAGCATCCTCTCAACTAGTTCAGGCCCAGAAAATTTCTAACGCGCACTACAAATAAAACGATCTTTTGGCGACACTCGTAGTGCGGATTTATAGTGTGAAAACTGCCTTGGGCGTTCCCTCTCCGAGGGCACGAGCCCGCCGCACTTGTTGCGCCGAAGAAGGTAAATCCAAGTGGAGATCGCAACGTTGCGGCAGACCGCCTCCATGGCCGCCCCTCCTCGACCCGGCGCAGGATGAAGGCAATTTGACCTTTCCGCCCCAGGTGCCGGTGCAGAGGCCAAAACGCTTCAAACCCAGAAGCACTGCGTCAAAGGATCCACTTGCGCTTGATGTTCCAGAGGCTGCCCAGGAACAACGCGAGGCAGAAGGCTCCCAGGACCGGCAGATCCACGGCGTAGGGCAGCGCGTTCCCGCCGCGGACGGCTCCGTGCAAAGCGTCGGCCCCGTAGGTCAGGGGCAGGATGTAGGACAGGGGTTGCAGGGCGAGCGGAAGCTTGGCGATGGGAAAGAAGAGGCCGCAGAGAAAAATCATGGGGAAGCGGAAGAAATTGGAAAAGGTCTGAGCCTCGAAGACCTCGCTCACGGCCACGGCGATGAACAACCCCAGGAAGGCCGAGACCACGGCCACCAGGACCACGGCCGCGAGGAACGGGGCCCAGGCCAGGGGCGGCAGTTCGGAAAACATGGCGGCCAGGGCCACGGGCACGAAGGCGTTGGCCACGCCGAACAGGATGGCCCCGGAGGTCTTGGCCAGCATGAGCAGCTCCAGGGAAATGGGCGCCAGAAGCAGGCGCTCGAAGGAGCGGTTCTTCTTCTCGAAGGTCACGGTCACGGCCAGCATGGAGGACGTCCCGAAAAGCACGGACAGGGCCACCACCCCGGGCAGCAGGGACGGGATGCCCTCCAGCCCGGTGCCGGAGCGGATGAAGAACATGCTCGTCCAGGCCAGGGGGAAGATCAGGCCCCAGCTGATGTTCGGCGGCTTGAGGTAATAGGTCCGCATGTCCTTGAGCAGGATGTTCCAGAACGCGATCCAACCCTTCATGCGCGGCCTCCGTTCCTGCCCTTTTCCTGATGCAGAACCTCGGCCCCGATGCCCGTGACCTCGGCGAAGACGTCCTCCAGGGAAGGACGCATGCGCCGGGCCTCGGCCACCTCCACCCCCTGATCCTCCAGGAAACGCACCAGGGGCCCCACGGGCACGGGGCCGCCCGCCTCCACCCGAAGCAGGTTTCCGCCCTCGGCCTGGACGGTCAGGTCCGGGAACACCCGGCTCATCTCTCCGGCAGCGCTTTCCGCCGGCCCATTGGCGGTGATCCTCAGCACGTGCCGGGCGCGCACGGGCTGGAGCAGGTTCTCCACGCTGTCCATGCGGATGATCCGCCCGGCGACGATGAAGGCGATGCGGCCGCAGAGCCGCTCGGCCTCCTCGATGTAGTGGGTGGTCAAAAAAATGGTCGTGCCGCCCCGGTTCAGGTCCGCGATGAGCTGCCGGATTTGGCGCACACTGGCCAGGTCGATGCCCGTGGTGGGCTCGTCCAGAAAGAGGATGGGCGGCCGGTGGATGACTCCGGCGGCAATGGCCAGCTTGCGCTTCATGCCCTTGGAGTAGCCGCCGAACTTGCGGTCCGCGGCCTTGGCCAGGGCGAAGGTCTCCAGGAGTTCCCGGGCGCGGGTCTGGCGCTCTTTTTTGCCCAGGCCATAGAGCGCCGCGCAGAAGCAGAGGTTCTCGAAGCCGGTCAGTTCGGGATAGAGATTGCTTTCGTCCGGCACCACGCCGATGAGGCTTTGGGCCGTCCGAGGGGATCGAACGCAGTCCACTCCGCCCACGCGGATGCCGCCGGAATCCGGGCGGGCCAAGCCGGTGAGCATGTTGATGGTGGTGGATTTCCCCGCCCCGTTGGGGCCCAGGAAGCCGAAGATTTCGCCCTCAGCCACGCTGAACGTGACCCCGTCCACGGCCTGGACCTCGTCGAAGCGTTTCCGCAGGTCCGTGGCGGCAATGGCCTGGTTCGTCATTCCTTGTGCTCCGGATCGGGATGGAAGCGCCCCAGCAGCCCGGGACGCGGCGCCGCGGGTCGCAGCAGGCCGCGCATCTCCTTGTCCCAAAGTTCCAGCACCCCGGCATTGACCCGGTAGTGCATGAAATTCCCCTGGCGGTCGGCGGCCACCAGGTCCGCGTCCCGCAGCACGCGCAGGTGCTGGGAAACGGCCGCAGGGGTGATTCCCAGCCGCCGGGCCAGGGCGTTCACGCACAGGGGATGGGCCTGGAGCAGGCCGATCATGCGTAGCCGGGTCTCCACGGAGAGCACCTTGAACATGCGGGCGAGCTTTTCATGATCGGACATGGCGCATTGAGTGTTTAAGTATCAATGCAGATACTTTAATACTACCCGGAACCGGAGTCAACCGGCTCGGCCCGTTCCTAAAAATAATAACGAATCCGGGCCTCGACGCGATAATCGTTCTGCTTCTCGCCATATTCGGTGTCGTCGTCCCCCAGGAAGAACCAGGATTTGAGACGGAACTCCCAGTTCGTGACCGGGGCGTAGAGAAGCTCGGGGGACAGGGACAGACTGCCGTCGTCCAGGTTGGCGATGGTGGTCAGGGCCGGGGAGAAATAGAGGATGTCAAAGGGGTCCTTCTGCACGATCCGCAGGTAGAGATAGTCCTCCATGGCGTTCTGACTGGAATATGCCTGGCTGTATCTCCGGCTCTTCATGAGCGGCAGCTTGTTGCCAGCCTGGTAGGCCGCCAGCGCGTCCTCGACGAAGCTGTAATATTCGGAGGTTTCGGTCTGCGAATAGCCCAGGCCGTTGCGGTAGTATTCAAGGATGAACGTGGTGTCGTAGCTGTTCAGGTAGCGCAGCCCGGCCAGGAAGCTCCAGGCGTCGTACCGGTCCGCCGAGATGTTCCCCTGGGAATCCAGGAGCGGCTTCTCGTGGTCGAAGACCACGGCGGCCTCGCCGTGCACCTCGAAATTGGCCGTGAGGTTCTTGGAAAAGTCGAATCCGGCGCGCGACTCGGCCTCGTCGCCAGCGAGAAACATGACGTCGATATCCGTGTCCAGGAGCAGGGCATAGACCTTGGCTGCGCCGACGTACGACCCCGGCTTGCCCCATTCCTTGTTGAAGTGCTCGCTCACCGGGATGACCACCGGCGTGAAGGCGAGGGTTTGGAGGGGACCGTCAAAGCTTTTGATGAAATCCGCATCCACCATCCCATAGCCTTCGAGCGTCTCCTCGGCGTCGTCAGGGTCCTTGGGGCGGCTGACGAAGGCGGCGGGATTCCAGGCATAGCCCTTGCCCCACTTCATGACACGTTTGCCCGCCTCCACAGTCATCGACGGCGTGGGCTTGAAGGCCAGGAATCCTTCCTCCAGCACGCCGTCGGCGTTCCAGCCTTCGGCGTCGCGTTGCTCCTGGGCCTTGAAGCGCACATAGGCCAGGGCTGCATCGCCCTGAGCCTTGGCCTCGATCTTCGCCCGCAGATCCCCGGCATAGGTCTGGTCATCCAGATCCTGCCCGATATATTTCTGCTGAAACAACAGAGACCCCTTGTCCCTGCCGTAGGCGGTCCCGGCAGTTTCCAGATAACCGTTGATCTCGATGGGCTTGCGCGGCTCGGCTTCGGGAATCTCGAAATCAAGGTCCGGCGAGGACTCCTCGAATTGCCGGTCTTGGGCCCAAGCCGGAATGCACAAACAGAGCATGAGGAACGTCCAGAGCAGACCTTGCGCCCATGAGGGGGCGAACCACTTTCTCGGCAAAGGCATCCGGTTACCGCCGCAGGCCTTCCACACTGGGCAGGTAGTTCAGGGTGAAGACCTCGTCCGGAAAATCCCGCTTCTGGATTTTTGCGAAAACCATGATCGACTTGTAGCCCTTGTGCAGGGGGCTGTCCGTCTCCAACACCGAGGGACGGTGGAATCCGGGGCCGAATTCCTTGATCTCCTTGAAGTACAACGTCTTGATGAGCATGCCCGAGGCCGCGTAGCACTCGATCCTGAGCGGAAGCCCCAGCTTCCTGTCCGCCACCATGACCAGGTTGTCGTAAGCCACCGCGTTGCTCTTGGCCTTGAGCTTCAGGACGTAGGTATCGCCCTCCTCGCGCATATCCTCGCAATTGTATTCCGCGCTGTAGTCCAAGGACATGATGTCGGCGTTGTTGAAGATGCCGCCGGTCACGGACTGGAGGCTGGTGATCCGCACGGGCTTGCCCACGGACGGGATGTACAGCCACATGTTGTCCCCGAGCCGCAGGGTGGACCGGTTCTTGTCGCTGGGCGGGGCCAGGAACAGGGCCACCATCTTGTCCAGACCCTTTCTGACGGTGTAGAGCGTGAACTCCTTCTTCGTGCCGTCCGGCTGGATGTCGATGATCTTGCGATACATCTCATAGCTCGGAGGATAAAGATTCTTGTCCAGCTGCCTGAGGAACTCGTTCCCGTCCATGGCCTGGGCCGGAGTGACGGACAACAGGCAGGCCAGCACAAACAGCCATATTCTTTTCATGGGATTCTCCTGGTCAAAGTCATACGTGGCGTAGCGCCTCCACCGGCTCCATGCGGCTCGCCTTCCAGGCGGGCTGCAATGTGGCGGCCACGGACATGCAGAGCACGATGGCCGAAACCGTCACAATCTCCATCAGGCTGATGCTGGGATTCAAGACGAGCTGCATCTGGGCGAAGGTGAAGCGCACCTTGAAGAGGTTCAAAAGCAGGATGCCCGATAGTCCCGCCGCGCAGCCGCCCAGCGTGCCCAGCAGCCCGAGGCAGACGCCCTCGGCCAGGAACAGCGAGAGGATCTTCCCGGGCGGGGTGCCGATGGCCGCGATGGTGCCGATCTCCCGCACCCGTTCATAGACCGACATGAGCATCACGTTCAGGACGCTGATGAGCACGATGCCTATCATGATGATGCGCATGGTCATGGTGAGCAGGTCGATGATCTTGGCGATGTTGGCGAAGGGCGAAAGGTCGGCCCAGGAATGGAGTTCCAGACGCGGCTTGCCATCGGGGTCATGCACCGCTGCGATCTTCTTCTGGATGGCCTGCTGCACCGCGTTCATGTTCCGGAAATCATTGACCCGCAAGGCGACCTCGCTGACTTCCTGACCGGTGATGCGCAGCAGGGTCTTGGCGTCCTCGAAATGAATGAATCCGTCCTTGCCTTGAGGACCCAGCACATCCTCGGCAAAGCCCACCACCGTGAAGGTCAGCCCGTTCACGGAGCCCTCGCTGTTGGTGGCCACGAGGACCACCGAATCGCCCTCCTTCACGCCAAGGGCCACGGCGATCTTCAACGGGACCACGATTTCCCCGGGCGCCAGGAAGTGGCCCCGCTCGGTCCAGGCCCTGGATCTGAGCCGCCCGGACAGGGCCGGGGAGACCTTGAGTTCGGCCTCGGGGTCCACGGCGGTGACGCGGATATTGGTGGTTTCCATGAAATTGCTGAGCATGGCGCCGAGCTTGAGACGCGGGGCGTAGGCCTCGATTCCCGGGCTGGCCTTCAGGCTGTCCTGCAATGCGGCATAATCCTCGGCCGTCATGTTCATGTTCAGGGGCAGGGTGTCGATGGAGGCCACGTAACCCTTGCGGTGCACCTGCATGTGACCCAGGTTGGAATCCGTGATGATGCCGATCATCATGGACTTGAACGAGCCCGACAGGCCCGAGAAAAGGATGACCAGGGCGACGCCGAGCATGATCAGCAGGGCGGTGAGCATGGTCCTGCGCCGGTAGCGGCGCAGGTTGCGCGCGGCGATCTTGAGGATGTTCGTCATGACGGGGTCTCCTCCGAGGCGTTCGGAACCAGCAGGCCGTCCTCCAAAGTGTGGATGGTTTCCGCCTCGCCTACGATCCGCGGGTCGTGGGTGGAGAAAAGGAACGTGGTTCCATAGGCGTCGCGCATGCCGCGCATGAGCCGGATGACGTTGAAGGCGGTCTCGTGGTCCAGACTGGCCGTGGGCTCGTCGGCCAGAACCAGCTTGGGCCGGGTCACCAGGGCCCGGGCGATGGCCACGCGCTGCTTCTGCCCCCCGGAGATCTGGTCTGGCAGTTTGTGCGCCTGCTCCAACATGCCCACCGCCTGCAACGTTTCTCTGACCTTCTCCCTGCGCTGGGGGGCGGGCTCGTTCTTGATCATCTGCAACGAGTACTCGACGTTTTCGAAGACAGAGAGCACCGGGATGAGGTTGAAGGCCTGGAAAATGAACCCCAGGTTCTCGCCGCGGAAACGCGCCCCGTCCTTCCGCCCCAGATGGTTCACCTCCTGTCCGTCGATGACCGCCTTGCCCCCGGACGGCTTGTCCAGGCAGCCGATGATGTTGAGCAGCGTGGTCTTGCCGCTGCCGGACGGACCCACGACGGATACAAAGGCCCCCTTGCCCACAGACAGGCTGATGCCTTTCAGCGCCTGCTGTGACACCTCGCCCACAATGTAGGTTTTGGTGATGTTTTGAAGTTCTATGAGCGCCACTTGATCCCCCTCTTTTCTCGCGGATCAGTCAATGTCCCAAAGTGAATTGCAAAATTTTGACCGTTTTTATATATAACAATATTGGGGTGGTAAATATATCATATCAAAACAGCCGGGCAAGTTGTCGCACATCAATCATCATATTGAGCAACACAAAAACCACACACATATGCATACACCCCGTCAGGGGCGATCCATCCGAACAAGGTTGGAGATTTCCGATAACCTGGTCTCCATTTCTCTATCCTCCGCAATATTATCCCCCAGGCCGATGACGCCAGCCCGGATGCTGTCCCCGGCCTTCCATTGCCAATCGGGCTTGCCGGAAGGCCAACGGACAACCTCGATGATGTTCGGCCCCTGCCCCTTGGTATAGGAGCGAACCCAGAGTGTACGGCTGTCCGGAGAGAAAGCGGCCTGAAGCCCTGGGCCGCTCCCTGTTCCCAATAGAATATCGAACAATCCGGGCTGATCCTTCAAAAAGCCCATTTCCATCATGTATCCCCAGGGACTCAGCCCAATGACCAGCCGGGTGCGTTCCCGCAACGACCGGACGCTCTTCCGGATCGCATCCAACTGCTCCGCCCCCAAGCCCTCCCCGCTCTTCGCCGCGCAGGGCAGCATCAGGACTCCGACCCTGCTGCCGTCCTTCGCATCCAGGACTCTCTCCTGCGGCCTCTCCGAGCAGACCATCCAGCCTGGCGGCAACGGGGCGTTGTTGGCCTTGAGCCATTCCGCTTCCGGGATGCCGGCCAATCCCAGATCATAGCCGAGAAGCGCGTAGGCATTGGACAGGGGCAGGGCCATGTCCTTGGCAGGCGTCCCGTCCATCGGAAGAAACTCCCTGGGCCCGGCGATGAAGAACGTGGGCGCGTCCCCGCTCTTTCCCCGAATGTCCTTGAACACGCTGGCCCGCCGGGCCAGCCCACCCACGGTGGACTTGCCTCAAGAGGGACAGGGGTGAACCTCTCCGAAACTGTTGCCGGTGAAGAGGAGGCGCAGAACAGGCTCGGCCGCGCCGGTGCCGGGCCAGGCCAAAACCGCCAGAAGCAGGAGCAGAAGAACGCGACGCATGGAGTTCCCCCGCAGGATCATTTCACACCCAGCTGGGCGAAGGCGTCCTTGATGCTGTCCTTGTCCAGGAAGCCCACGTGGCGGCCCACCTCCTGGCCCTTGGCGTCGTAGAAAATCTGGGTGGGGATGCTCTGGATGCCGAAGCGCCGCCCCTGCTCCGGATGCTTCCAGACATCAATGAACAATACGGCGGCGCGGCCCTCGTATTCCTTCTTGAGCTCCTCGATGACCGGGGCCATCATCTTGCAGGGGATGCATTCCGTGGCGCCGATATCCAGCATGGTCACCATGCCGGGCGCCGGGACCGCGGGAATCTCGTCAGCATGCCCTGGCTGGGCCGAGGTCTGCGCAACAGGGGGCTGCTGCGGAGCCTCCGTCCGGTTCCCGAATACGGAGACTCCCACCAGCACCGCTGTCAGCAGGATCACGAAAGCCACGCCCATGAGCGCGTTCCTGTTGCCCGTGTTCAAGATGATGCTCCCTTGTCGATCGTTGAATGACTAGAAAAAGGCCCCATAGACGATGCCGCTCAGGGTGGCCATGGCCACCACCAGGGAAACGAACACCACGGTCTTGCCCGTGCCCATGACGCTGCGGATGACCAGCATGTTGGGCAGGCTCAAGGCCGGACCGGCCAGCAACAGGGCCAGGGCCGGCCCCTTGCCCATGCCGCTGCCC
>JAWRKD010000097.1:0-14521 GCA_040307135.1 Desulfovibrionaceae bacterium
GGGGCCCGTTTTCGTTTCAGGCCGAGGCGCTCTGCCCGGGGAGGAAGCGGTCCCAGGACAGGTTTTCCGCGACTGCCGGCCGGGCGGGCGGGGCCTCGCGGCGCAGGGCGGCGTTCTCCAGGAGCAGGCGCACTTGGCGCTCGTTGGGCGTGCGGCCCGGCCCCATTGGCAAGGCCCAGGCCTCGCCGCGCAGCAGGGCCAGGGCCCAGCGCAGGACCAGGTCCGGGAAAAAGGCGTGGTTGCGCACCACCAGCAGGGCCTCCTGCCGGGCGTTCACTTCCTGGAGCGGGGCGGGCAGAGTGGAGAGGAGCAGGGGCCGGGGCACCCGCCGCAGGACGAATCCCTGCTGGCAGGCCCGGATCCACAGTTCCCAGAAGGCGTAGCTGGTGCGGCCGCTCAGTCCGCCGCAGCGTTCGAACAGTTCGCGGCGCAGGAGCACGGCCTGTCCCAGGGGGTTGGCGGTCTGGAGCGCCCGGGGGAGGAAGTCCGGCAGGTTGTGGCGGCGCAGGACCCGGTCCTCGGCCAGAATGCGGTCCACATAGACTCCGTCCGCGCCCTGGTCCAGTTCCGCCAGACAGGTCTCCAGAAAGCCGGGGAGCAGCCGGTGGCCGGGCGAGAGAAACAGCAGGCTGCGGCCCTCGGCTCGGGCCGCCCCGGCATTGGCCAGGGCCGCCTTGCCCGTGCCGTCGGCGTCCAGAAGGAGGAATTCCCGGCAGGGCAGGATGGCGCTCCAGCGCTGGAGCCCGGCAGGAAAGGGCGCATCCGTGCGGGGGCGCACCACCAGCACCTGCACATCGCCAAGTCCCGTGGTCTGGCGGACCAGGGACCGCATGAGCGGGTGGAACAGGGGGGTATCGCGATCCATGGCCAGGACCACGGAGACGTGCGATGGTGTCGGCATTGCATCCCTTCCTTGGGTGGGCGCGGCGGCCGCGCCGATGAAAGAGCCCATCCCGGCCCTTCGCCCCTCTTATCGGACGAATGCTGTCGAATCTTTAGGGCGGCCGCGCAACTTCCGTCTGGAAAACATCGGGAAATAGTTTAACAGTAATCGTCAACAGACTTTTCACGCCGCAGGCGGAAACATGACCAGCAAGCGCGACTACCGGGTGGAGCCCGTGCTCCGCGACGGCCGCCTGGCCGATCTGCGGGTCTTTCCCGGGGCCAAGGCCTGGACCCTTTGGGGCCGCCGCGGACCCGGGGCCGAGGAGGATCTGCCGCCCCCGGCCGGGGCGGGCCTGCCCGTGCTCCTGGGCTCGGGCCTGGGCCTGGCCCTGGAGCGGCTCCTGGAGCGCGGCGGACCCGTGGCCGTGGTGGACCGCGAGGAGCCCATCCTGGCTTGCACCGGCCTGCGCGAGCGTTTTCGCCACCGGCCCGGCCTGCTCTGGCTGGACGACCCCGATCCCCGCGCCGTGCTGACGGAGCTGACCCGCTGGCAACTGGAGCAGGGCGGACGGCCATTTGCCGCCGTGGCCCTGCCGCTCTGGCTGCGCCTGGACCCGGACTATTACGGCGCCCTGCAGCAGGCCCTGGAGGCCAGCCGTCGCGCGGACTTCTGGGCCAAGGCCCGGCAGCCGCGCTTCGCCGGGACCATGCCCCGGGTGCTCCTGTTCCGGCGGCCCTACTTCCTCATGGGGGAGATCGCCCGGGCCCTGGACGTGCTGGGCCTGTCCTGGCTGGGCCTGGACGTGGGGCCGGGGCCGGGCCTGCGGCCCGGATTCCTGGAGGAGCTCCTGGCCGCGGCCGTGGAGTTCCGGCCCGACTTCGCGCTCACCGTGAACCACTTCGGCCTGGATCGCGAGGGCCGCATGAGCGAGCTCCTGGAGCGCCTGGGCCTGCCCCTGGCCTCCTGGTTCGTGGACAACCCGCACCTCATCCTTTCCCGCTACCAGGGCCTGAACCGGCCCGGCACTGCTCTCTTCACCTGGGACCGGGACACGGTGGCGAGCCTGTCGGCCCTGGGCTTCGCCCACGTCCACTACCTGCCCCTGGCCACGGACCCCGCGCGCTTCCGGCCCGGGGCCGGGCCTGCGCCCGAGGCCTGGCGCGCCCGGGTTTCTTTTGTGGGCAATTCCATGCGCCGGGCCGTGGACGGCTGTCTGGAGCAGCTCTCGGGCCACCCGGAGCTCCTGGCGGGCTACGAGGACCTGGCCTCGGACTTCGCCGCCTCGGCCGAAACCTCCATGGAGGCCTTCCTGGCCGCCCGGGCCCCGGAGGCCTGGACCCGCAGCCGGGCCCTGCCGGACCTGGAGTCGCGCCTGGCCTTCGAGTCCCTGCTCACCTGGGAGGCCACCCGCCGGTACCGCCTGGACTGCGTGCGCCGTCTCCTGCCTCTGGAGCCCCTGGTGGCCGGGGACGAGGGCTGGCGCGCGGCCCTGGGGCCGGAGCAGGGCTGGCGCTGGCATCCGCCCCTGGATTACGGCCGCGACCTGCCGCGCTTCTACGCCGCGGCGGAAATCAACTTCAACTGCACCAGCCGCCAGATGAAAGGGGCCGTGAACCAGCGGGTCTTCGACGTGCCCGCCTGCGGCGGCTTCCTGCTTACGGATGCCGGGCCGCAGCTGGCCGAGCTGTTCGAGCCCGGCCGGGAGTGCGCGGTGTTCCGCGAGCCCGGCGAGATCGAGGACTGCGCCCGGTGCTGGCTGGCCGACGAAAAGGGCCGCGAGGCCCTGGCCCTGCGGGCGCGCGGGCGCGTCCCGCGCATGGTCAGGCCTCCCCGGGGTTGCGCACCTGGCCCTGCGGGCGCGCGGGCGCGTCCTGGCCGAGCACACCTACGCGCATCGGCTGGGCCTGCTCATCGAAACCATGCGCGCCGCCTTCGCCGGAACCGGCGTGTGAGTTTTTCGCGGCGGAACTTGCGGGGTCCTGGGGATTCTGTAATAAACAGGGAACGCCCGGCCCGGCCGGAGCCCTGTGCGGAGGGGTGAACTTGGCGACGTTCCACTGCGGTTCCTGCGGCCACTCCCAGGATGTGCCGGACCGGCTTGCGGGCCGCAGGACCAAGTGCCCCAAATGCGGCGTTCCTGGCCAGGTTTCGGCCCAGCAGGCCCCTGAAGCCCCTGCCGCCGCCCAAAGGGCCGAGCCGGAGCAGGCCGTGTTCCAGTGCCCGTCCTGCGGCTACACCCGGCCCACGCCCGCCAAGCTCCTGGGCCGTGTGGTGAAATGCCCCACCTGCGGCAAGCCCGGCCGCATCGCCGCCACGGCGCTCAAGCCCGCGGAACTGGAAGTGGAGTCCCTGAGCCTGGACGATCTGGCCGGGGAGACCCCGCCTCCGCCGCCCCCGCCGCGCGCCGCGGGCGCGCCCGAGCCCCGTCTCACGCCCGACGCGAAGGCCGCGCCGCCGGCGGTGGTCACCCTGTTCCAGGGCAATGTCTTCAAGAACCTGTTCGCGGGCCTGGTTTCCGGCCTGCTCGGAGTCTGCTTCTGTCTGGCCCTGGCCGGTCTCATCTTTCCCCAACCCGAGCTGGCTCCGTTCTATCCCCAGGCCCTGGGCCTGACCCTGGCCTCGGCCGTGATCATGGGCGCGGTCTATGCCCTGGCCAGCCGCGTGCCCTTCGCCATCGCGGGCCCCGAGTCCATGGCCTGCGTGCTCCTGGCCCTGCTGGTGGAGAGCGTGCGCGCGGGCATGCCCGGCAGCCCGGCCACCGCGGTCTTCGCCACCGCGGCCGCGGCCGTGGCCATCACCGCGGTTTTTTCCGGCCTGCTGGTCCATCTCCTGGGCCGCCTGCGCCTGGCCGCCTTGGTGCGCTTCGTGCCCATCCAGATCACAGGCGGCGTGCTGGCCGCAGTGGGCGTGTTTCTCATGACAGGGGCCTACGCCTTTGTGAGCGGCAGGCCGTTTTCCGCGGCCGGGCTGGCCGCGTCCCTGACCCTGGAAGGCCTGACCCGCTTCCTGTCCGAGGCCCCGGGCCTGGTCTGGCTCCCGGCCCTGGGCTTCGGCCTGGTCCTGTTCCTGCTCCTGTGCCGCGTGCGCAACTCGCTCTTCCTCATTCTGCTCATGGGCCTGGGCCTGGCCCTGGGCCTGGCGGAGCGCTGGCTGCCCGGCTCGGAGCTGGCGCGTCTGGCCGGGCTGGCGGGATTTCTGCCCGACGGCGTCATCAGCCCGTCCCCGCTCCTGGACCCCTCCCTGGTGCGGGGGGTGGCCTGGAAGGTGGTCCTGGACCAGGCCCCGTTCGTGGCGGCCATGGTGGCCCTGCTGGTCATGACCGACATGTCCCGCATCACCTCCCTGGAGGTGGTCCTGGGGCGCGAGCTGGACGTGGACCGGGAGTTCCGCTTCCTGGGCCTGGGCAACCTGCTCACGGGCCTGGCCGGCGGCCTGCCCGGGGCCGTCTCCCTGGGCCGCAGCATGGGCAGCCGGGCCGCGGGCGCGGCCGGTCCTCTGGCCGGGATCGTGGCCGCCCTGGTCTGCCTGGCGGCCGTGCTCCATATGGGCCCCTGGCTCCATCTGGTGGCCCGCTTCCTGCCCGCGGGCTTCCTCTTCTACCTGGGCCTGAACCTGGTCAAGGACTGGCTGGTGGACACCCGCAGCGTGTTCACCCGCAAGGACGACTACGCCCTGCTCCTGCTCGTGTTCCTGGTCACCGTGGTCCTGGGCCTGCTCCTGGGCATGGCCGTGGGTCTGGTCCTGGCCATGCTTGTCACGGTGAGCCGTTTCAGCGGCAGCTCGGCCGTGGGCCGGGCGCTTTCGGGAGCGAACCACCGCAGCAACGTGGACCGCGCCCCGGAACAGCTCAATATCTTGCGGGCCAAGGGCAGCCGCATCCTGATCATGCGCCTGCGCGGCTTCCTTTTCCTGGGCTCCATCCACGGGGTGCTGCGGCGCATCCACGAGCGCCTGGAGCAGCAGGACGGCGAGCCCCTGCGCCACGTGGTCCTGGATTTCGGCGGGGTGCACGGCATGGGCTCCTCGGTGAACGTGGGCCTGATCATGCTCATGCGCCTGGCCCGGGACAAGGAGTTCCAACTCGTGCTCACGAGCCTGTCCCTGGAGGTTTCCGAACACCTGGAGCGGGTGGGATTCGTGCGCCCGAACGAAGATTCCGGCCCGGCGCAGGTCTTCATGAACACGGACTTCGCCCTGGAATGGTGCGAGAACCGCATCCTGGAGGAGGAGGGCATGCTGGGCGGGCCGGACAAGCCCCTGGCCGAGCTCCTGGCCCCGGTCTTCCCGGACCCGGCCGCCGTGCCCCAGCTCCTGGCCGTGCTCACCCGGCTGGAGGTGCGCAAGGGCGACTACGTCTTCCACCAGGGCGACGCGCCCGACGCCCTGTACTTCGTGGAATCCGGCACCGTGAACATCGAACTGGAGATGGAGGGGGGCCGCATCCTGCGGCTCAAAAAACTGGGGCCGGGCACGGTCTTCGGCGAGATGGGCCTGTACACCACGGCCCCGCGCTCGGCCTCGGTGGTGGCCACCCAGAAATGCGTGCTTCACCGGCTCTCGGCCGGGCACTTCCAGGCGCTCCAGACCAAGGCCCCGCGCGTGGCCGCGGCCGTGCACCGGTTCATCGTGACGTTGCTGGCCGACCACCTGGCCGAGGCCAACCTCAAGGTGCGCGACCTGTCCCGCGAGGGCTAGGCCTCACTTTCCGAGTTTCAGATCCCCGAACACATAGTCCCGCAGGGCCTGGAGCCAGGGGCGCGGGGTGACGCCCGTGGCCCGGGTGAAGGCCGTGGTGTCCAGCACGGAAAAGGCCGGGCGCACGGCCTTGGCGGGCCAGGCCGCGGCAAGGATGGGCCGCACCCGGCAGGGCAGCCCGGCCAGGCCGATGGCCTCGGTGGCCAGCTCGCACCAGGAGGCGCGGCCCGCGTTGGCCAGGTGGAAGAGCCCGCGCGCCCCGGCCTCGACCAGGGCCAGGGTTCCCTGGGCCAGGTCCGGGGTGTAGGTGGGCGAGCCCTCCTGGTCGTGGACCACGGCGAGCTCCTCGCGGGTTTTGGCCAGATCCAGGATCTTGGCCACGAAGTTGCTCCGGCCTGGGCCGAAGAGCCAGGCCGTGCGCAGGATGAGCACGTCGGAAAGTCCCGCCAGGGTCTGCTCCCCGGCCAGTTTGCTGCCGCCGTAAACCGAGAGCGGATGCGGCTCGTCCCCGGGCTTGTAGGGCTCCTGGGAGTCGCCGCCGAACACGAAATCCGTGCTGAAGTGCACGAGCAGAAGCCCACGCTCGCCGCAGGCCCGGCCCAGGAGCGCGGGCAGGTCGCGGTTCAGGCGGTAGGCCGCCGCGGGCTCGTCCTCGGCCAGGTCCACGGCCGTGTAGGCCGCGGCGTTGCAGACCCAGTCCGGCCGCTCGTCCTGGAGGAAGCGTTCCAGGGCGCGGGCGTCCAGAGGGTCGAAGTCCTCGGAGGACAGGGCCAGGGGCTGGGCCTTGGCCCGGGCCAGGGCGCGCACCAGGGCCTGGCCCAGGAGGCCGCGCTTGCCGCCGAAGAC
Source organism: Desulfovibrionaceae bacterium (assembly GCA_040307135.1). GTDB lineage: Bacteria > Desulfobacterota > Desulfovibrionia > Desulfovibrionales > Desulfovibrionaceae > Aminidesulfovibrio. The sequence goes on from JAWRKD010000097.1 coordinate 6,428, forward strand.
CGCGACTCTTGCCCCGGCCAGGCTCACGCGCGCTCTCCGTACCACTGGTCCATGAACCGGCGGTAGGCCCCGCTCTGCACGGATTCCAGCCAAGGGCCGTTGTTCCTGTACCAGTCCAGGGTGCGGGCCAGGCCGGTCTCGAAGTCCAGGGAGGGCGCGAAGCCCAGCTCCCGGGCGGCCTTGGAGAAGTCCATGGCGTAGCGCTGGTCGTGGCCGGGCCGGTCCGTGACGAAGCGGATGAGAGACTCGGGCCGGTCCAGGTGGCGCAGGATGCTCTTCACCACGTCCAGGTTGGCGCGCTCCGAGGCTCCGCCGAAGTTGTACACGGCGCCGGGCTCGCCGCGGGTCAGGGCCAGCTCCACGCCGCGGCAGTGGTCCTCCACCCAGATCCAGTCGCGCACGTTGAGGCCCTGGCCGTAGACCGGCAGGGGCTCGTTCGCCTGGGCCTTGAGGAACATGAGCGGGATGAGCTTTTCCGGGAACTGGTAGGGGCCGTAGTTGTTGGAGCAGCGGGTGACGATGACCGGCAGGTTGTACGTCTCGCGGTAGGCCCGGCAGAGCAGGTCGGCCGAGGCCTTGGATGCGGAGTAGGGCGAGTTGGGCCGCAGCGGGGTGTCCTCGGTGAAGGCCCCGTCCGGCCCCAGGCTGCCGTAAACCTCGTCCGTGGAGACCTGCACGAAGCGCCGCAGGCGGCGGATACGGGCGCACTCCATGAGGTTCTGCGCGCCCATGACGTTGGTGTTCAGGAACGGGGCCGGGTCGCTGATGGAGCGGTCCACGTGGGACTCGGCCGCGAAGTTGACGATGGCCTCCAGGCGGTGCTCCTCCAGGAGCGCAAGCACCAGGTCGCGGTCCGCGATGTCGCCGTGGACGAAGACGTAGCGCGGGTCCAGGCCGCCTGAGTGGGCCGCCTCGATCTCCGCGAGATTGTGGCGGTTGCCCGCGTAGGTCAGCTTGTCCAGGTTGACCACGGTCCAGTCCGGATGCGCGGCCAGGATTCCCTGGATGAAATTCGTGCCGATGAAGCCGCAGCCGCCGGTGATGAGAAGCCGCATGAGGAGTCCTTTGTTGGGACCGGACTGTAGCGGCAAACAGGGGGCTTCGCAAGGCGGGCTAGTCCAGGCCCCCGCTCTGGCGCAGGGCTTCGTGGAGCAGGATGCCCGCGGCCGTGGACAGGTTCAGGCTGCGCACCTCCCCTCTTATAGGGATGCGCACCAGGTGCTCGGACAGGGCCAGGATCTCGCCGGACAGGCCCGTGGTCTCCGGCCCCAGGACAATGGCGTCGTCCGGGGCGAAGGCGAAGCGGTGGGCCGGGGTTCCGCCCCGGGCGCTGGAGAGCACCAGCCGGGCCGGGGCCGCCTCGCGCAGGAAGGCGGCCATGTCCGGGTGCACGTGCAGGTCCACGTGGGGCCAGTAGTCCAGGCCGGCGCGCTTGAGGTAGCGGTCGGCCAGGGAGAAGCCCAAAGGTTCGATGAGGTGCAACGGGGTGCCCGTGGCCGCGCAGAGCCGGGCCACGTTGCCCGTGTTGGGCGGGATCTCCGGGTGGAACAGGACCAGGCGCATGGCGGCTCCGCAAACGAAAAAAGCCCCGGCAGCCGGGGCTTGTGGTCTCGTGGTGGGCGATCCGGGATTTGAACCTGGGACTTCCACCGTGTGAAGATGGCACTCTAACCGCTGAGTTAATCGCCCACGAGGGAAAGAACCTATACCCAGACTCCCGGGCCTTGGCAAGGGCTTTTTTGGGGGGGCGGGGATCGATTGGCGAATCAAGCCAAGTTCTTTTCTGCACATGGGTTGTCATTGGAGTGGACTTGCCGCATAACGTCGGACATTCTCTCACAGCCGATCCCTCAGGGGGGTTCCATGACCACGACCTATACCGTGTTTCAGGAACAGCTTCCGGAGCTCTTCCGCAAGTGGAGCAAGGAGTATGCGCTCTACGTCCCGGCCGCAGCGGGCGGTGGTTTCTTCGACCTCAGGCCCTGGCGCGAAGGCCTGGAGGTGGCCTGGGAATACGATGTGGCCTACAACCCGCCCAAGCGCTTCCTCCTGCCGCCGCGCGAGACCCTGGTGCGTTACGACCTGAAGGCCTACACGGCCGAGCCCGTGTTCGAGGCCCCGAAGCAGATACTCTTCGGCCTGCACCCCTACGACCTCAAGGCCGTGAACCAGCTGGACCAGCTCATGGAGAGCGGTAGCCCGGACCAGAACTACATGCGTCGCCGCGAGGCCACCGTGGTCATGGCCCTGGACCCGCTCACGGTCTCGCCCACGGCCTTCTGGGGCAGCATCGGCGGCGACCGTGTGAACCACGGCTTCGACCTCTACTGGACCAAGATCGGTCCGGCCTCCTTCCTGGTGTCCGTAGGCTCGGCCAAGGGCGAGGAGCTCCTGCTTGCGGCCGGGGCTGTCATGGCGGCCACGGCCGCGGACCGCGAGGCCGCCCGCCGGGCCAAGCTCCGGGCCGCCGGTCTGGCCCGGGCCAACGCCCTCAAGTACAACTGGGAGGAGACCCCGCGCATCCTGGGCCGCAGCTGGGATTCTCCCATCTGGCGCAAGTACGCGGTCATGTGCCTGGCCTGCGGCTCGTGCAACCTGGTCTGCCCCACCTGCTACTGCTTCGACATCCGCGAGGAGGCCGACGACCGCCTGGAAAAGGGCGAGCGCTTCCGGGCCTGGGACGGCTGCATGCTGGAGTCCTTCGCCCTGGTGGCCGGCAACCACAACTTCCGTCCCAAGGCCCTGGACCGCTACCGCCACCGCTACTTCCGCAAGGGCAAGTACATCTATGACAAGATCGGCGAGCTGGGCTGCGTGGGCTGCGGCCGCTGCGTGCGGGCCTGCACCGCGGGCATCGCCAACCCGCTCGCCGTGTTCAACGAACTCTGGGAGGAGTCCGGGAATGAGTATTAAGAACTTCTCGCCCTACGTGCCCCGCCCGGCGACCCTGGTGGCCAAGAAGCAGCTCTCGGACTACGTGACCCTGTTCACCTTCGAGCAGGACAACGGCAAGCCCCTGGCGCACAAGCCCGGCCAGTTCATCCAGCTCTCCATCTACGGCGTGGGCGAGGCTCCGTTCTCCATCAGCTCGCCGCCGGAGCAGAAGAACGTCTTCGAGCTGGCCGTGCGCAAGATCGGGGCCGTGACCCAGGCCCTGCACAGCATCGAACCCGGCCAGAAGGTGGCCATCCGCGGCCCCTACGGCAGCTTCTTCCCGGTGCAGCAGTTCGTGGGCAAGGACACGCTTTTCGTGGCCGGCGGCCTGGGCTACATCCCGCTGCGCTCGCTGCTGCGTTACCAGCTCCGCCACCGCGAGGAGTTCGGCCGCATCGTGGTCCTGGTGGGCACCCGCGATCCCAAGGAGCGCATCTTCACGGACCAGCTGGAGCGCCTGAGCGCGCGCGGGGACGTGGAGCTGCTGGAGACCGTGGACCGCGGGGACGAGACCTGGAAGGGCAACGTGGGGCTCATCACCACGCTTCTGCCCAAGGTCCAGCTGGACCCGGTCAATACCTACGTGGCCATGGTGGGGCCGCCGGTCATGTACCGCTTCGTCATCGCGGATTGCCGCAAGATGGGCATCCCGGCGGAGCAGATCTACGTTTCCCTGGAGCGGCGCATGAAATGCGGCCTGGGCAAGTGCGGGCACTGCCAGATCAACGACCTGAACGCCTGCATCGACGGCCCCGTGTTCCGCTACACGGACATCGAGGCCTACCAGGAAGCCATCTAACCCCCGGAGGCGCACGTGACGGCCAAACCGAAAATAGCCTTCTTCGACTTCGCGGGGTGCGAGGGCGACCAGCTCCAGGTGGCCAACCTGGAGGAACGGCTCCTGGACATCCTGGGCCATGTGGAAGTGGTGAACTTCCGCGAGGTGGCCACGCGCTCGGGGCAGGACTACGACATCGCCTTCGTGGAGGGCTCCATCACCCGGCCCGCGGACGCGGAGCGGCTCAAGCAGATTCGCTCCCAGGCCAAGATCCTGGTGGCTCTCGGGGCCTGCGCCTGCATCGGCGGGGTCAACTGCCTGAAGAACTTCATGTCCGAGAACGTCTATCGGGAAGAGGTCTATGGGGCCTCGGCCCGCTGGTATCCCACGGCCCCGGCCCGGCCGCTCAAGGCCGTGGTCCAGGTGGACGCCGAGGTGCCCGGCTGTCCGGTGGACGCGGCCGAGTTCGCCCGCGTGGTCAAGGAGGTGCTCCTGGGCAAGACGCCTTGGCTGCCCGACTGGCCGGTCTGCGTGGAATGCAAGCTGGCCGGGAACATCTGCCGCTTCGAGATGGGCCGCATGTGCCTGGGCATCATCACGCGGGCGGGCTGCGGGGCCTGCTGCGTCACCGAGGGGGCCCACTGCTGGGGCTGCCGCGGCCTGGTGCCCGGGGCCAACCTGGACTCGGCGCGCATCGTTCTGGACCGCACAGGACACGACCGCAAGGCCGTGCAGGACCTGCTCCGTTTCTACCTGGGAGACACCGCCGCCACGCTCTAGGCGGCTTGCGAGGACGACATGGCGAAGAAGGCGCAATCCAAGGCGGAACCCGCGGCCAAGCGGGTGGACGTGCATTACCTGACCCGCGTGGAAGGCCACGGCAACATAGTGGTGGAGATCGAGGCCGACGGACGGGTCTCGGCCTGCCGCTGGGAGGTGCCCGAAGCCCCGCGTTTCTTCGAGGCCATGCTCATCGGCCGCGACTACCGGGACGTGCATCACATCGTTTCGCGCATCTGCGGCATCTGCTCCATCGGGCACCAGCTGGCCTCGCTGCAGGCCACCGAGGACGCCCTGGACATCCGCGTCTCGGAGCAGACCCTGCTCCTGCGCCGCCTGGCCACCCACGGCGAGAACCTCCAGAGCCACCTGCTGCACATCGCCTACCTGGTCCTGCCGGACCTGATGGGCGTGGACTCGGTGATTCCGCTGGCCGAGACGCACAAGGAGGCCGTGCTCAAGCTGGTGGCGGCCCGGCGCATGTCCAACGAGTTCTGCCGCCTGGTCTGCGGCCGCACCACCCATCCCCAGCGCATGACCCCGGGCGGCTGGATGAAGATCCCCACGCCCGAGGATCTCACGCTCCTGCGCCGGCTGCTGGTGGAGAGCGTGCCGAACCTGAACTTCGCGGTGGATCTGGTGGCCTCCCTGGCCGGAAAGATTCCGGCCTTTGAGCGCAAGACCGAGTATGTGGCCCTGGTCTCGCCCACGGACTATGCCCTGTACTGGGGCGAGATCGGCTCCAACCTGGACGAACGGCATCCCGTGCGCGACTACAAGAGCGTGACCCGGGAGTACTGCGTGCCCCAGTCCACGGCCAAGTGGACCAAGAACATGGCCGAGTCCTACATGGTGGGGGCCCTGGCCCGCTTCAACCTGAACGCCGAAAAGCTTACCCCGGGCGCGGCCGCGGCCGCGGAAAAGCTCGGCCTGAAAAAAGGCTGCACCAACCCGTTCATGAACACCGTGGCCCAGCTCGTGGAGTGCGTGCATTCGGTGGAGGACTCCCTGGCCATCATCGACATGCTGCTGGCCCGCGGCCTGCGCGAGGAGGAGCCGACGCCCGTGCGGCTCAAGGCGGGCAAGGGCGCGGGCGCGGTGGAGGTGCCCCGGGGCATCCTGTTCCATGCCTACGAGTACGACGACAAGGGCCGCATCTTCGCCGCGGACTGCGTCATCCCCACCAACCAGAACCACGCCAACATCCAGAAGGACATGGAGGCCCTGGTCCCGGTCCTGGCTGACAGGCCCGAGGCCGAGATCGAGCTCATCCTGTCCATGCTCGTGCGGGCCTACGACCCCTGCATCTCCTGCTCCACCCATACCCTGGACCTGCGGCCCGGCCAGGAGAAGAAGCTTGTGCGCTTCGTGCGCAAGTAGCTGTTCCGGTTTTTCCGTCACGCAAAAAAGCCCCGCCAGCGGGGCTTTTTTGCGTTTCAAAGGGCCGGATGCTGTTGACGCAGGATTTGAGAGTTTGTACCTCATGGGTGGCACTAAAAATATAATCATAACCTGAAACAGGATAGATTCTATAAACCGTATCCATAAAAACGGAGCGCCCCCATGGTCCGCCGCTGCCTCGCCCTTGTCCTGCTCCTGTTGAGCGCCGTCCCGGCCCTGGCCGGGGAAACCCGCGTGATCACCGACGCCCTGGGCCGGCACGTGACCATCCCGGCCAAGGTGGAGCGGGTCATCTGCTCGGGTTCCGGCTGCCTGCGGCTTCTGGTCTATCTTCAGGCCCAGAGCCTGGCCGTGGCCGTGGACGACATCGAAGGCAAACGCAGCCAGTTCGACGCCAGGCCCTACGCCATCGCCAACCCCGGCTTCAAGAACCTGCCCGTGTTCGGCCGCTTCCGGGGCGACGACAACCCGGAACTCATCCTGGCCCTGTCGCCCCAGCCCCAGGTCATCCTCAAGGTCAATCCCGAGATGGGCACGAATCCCGAGGAGCTGGAACGCAAGACCGGCATCCCGGTGGTGGCCATGCGCTACGGCGACCTGGGCCTGAAGCGGCAGGACTTCTATGCCGCGCTGCGGACCTTTGGCGAGGTGCTGGGCAAACAGGAGCGGGCCGAGGCGGTCATCGCCTTTTTCGACGCGCACATCGCGGACCTGGAAAAGCGGGTTGCGGGCCTGCCCGACGCTGCGCAGCCCGGCGTGTACGTGGGCGGCGTGGCCTACAAGGGGCCGCAAGGCTTCACCTCCACGGAGCCGGGCTATCCGCCGTTCCTCTTCCTGCACGTCCGCAACCTGGCCGCCGCGGGTCTCTCCTCGGGCCAGACCAGCGTGGCCAAGGAAAAGATCGTGGAATGGAACCCGGATGTCCTGTTTCTGGACCTGGCCACCCTCCAGATGGGCGAAGGGGCGGGAGGGCTGAACGAGCTGAAGACCGACCCGGCCTATCAGACCCTCACGGCGGTGCGATCCGGCAGGGTCTATGGGCTGTTGCCCTACAACTGGTACTCCCAGAACTTCGGCTCCATCCTGGCCGACGCCTATTTCGCGGGCGCGGTGCTCCACCCGGAGCGCTTCCGGGACGTGGACCCCGCGGCCCAGGCCGACGCCATCTACACCTTCCTGGTGGGCAAGCCGGTCTTCGGCGAGATGAACCGGCTCTTCAACGGCTTGGCCTTCCGGCAGATTCCCCTGCGCTGACCATGCACTTCGCGGACGGCAACATCCCCGAGGACTACGCCCGCTACGTGGACCGCAAGGCCGCGTTCATCGTCCTGCTCGCCGCGGCCGCGGTCCTGGCCCTGGCCGTGTCCCTGAGCCTGGGCGCGGCGGACCTCTCCCTGGGCTCCGTGGTCCGCGCCCTGCTGGGCATGGCCGAGTCCGAGCGCACGCGCGTGATCCTCTGGAACATCCGTCTGCCCCAGGCTCTGGCCGCCCTGGCCGCCGGGGCCGGGCTTTCCCTGTCCGGCGCGGCCATGCAGTCCATCCTGCGCAATCCCCTGGGCTCGCCGTTCACCCTGGGCATCTCCCATGCCGCGGCCTTCGGCGCGGCCCTGGCCGTGCTCCTGCTGGGCGACGGCAGGCTCACCGCCGCCAGCGGCGGTCTGGTGGCCCTGAGCCAGCCCGTGTGCATCGTGGCCGCGGCCTTTGCCGCCAGCCTGGCCGCGGCCCTGGTCATCGTGGGCCTGGCCCGGCGGCGAGGGGCCGGACCGGAAACCATGATCCTGGGCGGGGTGGCCCTGGGCGCGCTGTTCACGGCCGGAACCATGTTCCTCCAGTACATGGCCGACGACGTGCAGCTGGCGGCCATGGTCTTCTGGACCTTCGGCGACACGGCCCGGGCCGACTGGACGCAGGTGGGCATCCTGGCCTGCGCCGCGCTCTGGGCTGCGGTTTACTTCACGGCCAACGCCTGGAACTACAACGCCGTGGAGGCCGGGGACGAGACGGCCAAGAGCCTGGGCGTGCGCGTGGAGCGGGTGCGGCTCCTGGGCATGCTGGCGGCCACCCTGGTCACGTCCGTGATCATCGCCTTCCTGGGCGTCATCGGCTTCGTGGGCCTGGTCACCCCGCACATGGTCCGCCGGGTCATCGGCGCGGACCACCGCTTTCTCCTGCCCGCCTCGGCCGCGGCCGGAGCCCGGCTG
>JAWRKD010000098.1:0-8182 GCA_040307135.1 Desulfovibrionaceae bacterium
GGGGCCGCGGCCCCGCCTTTCTGTTCGCCGTGGATCCGGCGCAGCCGGTCAGGACGCGCCGAAGGTCTTGGACAGGGTCAGCAGCTGATGCGAGAGGTGGGCCAGCTCGCGGGTGGCGGCGGCGGTCTGGCCCGCGGCCTCCTCGGCCTCCCGGGCCACGTGGGCGATTTCCTCCACGCTCTTGTTGATCTCCTCGGCGGCCGCGGACTGCTCCTCGGCGGCCGTGGCGATCTGGGCCACGCGGGCGGTCATGTCCTCGATGCGGCCCATGACCTCGGAGATGGCCTGCCCGGCCTGGCCCGAAAGCTTGGTGCCCCTGGCCACCTGGGCCTCGGTCTCGGCCATGGAGTCGATGGCCTGGCGCGAGCCGGACTGGATCTTCTTCACCGCGTCCTCCACTTCCTTGGTGGCGGTCATGGTCTTTTCGGCCAGCTTGCGCACCTCGTCGGCCACCACGGCGAAGCCGCGGCCCGCGTCGCCGGCCCGGGCCGCCTCGATGGCCGCGTTGAGCGCCAGCAGGTTGGTCTGGTCCGCGATCTCGTTGATGACGCCGATGATGCGGCCGATCTCCGCGGACTGCTCCTGGAGCTGGGAGAGGACCCCGGCCAGCCTGCGGGCCGAGACCGCCACCTGCTCGATGCCCGCCACGGCCTGGCTCACCAGGCCGCCGCCCCGGGTGGCGGACTCGCTGGCCTCGCCCGCGGCCTGGGAGGTCTCCCCGGCGTTCTTGGCCACCTCCAGCACCGTGGCGCGCATCTCCTCCATGGCCGTGGCCACGGAGTCGGTCTGCTGCTTCTGGTGCTGCGCGCCCCGGGCCTGCTCGTCGGCCGAGGCCGACAGCTCCTCGGCGGCCGAGGCCGCGCGCTGGGCCAGCTCGTTGATCTCCCGGCCCAGGGACAGCATCTGGGCCTCGTTCTGGCGGATCTTGGCCTCCTGCTCCTTGATGAGCGTGAGGTCCACGATGGAGGCCACGCAGCCGATGACCTGGTTCTTGCCGTCGCGGATGCAGTCCGCGTAGAGGAACACGGGCAGGTGACGGCCGTCCCAGAGGGCCAGGTCGCGCTCGCCGTGGGCCTTGGTCCCGCGGCTCATGACCTCGGCCGCGAACGAGCCGCCGTCGCGGCCCTCGAAGGCCGAGCCCACGCTCTGGCCCACCACCTCCTTCTCGGTCTTGCGCAAGAGTTCGAACAGGGTGCGGCTGGCGTGGCTGATGACGCCCCGGGAGTCGGCCAGGAAAAAGGGGTTGCCCATGCCCACCACCGCGCCCCGGTAGTATTCCCGGCGTTCGATGTTGTAGGCGAAGAGGTCGCCCGCCAGGCCGGGCAGCTCGCCCCACTGGCCCCAGGCGCGGCACTGCTCCTTGAGGGCCAGGTCGCGGCGGTTCTGGTCCATGTGGCGCAGGGCCTGGGCAAAGCCCCGGGCCGGTCCGGCCAGGATTTTGGCCAGGGCCAGGGCCGCGGCCAGGGCCAGCGCGGCCAGGGCGAGGGTGGCGTAGAGGTTGGCGAGGAAGGCCGAGGCGGCGATCAGGGCGGCCAGCCCCAGGCCCAGGCCCAGGACGGCTGCGGACGGGGAGAGGGTCTTTTTCGGAGCGCTCATGGTGCCCTCGCGCGATGCCAGGCCGCATGGCGGCCCGGGGTCGGGATTTGGACGCACTCAAGACCGGAAACCCGCAATCTTCCGTGGGCACAGGAAATCAGTGAAGGGCGCGCGCGTCAAGTGAAAAAAGTAACAAATCACGCAGGCGGGACTTTCCCCGGGCCTGGGCCGTGTTCCGGCGTTTACTGGCGGGGCGTTTTGTGGCAAGGCTGGCGCAAACGCCGAGGGGAGCCATGCGCGAGATCATCCTCATCCACGTCACCGGCGAGGACCGGCCCGGCATCACAGCGGCCCTCACCGGGGTCCTGGCCCGCTACGGGGTCGAGATCCTGGACCTGGGCCAGGTGGTCATCCACAACACCCTGACCCTCGGCATCCTCATCCACATCCCGGCCCAGTCCGAGAGCGCGCCCATCCTCAAGGACGTGCTCTTCAAGGCCCACGAGCTGGGCGTGGAATTGAAGCTCCTGCCCCTGTCGGCCAAGCGCTACGAAGCCTGGGTCAAGGCCCAGGGCAAGGCCCGGCACATCGTGACCCTCATCGCCCGCCGGGTGAACGCGGCCCAGATCGAGCGCATCGCCTCGGCGCTCTCGGCCGAGGGTCTGAACATCGACCGCATCACCCGGCTCTCGGGCCGGGTGCCCCTGGACGGCCGGTCCTCGCGCATCGCCTGCGTGGAGCTTTCCGTGCGCGGCACGCCCCGGGACCCCGCGGCCCTGCGCGCGCGCTTCCTGGCCGCGGCCCAGGACCTGGACATGGACGTGGCGCTCCAGGAGGACAACGTGTTCCGCCGCAACCGCCGCCTGGTGGCCTTTGACATGGACTCCACCCTGGTCCAGGCCGAGGTCATCGACGAGCTGGCCAAGCGCGCCGGGGCCGGGGCCAAGGTGGCGGCCATCACCGAGCGGGCCATGCGCGGGGAGCTGGACTTCAAGGCCAGCCTCACGGCCCGGCTTTCCCTGCTCAAGGGCCTGTCCGAGAGCGTGCTGGCCGAGGTGGCGGAGACCCTGCCGCTGACCGAGGGCGCGGAGCGGCTCATCGCCACGCTCAAGCGCGTGGGCTACAAGACCGCCATCCTCTCCGGCGGCTTCACCTACTTCGGCAAACGGCTCCAGGAGCGCCTGGGCATCGACTACGTCTTCGCCAACGAGCTGGAGATCAAGAACGGCGCGCTCACCGGCAGGCTGGCCGGACCCGTGGTGGACGGGGCCAAGAAGGCCCAGCTCTTGAAGAAGCTGGCCAAGGCCGAGAACATCAGCCTGCAGCAGGTCATCGCCGTGGGCGACGGGGCCAACGACCTGCCCATGCTGGGCCTGGCGGGCCTGGGCATCGCCTTCCACGCCAAGCCCAAGGTCAAGCAGGGCGCGCGCCAGTCCATCTCCACCCTGGGCCTGGACTCCATCCTCTTCCTCATGGGCTTCCGCGAGCGCGAGACGGTCTAGCGGGCAAATTTCGTTCATGGGTGCGCAAGAATGAGGCTTCCCCCCACGCGCTGGCCCGACGCGGGCAATTATCGTGTTGCTTGATTTTCTTTGCCGCGCATGTATAGAATTGCCCTGGATCGGCTCCCCGGCCGATGCCTGGGCCGCTTAGCGGTCCACCCCCCCTGTCCCCGCCGGAACGATCCCCCGAACCGTTCCGGCGGGGCGTTTTTCGGCCCGGGTCAGGCCCCGGGCCGGGCGCTTGCGCCCTGCGGAGGATCGGGTAAAATATCTTTGTTCAGGCGTGGCACGCGGATTGCTTCGGCGATCCAGGGAATCACGCAGCACAGGCCGGGCGGGACAGGGATCCGCTCCGGCGGAAATATGGAGGCATGACGCGATGAGGAAAGGCATTCTCCCGATGATCCTGGTCCTGTCCCTGGCCCTGGTGGCCGCGGGCTGCGCCAACAAGGCCCAGAGCGGCGCGGCGGCGGGCGCCACCGCCGGCGCCCTGGTCGGCGCGCTGACCAGTAAGAACAAGCTCACCGGCGCGGCCATCGGCGCGGGCGCGGGCCTGCTCCTGGGCTACGTCATCGGCAACGAGCTGGACAAGAACGACCAGAAGCAGATCAACCACACCCTGGAGACCCAGCCCTCGGGCCAGACCACCACGTGGAAGAACCCGGACTCGGGCCGCTACTACTCGGCCACGCCCGAACCGGCCTATACCGGCCCGGACAACCGGACCTACCGCGACATCTGGATCGAGACCACGGACTCCGAGGGCAAGCCCCAGAAGGTCAAGGCCAAGGCCTACCGCAACGACGACGGCACCTGGGTCCTGGTGCAGTAGGGTTTTCCGCTCCGCACACGAAAAAGGGCGGCGTTCCTCGCGGAGCGCCGCCCTTTCGTCTTTCGTCGCGGTCCGGGCCTAGTCCAGCGCGAACTCGCCCCGCCAGTCCACGTCCTCGCGCCACTCGGGCTGCTCTTCCTTGCGGAACAGCGCGTCGCCGACGACCAGGGCGTCCATCTCCGTGCGCATGAAGCAGGTGTAGGCGTCGAGCGGCGTGCGCACGATGGGCTCGCCGCGCACGTTGAAGCTCGTGTTCACCAGCACCGGGCAGCCCTGTTCGCGCCGCATGGCGTCCAGGAGCCGCCAGTAGCGCGGGTTGGTCTCGCGCGATACGGTCTGGATGCGCGCCGAGTTGTCCACGTGGGTGATGGCGGGCAGGTCCGAGCGCTGCACGTAGAGCCGCTCCCACAGGGGCAGGGCGGCGTAGCCCCCGGGCAGGGGCCTGAGCCGGGACTCGGCCACCTGGGCCACCAGGAGCATGTAGGGCGAGGGCCGGTCCAGGTCGAAGCAGGCCGCGGCCTCCTCCTCCAGGACCGAGGGCGCGAAGGGCCGGAAGCCCTCGCGGTGCTTGATCTTGAGGTTGAGCTTCTTCTGCATCTCGGGCCGCCGGGGGTCGCCCAGGATGCTCCGGTTGCCCAGCGCCCGCGGCCCGTACTCCATGCGGCCCTGGAACCAGCCCACGGCCTGGCCCTGGGCCAGGAGCCCGGCCACCTCGGAGCAGAGCGCGTCGAAGTCCGCAAAGGTGGTGTAGGGCGCGTTGAAGCGCCGGGCCATGCGGGCCACGTCCAGGGGGCCGTACTCCGGCCCCAGGTAGGCCCCGGCCATGGAGTCCCGGGGCCGGGGCTCGCGCGCCGCGCCGAGCCAGATGTGCCGGGCGGCCAGGGCCGCGCCCAGGGCCCCGCCCGCGTCGCCCGCGGCGGGCTGGATCCAGAGGTCCCGGAACGGCCCGCGCCGCAGCAGCTTGCCGTTGGCCACGCAATTGAGCGCCACGCCCCCGGCCAGGACCAGGTTGTCCTCGCCGGTGAGCTGTTTCGCCGTGTCCGCCAAGCGGAACACGGCCTCCTCGGTGACCTGCTGGATGGCCAGGGCCAGGTCCATGTATTCCTGGCCGATCTCGCTCTCGGCCGCGCGCTGCGGCAGGCCGAACAGCTCCTGCCAGGGGCCTTCGGCGCACATGGTCAGGCCCGTGGCGTACTGGAAATAGTCCATGTTCAGGAGCAGGGAGCCGTCGGGCCGCAGGTCCAGGAGCCGGTCCAGGATGAGCCGCCGGTATTTCTTCGTGCGCTCGCCGTCCGGGTCGCCGTAGGGCGCCAGGCCCATGAGCTTGTACTCCCCGGAGTTCACCTTGAAGCCGCACCAGGCCGTGAAGGCCGAGTAGAGCAGGCCCAGGGAGTGCGGGAAGTGCAGCTCGCGCAGGATGGCGACGTCCGCGCCCCGGCCCCGGCCGATGGTGGTGGTGGCCCATTCGCCCACCCCGTCCACGGTGAGGATGGCCGCGCTCCCGAAGGGCGAGGGATAGAAGGCCGAGGCCGCGTGGGACAGGTGGTGCTCCGGGAACAGGATCCGGGGTCCGGGCCGCCCGCGGTCCAGGCCCAGGCCCTCCAGCTCCTCCATGAGCATGCGGCGCATGAAGAGCTTTTCCTTGATCCAGACCGGGATGGCCGAGAGGAAGCTCGCAAGCCCCCGCGGGGCGAAGGCGTGGTACGTCTCCAGGAGCCGCTCGAACTTGAGGTAGGGCTTGTCGTAGAAGGCCACGGCCGCCAGGTCGTGCAGCGTGAGGCCCGCTTCCTCCAGGCAGTATTTCGCGGCCCGTCGCGGGAAGCCCGGGTCGTGCTTCCTGCGCGTGAAGCGCTCCTCCTGGGCCGCGGCCAGGATGCGGCCGTCCGGCCCCAGCAGCGCCGCTGCCGAGTCGTGGTAGAAGGCCGAAATGCCGAGGATCGCGCCGGACACCTGGCCCCCTAGAACAGCGTGTAGATGAAGGGCGCGATGGCCGAGCCCGAGGAGAGCACGATGAGCACGCCGAACAGGAGCAGGGTTAGGATGATGGGCAGCAGCCAGAACTTCTTGCGGACTTTGAGAAAGCCCCAGAGGTCGCGGAGAAAATCCATGTGCGCTCCTAGTACGGATGCTCCAGGTCCTTGGCCGTGAAGGCCTGGTCCCGGACCTGGAACACCGAGGAATCGTCCTTCTTGAACTGCCGCAGGCGCAGGCTGTCGCGGCCCATGGCCCGGCGCGCCAGGCCCATGGGCGTGACCACCAGGCAGAAGACCACGGTGAGCAGCACCCGCGACATGACCGAGCCGAGCACGTGGGCCAGGCCCAGCCAGACCCTGGCCGCCGGCTTGAACAGGGCCGGGACCGTCATGTTCAGCACGAGCAGGGCCGCGGCCGCCGCGAACCAGCCCGGACGCTCCCGGAACAGGCCCAGGAGCAGGCAGGCCAGGACCAGGGCCATGCCCGTGTCCACGGCCTGGGCCCTGCTCACTTTTTTCGGGAAGATTTCCGTCTTTTCCGGCGCGCGGGTGTCGATCATGCCCTGTTTCCCTTGATTGCCGCTCCTGCTTGCCAGAGTTCCGGGCAAAACACAACGCGGCCCGGTCAGGCCCCGCGCCCGCCCCGGGCCGTGGCCCCCAGGAAGATGGCCGCCAGGGCCACGGCCACGCCCGTCACCTCCAGGCCCGTGAACGGCTTCTGGAAGAAGAGCACGTCCCAGACGCAGGCCAGGGCGGGCTGGGCCAGGAGCAGCAGCCCCACCAGCGCCGCCCGCGCCGTCTTCATGGCCGTGGTGATGAGCACCCAGCCCAGCACCTGCCCCAGCAGGCCGTAGGCCAGCAGCGCGGCCCAGGATTGGGCGTCCGGGATGGCGAAGGACTGGCCCGTGGCTGCGGCCTCAAGGCCCAGGAACAGCGCCGACCCCAGCGAAACCACGGCCATCACGCTCATGGGGTCCGGGTTGCCGCCGCGCACGGCCGCGCGCTTGAGCGAGAGCAGGAAGCCCGCGTACCACACCGCCGTGAGCAGGCCGAAGCCCACGCCCAGCCGGTAGTCGCCCGGGGCCTGGGACCACTGCGGCCCCACCATGAGCCCCAGACCCGCCAGGGCCAGGGGCAGGGCCAGCAGGAAGCGCGGGCCGGGCCGCTCCTTGAGCACGAGCACGCCGTGGGCCGCCAGCAGGAAGGCCTGGAAATTGCCGAGCACCGTGGCCAGCCCCGGGCCGATGAAGAGCACCGAACGGTGCCAGCACATGAGGTCCAGGCCGAAGAACAGGGCGCAGGCCAGGGCCGCGGGCCGCGCCTTGGGCGGCGGCAGCAGCTCCGCCCCGCGCAGCCGCACCCCGAGCCACAGCCCCAGGCCGCCGAAGAACATGCGGTAGAAGGCCGAGACGTCCGGCGGCACGTGGGCCAGCTTCACGAACACCGGCGACAGGCTGATGATGAAGGCCCCGAGCACGAGCCGCAGCATGGATTCTCCGGATCAGCCCCGGACCAGGGGCAAGCGGGGACCCAGATCCAGGCCCCGGGGCGTGACCAGCGCCCGGTATGCCCACAGCTCCACGCCCTTGTCCAGCACTTCCTGCAGGGCCTCGCCGTACGCCGGGTCCACGGCCCAGGCCGGGCCGAAGCAGGCCGCGTCCCCCCGCTGCGCGCAGAAGAACAGCGCGGCCCGGTCCCCGCTCTCCACGGCCCGCGCCAAGGCCCACAGATGCTTGCGCCCCCGCTCCGTGACCGCGTCCGGGAACTGCGCCACCCCGCCGTCCTCCACCAGGGTCACGTTCTTGCACTCCACCCAGAGCCGCCCGCGCGGCCCCTCCAGCAGCGCGTCCAGCCGCGAATCCCCGAACCCCACCTCGCTGCGGAACGCCCCGTAGCCTGCCGCGTCCTCCAGCCTCCCGGCCTTGAACGCGGCCCGCAGCAGCCGCAGCGGCGCGGACGTGTTCACGCCCGCCCACAGGCCGCCGCACTCCACCATCTCCAGCGTGTGCTTGAGCTTGCGCGCCGGATTGTCCGACTCGGACAACAGCGCCCGCGCCCCGGGCCGCAAGAGCCCCAGCATGGAGCCCGTGTTGTTCGTGTGCGCCGCGAACCGCCTTCCCCCGCGTTCCACCAGCACGGTGAAACGCTTGTGCCGCGACACGAACCGCGCCTCCACGCACGGCCGCGCAAAAGGAACCAGCATGTGCATCACTCCTTGGGATGCCTCCGGCGGGGGGGGGGGGGGGGGGGGGGGGGGGGGGGGGGGGGGGGGGGGGGGGGGGGGGGGGGGGGGGGGGGGGGGGGGGGGGGGGGGGGGGGGGGGGGGGGGGGGGGGGGGG
>JAWRKD010000099.1:0-52174 GCA_040307135.1 Desulfovibrionaceae bacterium
CCCCCCCCCCCCCCCCGTCCACGTGAACAGCACCAAGGAGCAGGGCATGCCCAGGTACGATCTGGTCCGCAGCGTCCGCGCGGCGGGTTGAGCCGCCAAGATTCCTCCCGGGGACCTGGAGGAAGCGCTCAGCGGGCTGTCCAAGAGCCCTGATCCACGCATCCTGGCCGGGGCCGGCGGGGAGCATGAGGACGCCTGCGTCCTTTCCTTCCCCCCGGGCAAGGCCCTGGTCCAGACCGTGGACTTCCTCACGCCCCTGGTGAATGACCCCTACGAATTCGGCCGCATCGCCGCGGCCAACTCCCTGTCCGACGTCTATGCCATGGGCGGCGAGCCCTGGGCCGCCATGAACATCGTCTGCTTCCCGCAGAACAAGATGCCCGGCTGGGTGCTCCGGGAGATCCTGCGCGGCGGCCGCGACCAGGTCCTGGCCGCGGGCGCGGCCCCGGCCGGGGGCCACAGCGTGAGCGACGAGGAGCTGAAGTTCGGCCTGGCCGTGTCCGGAGCCGTGGACCCGGACAAGTTGGCCATCAAGGGCGGACTCCGCCCCGGCGACGCCCTGGTCCTGACCAAGCCCATCGGCACCGGGGTCCTGGCCACGGCGATCAAGGCCCAGTGGGAGGGCTGGCAGGAATTCGAGGCCCTCATCGTGCGCTGGTGCGGACGGCTCAACGCCGGCGGGGCCAGGGTCATCCGCGAGCTGTCCCTGCGCGCGGCCACGGACGTCACGGGCTTCGGCCTGGGCGGGCACCTCCTGGAAATGGCCCAGTCCGCAGGCCTGGCCGTGGAGATCGAGCTTTCCGCCGTACCCTTCCTGGAGCCCGTGCCCGGGCTGGCGGCCATGGGGCTTCTGCCCGGCGGCAGCCTCTGCAACCGCAGGCACTACGCCCCGAAGACCGAGGCCGCCCCGGGCCTGGACCCCATCCTCACGGACCTGGTCTTCGACGCCCAGACCTCGGGCGGCCTGCTCCTGGGCGTGCCGGAACACAAGCTGGACCAGGCCGTGGCCCTGCTCCGGGAGAACGGCGACCTGGCCGCGGTCATCGGCCGGGCCGCGCCCGCCGACCCTGCCCGGCCGCCCCTGCGCATCGCCTGATTCCCGAATTCCCTTGCCGTTTCCCCGGGCTTGCCGCATGATGCGAACATGAGAACCCGGCTTCGCGAGCCCATCGACTTCGTGCTCTACCCCTTCCAGCAGTTCTTCCAGACCAGCGCCTCGGGCGGCCTGCTCCTGCTGGCGGCCACGGCCCTGGCCCTGGCCTGGGCCAATTCCCCCTGGGCTGCGTCCTACCACGCCCTCTGGAGCACGCCTGTGAGCGTGGGCCTGGGTTCCCTGACCCTGTCCAAGCCCCTGCTGCTCTGGATCAACGACGGCGTCATGGCCGTGTTCTTCTTCGTGGTGGGCCTGGAGATCAAACGGGAGATCCTGGTGGGCGAGCTGTCCTCCCCGCGCCAGGCCCTGCTGCCCATCGCCGCGGCCCTGGGCGGCATGTGTCTGCCCGCGGCCATCTTCCTGGCCTTCAACCACGGCACGCCCCAGGCCCAGGGCTGGGGCATCCCCATGGCCACGGACATCGCCTTCGCCCTGGGCGTGCTCTCGCTTTTGGGCCGCCGCGCCCCCACCAGCCTCAAGATCTTCCTCACGGCCGTGGCCATCGTGGACGACATCGGGGCGGTGCTGGTCATCGCCCTGTTCTACACCGGGTCCATCGACTGGACCTTCCTGGGCCTCGGCTTCCTGCTCCTGGGCTGCATGGCCGGGGCCAACGCCCTGGGCCTGCGCCACTCCCTGACCTATCTCCTGCTCGGCTCGGCCCTCTGGCTGGCCTTTCTCAAGTCCGGGGTGCACGCCACCGTGGCCGGGGTCCTGGCCGCGGCCGCCATTCCGGCCCGGCCCCGCCAGGGCGGCGCGGAATTCCTGAGCCAGGCCCGCAACCTGCTGGACGAGTTCCAGCAAGCCCACGAGATGGGCCGGGGCATGCTGCGCAACACGCAACGCCACAAGCTCCTGCTCGCCCTGCGCACGGCCTGCCGCGAGGCCGAGACGCCCCTGCAGCGGCTGGAGGCCCTGCTCCATCCCTGGATGGCCCTGGGGGTCATGCCGCTCTTCGCCCTGGCCAACGCGGGCGTGGATCTCTCCGGCGACCCGGGCCTGGCCCGGCCCCTGGGCCTGGGGCTCATGGCCGGACTGCTCCTGGGCAAGCCCCTGGGCGTGGCCCTGGCGGCCCTGGTCCTGACCCGGCTCAAGCTGAGCGCCCCGCTGGAGGGCGTGACCGCGCGCCACCTCTGGGGCGCGGGCTGCCTGGCGGGCATCGGCTTCACCATGTCCATCTTCATCAGCGGCCTGGCCTTCGAGGACCCGGCCACCGAAGCCATGGCCAAGATCGCGGTGCTGGCCGCATCGCTGCTTGCGGGCGTCCTGGGCTGGATCGTCCTGCGCGGCGCCCCGGAACACGCGGAACCCTGACCCCGAGGAGGAAGCATCATGGACATTCCCATGGCCTATTTCAGCGGCGCCCCGGTCTGGATCCGGGCCGCGGTCATCCTGGTCGTCGGCTGGTTCGCCGTGCGCCTGGCCTGCGCGGCCCTGACCCGGACCATGGAGCGGACCAAGCTCGACCCCACGCTCACGTCCTTTGCCCGGCGGGCGCTCTCGGCCGCGCTCTGGCTCGTGCTCCTGGCCGTGGTCCTGGGCACCCTGGGCTTCGACGTGGCCGGATTCATCGCGGGCCTGTCCGTCACCGGCTTCGTGCTCGGCTTCGCGGCCAAGGACGCCCTGGGCAACCTGGCTGCGGGCGTGCTGCTCATGATCTACCGGCCCTTCGGCGTGGGCGACACGGTCTCGGCCGGGGGCGTGGACGGCGTGGTCCAGGAGATCACCGTGACCATGACCGTGGTCCTCACCGAGGCCGAGGTGGTCACCGTGCCCAACTCCAAGATCTGGGGCGGACCCATCAAGAACAAGACGCGGCGGGCGAATTTCCCGGCCTAGCATGACGCGCCGGCATGGCTCTTCTCTGTCCGCGGCGGACGGCCCTCCCGTTCGACGCCCTGCCCGTGGCGGGCCCGGCCCTGGCGCGCAGGCTGCAGGGCCCGCCTAGGGGCGGAGCCAGATGATCCCGGCCTGACGTCCGGTGGTGGCGTTGCGGCGGTAGGAGAAGAAGGTGTCGCGCATGGCCCGGGTGCAGAACTCCAGGCCGAAAACATTCCCAGGCAAAAGCCCGGCCGCCAGGAGCTGGTCCCGGGTGAGCCGCCAGAGGTCCACGGTGCGCCGGGCGGGGTCGAAGTAATCCGCGAACTCCGGGCCGAACTCCGCATCGAAGCGGGTGAATTCCGCAGACTCCGGGCCCAGGCTGGGGCCGCGCACGGCCAGCACGTCGCGGGGCTTCAGCTTGTAGGTCTCGCAGAAGCGCGCCACGGCCGAACCCGGCAGATTGATGCGGTTGCCGCGCCAGCCCGCGTGCACCGCGGCCACGTGTTTCCCCTGCCGGTGCGCCAGGAGGATGGGCTGGCAGTCCGCGGTCTTGATGACCAGGGCCTGGCCCGGCCGGGCCGTGGCCAGGGCGTCGGCCTCGATCACGCCGGGCGCGTCGATGGGGCCGGGCTCGGGGTCGAAAAGCATGGCCTCCCCGTGCACCTGGCGCACCTCGGTCCAGGCCCCGAAACCCAGGCGCTCCCGCAAGGCCGTGCGGTTGGCGACCACGGCCGCGGGTTCGTCGCCCACGTCCAGGGAGAGGTTGGCCGCGGAAAACGGCCCCTTGCTGGCCCCGCCCCGGCGCGAGGTGAACGCCGCGCCCACCGAGGGGATGTTCGGAAAGACGAAGGGAAAGAAGGCTACACGAACCACAGCAGGCCCTCCTCGGAGCAGACCGCATCCACGGGCAGGTCCCAGGATTCCGCCGGCAGTTCGTCGCGCACCTGGAAGCCGTGGGCCAGGCCGATCTTGAGGGCGCGGGCCAGATTCGGCAGGGCCAGGAGCCGGTCGTAGTAGCCCCCGCCGAACCCCAGGCGGCGGCCCTGGCGGTCGAAGGCCAGGCCCGGCACCAGGATCACGTCCGGCGCGGCGTCGGCGGTCACGGCGCAGGCCGGGCCGGGCTCCATGATGGAGAACGCGCCCGGCGCCAGGTCGGCCTCGCAGGAAACCCCGGCCAGGTCCGCGATGCCGGGCTGGTCCGGGCGGCAGCGCGGCAGGAGCACGCGCGCGCCCCGGCCCCAGAGCCCGGCGATGAGCGGCCGGGTGTCCAGCTCGTTCTTCGCGGGCCAGTAGGCCAGGACCTCGGCCGCGCTACGCCAGCGGGGAATGTCGCGCACCAGCCCGGTGACGGCCAGGGAGTTCTGCGCCGCGCGCTCCGGGGCAAGCGCCGCGCGCAGGGCCAGCATCTCCTTGCGCAGGGCGGCCTTGCGCTGGGCCATATCGCTCATGCCGCCCTTGTAGTGCATCCGGGCCTGCGCTGTCCATGGCCGTTGCCCGCGCGCGGACCCCGGTGTATAGCCTGGACCGGAGGTCCCCATGCGCCGCACCCTGCTCCTGGCCCTGGCCGCGGCCCTGCTGCTCGCCGCCTGCGCGCCCAAGCTCAAGTTCGCCACCGACGCCACCGACCCGCTGGAGGAATACGTGCTCGAGGGCACGGACTCCTCGGGCCGGGTCCTGCTCCTGCCCGTGAACGGGATCATCAGCGAAGAGCCCCGCGAGGGCTTCATGAGCACCCGGCCGAGCATGGTCCAGGACGTGGTCAGCCAGCTCCGCCTGGCCGAAGAGGACGAGCACATCAAGGCCGTGGTGCTCCAGATCAACTCGCCCGGCGGCGGGGTCACGGCCAGCGACATCCTGTACCACGAGATCACCGCCTTCCGCGAACGGACCAAGATCCCGGTGGTGGCCGTGCTCATGGACCTGGCGGCCTCGGGCGGCTACTACGTGGCCCTGCCCGCGGACCGCATCCTGGCCCACCCCACCACGGTCACGGGCTCGGTGGGCGCGGTGTTCTACCGGCCCAAGGTGCACGGGCTCCTGGACAAGATCGGGGTGGAGGTGGAGGTCAGCAAGTCCGGCCAGAACAAGGACATGGCCTCGCCCTTCCGGCCAGACACCCCGGCCGAGGCGGCCCAGCTCCAGGCCATCATCCAGGACATGGGCGACCGCTTCCTGGGCCTGGTGCGGGAACGCCGCCACCTGGACGGGGAGGCCGCCAGCCGGGTGGGGTCGGCCTCGGTCTATACCGCGGCCCAGGCCCTGGACCTGGGCCTGGTGGACGGCATCGCCTACATGCCCGAGGCCCTGGACCAGACCAGGGAGCTGGCGGGCCTTTCGCCCGAGGCCGAGGTGGTGGTCTTCCGGCGCAGCGAATACCCGGACGACACGATCTACAACCCCTCGGCCGAGTCCTCGGCCAAGGGCCCGGCGCTCATCAACGTGCAGACGCCCTGGCTCTTGCCGCCGCGCGCGGGATTCTACTATCTCTGGGCCGCGGGCGCAGGCATGGAATGAAAAAGGGGGGCCAAGGCCCCCCCTTCCTTTTCCTCGGTTGCGCGCGGTTCAGACGCCGCGCTCCTCCCCGTCCACAAAGACCCGCTGCACCCGGGCCTCGCAGACCTGTTCCGGGGCCAGGGCCAGGAGGTCGCGGTCCAGGACCGTGAAGTCGGCCAGCCTGCCCTCGGCCAGGGTGCCCTTGTCCTGCTCCTGGAACACGCTGAAGGCCGCCTGAGTGGTGAACATCTCCACGGCCTCGCGCACGCTCACGGCCTGTTCCGGGAAGGGATGGGCCGCAGCCGCCCGGATCCCTTCCAGGGGGCTGTAGGGCGTCACCGGGCTGTCCGAACCGCCGCACACGCGCACCCCGGCGTCCAGGATGAAACGGTAGGGGTGGAGACGGCGCACGCGGTGCGGGCCGAAGAGCTCCAGGCTGTGGGCCAGGCGGTCGCCGCCGATGAACTCGGGCAGGAACGCGGGCTGCATGGAGGCGATGATCCCGGCCCGGGCCAGGCGCTCGCACTGGTCCCAGGTGGGCAGCTCGAAATGCTCGATGCGGTGGCGGTGGCCGGCGCGCGGATGCTTGCGCAGGGCCTTTTCCAGGGCGCGCAGCACCTGCTCGATGGCCCGCTCGGACTCGCAGTGCACGGTGAGCTGGAGGCCCAGGCCGTGGGCCTTTTCCGCGAACCCGTCCATGGTCTCCTGGCTGTAGAGGAGCGTGCCGTCGTTCTCCGGGTCGTTGCAGTAGGGCTCGAAGAGCGCGGCCGTGCGCGCGTCCAGCTCGCCGTCGGCGCAGATGCAGCCGCCCACGCGGGGCAGGCCCAGGCCCTGGACCTCGGCGATGTTCATGCTCTGGTTCCAGCAGACCACGCGCACAGGCAGGCGGTCCGCGTTGGCCAGGAGCACGGGCGAGCAGCCCGGGGTCAGCTCGCCGCCCTCCATGCTCTGCACCGTGGTGACGCCCGCGGCCAGGGCCAGGCGCGCGGCCTCGGCGCAGGCCGCGTCCAGGTGCGCGCGCTCCATGCTCCGGAGCATGGCCGGAAAGATGAAGGTCAGGATGCCCGGGTCGCGGATCACGCCCGTGGGCTCGCCGCGCTCCAGGTCCAGGCCGGGCAGGTCCAGGGGCACGCCCAGGGCCTTGAGCCCCGCGGTGTTCAGGAAGCAGCGGTGGCAGCTGGGGTGGATGATGAGCACCGGATGGTCCGGCGCGGCCGCGTCCAGGTCGGCCCGCAGCGGCGGGCGTCCGTCGCGCAGGTTCAAGTCCTCCAGCAGGAAGCCGCGCACGAACTCGCCCTTGGGCAGGCCCCGAGCCGCGTCGCGGATCAGGTCCTGCACCTCGGCCAGGGACGTGACGCGCGAGAGGTTCAGGCCCAGGGACATGATGCCGGTGAGGATCATGTGCGAATGGCAGTCGTGGAATCCGGGCAGGACGAAGCCGCCGCCCAGGTCGCAGGACGTGAAGCCGCGGTCCAGGAACGGGGCCAGCTCCTCCCGAGTCCCCAGGGCGGCGATGCGGCCGTTTTCCACGGCCATGGCCTGGCAGCGGCGCTGGCCGTCCAGGGTGACGAAGGTGGCGTTGGTGAAGAGCGTGGGCATGGGGTGTCCTAACGCCTGGGAGGGCGGCCGTCCAGGGTCAACAGGGGCGCGTAGCAGTCCGGCCGGCGATCCCGGAACAGGCCCCAGGCCGCGCGCTGGAGGCGGATGGCCTCGAAGTCGAAGGCCGCGGTGAGCACGGTCTCCTCGGAGCGGCCCGCCTGGGCCACGATCTCGCCGTACGGCCCGGCGATGAAGGACGAGCCGTAGAAGGTCATGGAGAAGCTCTCGCCCTGCTCCGCGCCCACGCGGTTGGAGGCCGCCAGCGGCGTCATGTTGGCCCCGGCGTGGCCCTGCATGACCCGGGTCCAGTGGCCCGAGGAGTCGAACCCCGGGGCCCTGGGCTCGGAGCCGATGGCCGTGGGGTAGAGAAGCACGTCCGCGCCGAGCAGGGCCAGGCAGCGGGCCGTTTCCGGAAACCACTGGTCCCAGCAGACGCCCGCGCCCACCCGGCCGTAGCGGGTGTCCCAGACCCTGAAGCCCGTGTCGCCCGGGCTGAAGTAGTACTTCTCCTCGTAGCCCGGCCCCTGGGGGATGTGCGTCTTGCGATAGACCCCCAGCACCCGGCCGTCGGCATCGACCATGGCCAGGGAGTTGTACAGGGCCTGCCCGGCGCGCTCGTAGAAGCTCACGGGCAGGACCACGCCGAGCTCCGCGGCCAGGGCGCTCATGCGCCGCACGGCCGGGCTCTCGTCCACGGTCCTGGCCAGGGCCAGGTCTTCCAGGCGCTGGTCCTTGCAAAAGTACGGGCCCGAGAACAGCTCCTGGAGCAGGATGATCTGCGCGCCCTGGCCTGCCGCCCGGCGCACCAGGTCCTCGGCCCGCTTCAGGTTGCGCTCCTCGCTCTCGGAGCAGGCCATCTGGGTGGCGGCCAGCACGACGTGGGACATGTCTCCTCCGGGGATCAGAACGGCTGCAGGGGCGCGCCCGCGGGCTGCTGCTGGGTGATGCAGTGGATGCCGCCCCCGCCCTTGAAGATGTCCAGGCCGGGCAGCTGGACCACCTCGCGCTCCGGGTACAGGCGGCGCAGGGTGGCCAGGGCCTCCTGGTCCGCGGGGTCGCCGAAGCCGGGCAGGACCACTGCGCCGTTGGCCAGGTAGAAGTTGACGTAGGAGAGGTCCAGGCGCTTGCCCTGGTGCTCGCGCCGGGCCGGCTGGTCCAGGGGGATGATCTCCAGGGGGCGGCCCGAGGCGTCGGTGGTCAGCTCCAGGCGGCGCAGGCTGTCCTCATAGACGCGGCGGTTGGGGTCCCCGCCGTCCTGGCAGCGGTGCAGGAGCACCAGGCCGGGCCGGGCGAAGCAGGCCACGATGTCCACGTGGCCGTTGGTGTCGTCGCCCTCCAGGCCCTCGCCCAGCCAGATGACCTTGCGCACCCCGAGGTAGGCCTCGAAAAGCTCCTCGAAATCGCGCTTCTCCATGCCCGCGTTGCGCCGGGGGTCCAGGAGGCACTGCTCGGTGGTGAGGAGCGTGCCCTGCCCGTCCACGTGGATGGAGCCGCCCTCCAGGATGAAGGGCGCGGCGTAGCGCCGCATGCCGAGCCGGGCCAGGATGCCCAGGGCGATGGCCTCGTCCGTGGTGTCGCGGGTGTAGAAGTGGCCCCAGGAGTTGAAGACCCAGTCCACCCCGGCCACACCGCCAGCGCCGTCCGTCAGGAAGGTGGGGCCGGAGTCGCGGGTCCAGGAATCCTCGATGGGCATGGCCAGCGTGCGCACGGAAGGCCCGCAGAAGGCCGCGGCCTCCTCCACGTGCTCGGGCCGGGCCAGCATGATCACCGGCTCGAAGCGGGCGATGGTCCGGGCCACCTCGGCGTAGGCCGCGCGGGCCGCGGCCAGGCCCTCGCCCCAGAGGATGTCCAGGCAGGGCCAAGCCATCCAGCAGGCGGCGTGGGGCTCCCACTCCGCGGGCATGTACAGGCCGTCGCAGGCCGGGACCCGCACGGGCACGCGCATGGGCGGCCGCCTGGGCGGGGCCATGATGGCGGGGGGGCGGCCCACCGCCCCCTCCGCCTGAATGAGCGGATTCATCATCCCCTCTGGATCATCACATGCTTGGTGATGAGGTAGTCGCCCACCGCCTCGCTGGAGAGGTCCTTGCCGAAGCCGGACTGCTTGAAGCCGCCGTGGGGCGTCTCCGAGGTGAGCGGCAGGTGGTCGTTGATCCAGACCGTGCCGAACTCCAGGGCCGCAGACACGCGCATGGCCCGGCCCACGTCCTGGGTGAAGACCGAGGAGGCCAGGCCGTAAACCACGTCGTTGGCCAGCTCGACGGCCTGGGCCTCGTCCTTGAAGGGCAGGACCGTAAGCACCGGGCCGAAGACCTCGTTCTGCACGATCTCGGACTTCTGGCTCGCCCCGGCGATGACCGTAGGCTCGTAGAAGTAGCCCGGGCCCTTGGCGGGCTTGCCGCCGCAAAGCACCTTGCCGCCCTCGGCCTTGGCCCGCTCCACGAAACCGGACACGGCCTTGAGGTGACCGGCCGAGATGAGCGGACCCATCTGCGTGCCGGAGGCGAAGGGATCGCCCACCTTGACGGCCTTCATGGCCGCCACCAGGGCCGCAGTGATCTCCTTGAGGCGGCTCTTGTGCACATAGACGCGGGTGGCCGCGGTGCAGTCCTGGCCCGTGTTGCAGAAGGCGGCCAGGGAGGCCTTGGCCGCCACCAGCTCGGCGTCGGCGTCCTCGAAGACGATGAGCGGGGCCTTGCCGCCCAGCTCCAGGTGCACGCGCTTCAAGGTCTCGGCGGCGGTGCGCATGATGGCGCGGCCGGTCTCGGTGGCGCCGGTGAGACTGACCATGCGCACGTCCGGATGCTTGACCAGGGCCTCGCCCACGCTGCCGGTGAGCACGTTGACCACGCCGTCCGGGATGCCGGCCTCCTTGGTCAGCTCGGCCAGCATGAGCGAGGTGCGCGGGGTCAGGGAGGCGGGCTTGAGCACCGTGGTGCAGCCCGCGGCCAGGGCCGGGCCCAGCTTCCACACGGCCATCAGGATGGGATAGTTCCAGGGCGCGATCTGGCCCACCACGCCCACGGGCTCCCGGCGGTAGATGGAGGTGTAGCCCTTCATGTACTCGCCCGCGTGGTGGCCGTGGGTGTCGCGGGCCGCGGCGGCGAAGAAGCGCAGGTTGTCCACGCAGAACGGCAGGTCGCCGCCCAGGGCCAGGAACTCGTAGGGCTTGCCCGTGTCCTCGGACTCCACCCTGGCGAACTCCTCCATGTGCCGCTCCAGAAGGTCGGCCAGCTTCCAGATGGCCTTGGAACGCTCCGAGGGGGTCAGGCCCGACCAGCGGCCGTCCTTGAACGCGGCCTTGGCCGCGGCCACGGCCTTGTTCACGTCCTCCACGGTGGCGGCCACCACCGTGCCCACGGTCTTCTTGGTGGCCGGGTTCTCCACGGGCATGGTCTTGCCCTTGGCGCCTTTGGTCCACTTGCCGTCGATCCAGAGCTTCATGTCCATGAGCCGTCTCCTCTCTTCAGGGGTCGATCGCGGTTCAGGGCTTGATGTGCCGGAGGACGTCCTCCAGCCGGTTGAGCACTTCGTCGAGGATCTCCTGCGGCACGTTCAGCGCCGGTTCGATGCGGATGCACTGGGCGTTGGTCAGGGTTCCGGCGGTGAGCACGTTGCGGGCGAAAAGCCCGGCCGCCACCTTGTAGCCGATCTCGTTGTCCACGAACTCCAGGCCGATGAGCAGGCCCTTGCCGCGAATCTCCCGGAAGATGCCGGGGTGGCGGGCGGCCATCTCCCGCAGCTTGCCGAGCATGTACTCGCCCTTGGTCTTGGCCTGGCCCGCCAGGTCCTCGTCGAAGAGCACCTCGATGGCCGCCAGGGCCGAGGCGCAGGCCAGCGGGTTGCCGCCCGTGGTGGTGGTGTGCATGAAGGGGTTGGGCTCCAGCACCTTCCAGATCTCCGGGGTGGCCATGAACGCGGACAGGGGCACCACGCCGCCGCCCAGGGCCTTGCCGAAGCAGATGATGTCCGGGGCCACGTTCCAGTGGTCCAGGCCGAAGACCGCGCCGGTGCGGCCGAAGCCGGTCTGCACCTCGTCGGCGATGAGCAGGACCTTGTAGCGGTCACAGATTTCGCGCAGGCGGGGCCAGAAATCGTCGGGCGGGATCACGGCCCCGGCCTCGCCCTGCACGGGCTCGGCGATGACCGCGGCGATGCCGTCGCCCACGGCTTCGGCGGCGGCCAGTACCTGCTCCACCGCGTCCGCGTCGCCGAAGGGCACGAAGCGGACGCCGTCGAGAAGGGGAAGGAGCGGCTGGCGGAACACGGACTTGCCCATGACCGAGAGGGACCCCAGGGTCTTGCCGTGGAAGCCCTTGAGCATGGACACGAAGCCGGACTTGCCGGTGGAGAGCTTGGCCAGCTTGAGCGCGCCTTCCACGGCCTCGGTGCCGGAGTTGGCGAAAAATCCGTACTGGATGTCGCCCGGGGTCATCAGGGCCAGGATCTTGGCCAGCTGCGCCCGCAGGGGGTCGAGCATCTCCTGGCTATACTGGGGCGAGCGGTCCAGCTGGGCCTTGACCGCCTCCACGATGCGCGGGTGGCGGATGCCGTAACTGTAGAGGCCGAAGCCGCCGAGCATGTCCAGGTATTCGCGGTCCAGGGCGTCGCGCAGGATGGAGCCCTGGCCCACCCATTCCGTGACCGCGAAGCCGCCGGACTCGGTCACGGACTTGCGGTACTGGAGAAATCCCTTGTTGATGTGGTTGGCGAAGTTGTCCACGGTGTCGCGGGAGACGCGCTCGCGCTCCTCGCGGGAGATGTCCGTCACCGGGCGCCTGACGAGATCGAGAATGCGGGCAGCTTCCTTGTGGGCCAGTTGCATGTCACGTTGCATGATGCATCCTTGGTTCGGGTTGCCGGGCCCCCCTCCGGACCCGGTGGGGCCGGGAAGGCGCACCTCCCCGGCCCCTTCGCGGAGTCCTAGCGGGTCTTGATCATGGTCCACAGCTCGTCATAGAGCCGCGTGTCCTTGCCCAGGTCGCGCAGGAACTGGAGCTTCTTCATGTAGGCGTCCGACGGATAGATGGCCGGATTCTTCAGGTCGTCGGGATTGATGAAGGCCATGGCGGCCTTGTTGGGCGTGGGGTACTGGGTCCAGTTGGAGAGCGCGGCGCCGGTCTTGGCGTCCAGCACGTAGTTGATGAACTTGTAGGCGGCTTCGGAGTTCGGGGCCTTCTTGGGGATGCACATGTTGTCCACCCACATGACCGTGCCCTCGGCCGGGTTGGCGAAGGCCGAGGACGGGTCCTCGGCCACGGCGCGCAGGCCGTCGCCGTTGTAAACGATGGCCGCGATGGCCGCGCCGGCCACGACCTTGCTGCGGGCGCCGGTGCCCACTTCGAATCCCTGGAAGTACTTGCTCTTCTTGACCTTGAGCATGAGCGCGGCCAGGGCGTCCAGGTCCTTCTTGTCCGTGGTGTTCACGTCCTTGCCCATGTAGGCCAGGGCGCAGCCCAGCATCTCGCGGGTGGAGTCGATGAGCACGAACGGGCCCAGCTGCTTGCTCTCGTCGAACATCACGGCCCAGGACGGCGGGTTCCCGGGGACCTTGTCCTTTTTGTACATCATGCCCAGGGTGCCCCACTGGTAGGCGGCCGTGTACTTGTTGCCCGGGTCATAGGGCGGGTTCACGAAGGTGGAGGCCAGGTTCTTCATGTTCGGGATCTTGGCGTGGTCCAGCTCCTTCAAGAGGTCGAGCTTGACCATGGTCGGGATGACGTAGTCCGAGGGCACGACCACGTCGTACTGAGAGACGCCGCCGGCCTGGAGTTTGGCGATCATCTCCTCCATGGACTCGTAGTAGTCCACCCGCACCTTGATGCCGGTCTGCTTCTCGAAATTCGGAACAAAGTCTTCCGGCATGTACTCGGACCAGATGAACAGCCGCATTTCCTTGTCCGCCGCAAAGGCCAGGTTGGCGGCCAGGAGGACCAACGCCAGGGCCATGAGAAGCTTGCGCATACCTTACTCCTTGTTCTGTTTTCGGGTGAACCGTTCGGAAAGCATGACCAGGACCACGGTGACCGTGAGGGCCAGCGTGGAGAGCGCATGGATCTCAGGCGTCACGCCGCGGCGCACGATGGCGTAGATGTAGAGCGGCAGCGTGACGGAGGTGGGACCGGCGGTGAAGAAGCTGACCACAAAGTCGTCCAGGGACAGGGTGAAGGCCAGCATGGCCCCGCCCACGATGCCCGGCTTGAGCAGAGGCAGCATGACCCGGCGCAGGAGATAGGCGTTGTCCGCGTACAGGTCGCGCGCGGCCTCCTCGAAGTCCGAGGTGATGGCCTCGAGCCTCGCGCGCACCACCAGGGCCACGAAGGAGACCTGGAAGGTGATGTGGCCGATGATCATGTTCAGAAGGCCCGGCTCGAAGATGGAGAAGACCAGGCGCAGCACGCCGAAGGCCACGGCCAGGGCCGCGGCGAAGACGATCTCCGGCGTGACCACGGGCAGGTGCAGGTTGATGTCCAGCAGGCTGAAGGAGCGTTTGGACCAGGGGAAGCGGTCCAGGCCGATGGCCAGGATGGTGCCGATGACCGTGGCCACCACCGTGGAGATGGTGGCCAGCATGAGGGTGTTCCAGGCCGCTTCCAGGATCTGCTCGTTGGCGAAGAGCTTGGCGTACCACTTCAGGGTGAAGCCCTGCCAGGACAGGCCGAAGCGGGAGTTGTTCACCGAGAACACGGCCACGGCCATGAGCGGGACGTAGAGGAAGGCCAGGGCGCCCAGGGCGGTCGCGGGCACGAGCCAGTGGAAGCGTCTCATATGGGTTCCACCTTCTTGCCGCGTTTGCGCTGGAAGTGCAGCCCCACAAGGGTCAGGACCATGAGCGCCAGGCTCACGGCCGCGCCGAAGGGCCAGTCGCGGCTGGTGCCGAACTGCTGCTGGATGAGGTTGCCGATGAGCATGTACTTGGCCCCGCCCAGGAAGTCCGGGATCACGAACATGCCCATGGCCGGGATGAAGGTGAGCGTGATGCCCACGGAGATGCCCGGCACGGTCTGGGGCCAGATGGCGTGGAGGAAGACCCGGATCTTGCCCGCGTAGAGGTCGTTGGCCGCCTCCACCAGGGCCCAGTCCAGCTTCTCCACGCTGGAATAGAGCGGCAGGGCCACGAAGGGCAGGAAGGTGGCCACCATGCCCAGATAGACCGCGAACGAGCTGGGATAGAGCGGCGTGCCCTCGGGGACCAGGCCCAGGGCGTTGGCGATCCTGGCCAGGGGCAGCTGCGGGGCCAGGACCAGGAGCCAGGCGTAGGCCCGGATGACCAGGTTGGTCCAGAACGGGATGATGATGAGCGTGAGCCAGAAGTAGCGCGTCCGCTCGGGCTTGTTGGCGATGTAGAAGCAGAGCGGATAGGAGAGCAGGATGCAGATGAGCGTGGTCCAAAAGGCCACGTGCACGCTGCGGAAGAGGATGATGAAGTAGTCCGCGGACCAGCCGTAGAGGCCGAATCCGCAGAGCCGCTTGAAGTTCTCCAGGGTGAAGGACCACTCGATCTGGCCGTAGGCCCCGCGCGTGGTGAAGCTGACCACGACGAGGAGCAGGCTCGGCAGGGCCAGGAAGAGCAGGATCCAGATCATGCCCGGAGCCGCGAAGTAGAAGCCCCGGCGCAGGAGCGTCTTGCGGGTGGTCAGTTCTCCGTGCCAGACGAGATGGCTACTCATCGAGCACCACCAGTCCGCTGGGCAGGAGCTCGACCCAGATCAGGTCGCCCTTGGCGATGCCCCGGCGCGGCGCGGCGCGCATGCGCAGGGCGCCCGGCTCCAGCCAGACCTCCACGTGGTCGCCGCGGTAGAAGACCTCGGCCGCGGTGAGCTCCACGCCGTTCACCGCGGGCTTCTGGGTGTGGAAAACCACGTTCTCCGGCCGGATGGCCACGTAGCCCTCCTCCCACTCCATCTTGCCATTGGTCCGCATGAAGCCGAAGTCGGTCATCACGCCGCCGTCGGCTCGGCGGGCCTTGATGATGTTGGCCTTGCCCAGGAAGTCTGCCACGTAGCGGTTCTTGGGCTTTTCGTAGATCTCCCGCGCCGGGCCGAACTGCTCGATGCGGCCGCGGCGCATGACCGCGATGCGGTCCGACACGGTGAGGGCCTCCTCCTGGTCGTGGGTCACCAGGATGAAGGTCTTGCCCAGGGACTGCTGGAGCTGCCTGAGTTCGGCCTGCACGGCCTGGCGCAGCTTGGCGTCCAGGGCCGACATGGGCTCGTCCAGGAGCAGGACCTCGGGCTCGCAGACCAGGGCGCGGGCCAGGGCCACGCGCTGCTTCTGGCCACCGGAGAGCTGGTGCGGGAAACGGTCGCCCAGCGTCTCCATGTGGACCATGGTCAGGGCGGTCTTGACCTTGGCCTCCACCTCGGCCTTGGGGAACCGGCGGGAACGCAGGCCGAAGGCCACGTTTTCATAGATGCTCAAGTGCGGGAACAGGGCGTAGCTCTGGAACACCGTGTTCACGTTGCGTTCGTTGGCGGGCAGGGTGGTGATCTTCTGACCGGAGAGCATGACCGTGCCCGAGTCCGGCAGTTCCAGCCCGGCGATGATCCGCAGGAGAGTGGTCTTGCCGCAGCCCGACGGTCCCAGCAGGGTGAAGAATTCGCCCCGCTTGGCGACCAGGTCCACGTTGTGCAGGGCCTGCACCTCCCCATAGGTTTTGTAGATGGCGTATGCTTCCAGACTCACGGGCGCTCCTGGTCGCGGAGGCGGGGGTTCAGCCCACCCACACGGTCTTGACGTTCACGAATTGTCGGATGCCGAAGTAGGAGAGCTCCCGGCCGTAGCCCGAGGCCTTGATGCCGCCGAAGGGCAGGCGCGGATCGCTCTTGACCATGCCGTTGATGAACACGCTGCCGGCCTCGATGCGCCGGGCCAGGGCCTCGCCCCGGGCCAGGTCGCGGGTCCAGATGCTGGCGCCCAGGCCGAACTCGGTGTCGTTGGCCAGCGCCAGGGCGTGCTCCGCGTCCTTGGCCCGGATGACCGCGGCCACCGGGCCGAAGGTTTCCTCGCGGAACACGGCCATGTCCGGGGTCACGTCGGCCAGCAGGGTGGGCGGGTAGAAGCAGCCCTGGCCCTTGACGGGCTTGCCGCCCAGCACCAGCCGCGCTCCGGCGGCCAGGGAGGCGTCCACCTGGGTCTGGAGTTCGTCCACCAGATCGGGCCGGGCCAGGGGGCCCACCTCGGTGGCGGGGTCCAGGGGATCGCCCACCTTGAGGGCCTTGACCTTGCCCGCCAGCAGTTCGAGGAAGGGCTCGTAAACCGGGTCCTCCACGATGAAGCGCTTGGCCGCGATGCAGGTCTGCCCGGCGTTCAGGCAGCGGGCCATGGACCCGGCCGCGGCCGCGGCCTCGAAGTCGGCGTCGGCCAGGACCACGAAGGGGTCGCTGCCGCCCAGCTCCAGCAGGCTCGGCTTGAGCGCGCGGCCGGCCGCCGCGGCCACGCTGGCCCCGGCCGGGCCGCTGCCCGTGAGGCTCACCGCGGCCACGCTCTTGTGCTGGATCACGGCCTCCACCTGGCGGGAACCGATCATCAGGGCGCGGAACACGTTCTTGGGCGCCCCGGCGCGGCGGAAGATGTCCTCGATGGCCAGGGCGCAGCGGGGCACGTTGGAGGCGTGCTTGAGGACCACGGCGTTGCCCGCGGCCAGGCAGGGACAGGCCAGGCGGAAGACCTGCCAGAACGGGAAGTTCCAGGGCATGACCGCCAGGATGGTCCCCAGGGGCTCGAAAGAGAGGTAGGCGCGCAGGCCGCCGCCCTCCGCCGGTTCCGGGGCCAGGAAGTGGGCCGCGTTCTCGGCGTAGAACTCGCAGACCAGGGCGCACTTCTCGGCCTCGCCCGCGCCCTGGCGCACGGGCTTCCCCATCTCCTCGGCCATGATCCGGGCCAGGATCTGGGCCTCGTCCTTGAGGATCGCGGCCGCCTTGCGCAGGACCCCGGTGCGTTCGGCCAGGGGCGCGGCGCGCCAGCCGAGAAAGGCCTCGCGCACCTCGTCCAGGACCTGCGCCGTGGCCTCCCTGCTCCAGGTTTCGAAGGTTTCCATGACCCGGCCCGTGGCCGGATTGGTCGATACCATCGTCATGATCGCTCCAGACTAGCTGCCCTGACCGAAGACCTCGGTCAGGGTTTCCTTGAGTATGGCCAGGCCGCGGGTCAGTTCGTCCTCGCCGGCCACCAGGGGCATGAGCATGCGCAGCACGTTGCCGTGGTGCCCGCAGGAGAGGATGAGCAGGCCCTTTTCCACGCACTTGGCCACCACGGCCTTGGCCTCCTTGCCCGCCGGGACGCGGGTGCCGCGGTCGTGCACCAGCTCCAGGGCCAGCATGGGGCCCAGGCCGCGGATGTCGCCGATGCAGGGCATATCCTTGGCCCAGTCCTCGAACACGCTCCGGATGCGGACGCCCAGGTCGCGGGCGCGCTGCAGGAGGTTCTCCTCCTCGATGACCTTGAACACGGCCAGGGCCGCGGCGCAGGACACGGGATTGCCGCCGTAGGTGCCGCCCAGGCCGCCCAGCTCGGGAGCGTCCATGATCTCGGCCTTGCCCACCACGGCCGAGATGGGCAGGCCGCCGCCCATGCTCTTGGCGGTGAGGGTGATGTCGGCCTCCACCCCGTGCTGCTCCATGGCGAAGAGTGTGCCGGTGCGGCCGATGCCGCTCTGGATCTCGTCGGCCACGAAGATGATCCCGTGCTTGTTGCAGATCTCCTGGATGCGCTTGAAGTAGCCCGGCGGCGGCACGATGAAGCCGCCCTCGCCCATGACCGGCTCGGCCACCACGCAGGCCAGGGTCTCGGCCGCGGCGTGGTCGATGAAGAACTGCTCCAGGCGCTCGGCGCAGGCCAGGCCGCAGGAGGGGTAGGTCTTGCCCAGGGAGCAGCGGTAGCAGTAGGCGCTGGGCATGCGGTAGATCTCCGGGGCGAAGGGGCCGAAGCCGAACTTGTAGGGCTTGACCTTGCTGGTCATGCTCATGGTCAGCAGCGTGCGGCCGTGGAAGGCGTTCTCGAAGACCACCACGCCCATGCGGCCGGTGGCCTTGCGGCAGATCTTCACCGCGTTCTCCACGGCCTCGGCGCCGCTGTTCAGGAGCACGGCCTTCTTGGGAAAGCTGCCAGGGGTGGAGGCGCAGAGCTTTTCGGCCAGGGCCACGTAGGGCTCATACATGGCCACGTGGAAGCAGGCGTGGAGCAGGCGTCCGGCCTGTTCGCGCACGGCCTCCACCACCTTGGGGTGGCAGTGGCCCACGTTGTTCACGCCTATGCCGCCTACGAAATCGATGAACGTCCGGCCATCCACGTCGGTGATGGTGGCGCCGGAAGCGCTTTGCACGAAACAGCTGCTCAGGTTGGAGACGCCCCGGGGCACCGCTTGCCGGCGGCGCTCGAGCAGGGAAGCCGATGCGTTGGACATGGAAATCCCACCTCGCTCACAGGGTTTCGGAGGCGGCCAGGAACGGCGCCCCGGACAGGGGCATGAGCAAGGCCCGGGCCAGGCGGAGATAGATGTTGTATTCCGGCATGTTGCAAATGCCTGGGCCGGGGGTTCTTTTTTGTTGATTTAAATATGAATCAAAAAAATGCTGTAGTTTGCTTTTTTGATTGGATTTACTTTTGATTCAGTTCTGGCTCGAAAAAAAATGTTTACGTTATTGTCAAGATCGTCTTCAAAGGAATTCACGGCCTTGGCGAAGCCGTTTTTCCTCCTGCCCGGGTTCCTGTCAAATCCCCATACATCCCGGTGAAATATTTCCGATTTTGATCGGCTAATCAATGTGACTATTTTGTCAAACGCTCCACGGAAAGACCTGGTCCCCTCCCGGATTTGGCCGCGCCGGGACGCAGGCCGTGCTTGCGCAGCTTGCGCACCAGG
This sequence comes from Desulfovibrionaceae bacterium, assembly GCA_040307135.1. Lineage (GTDB taxonomy): Bacteria > Desulfobacterota > Desulfovibrionia > Desulfovibrionales > Desulfovibrionaceae > Aminidesulfovibrio. The sequence goes on from JAWRKD010000099.1 coordinate 18,930, forward strand.
GTGGGCTGGCTCAGGCCCAGGTGCTGGGCCATCTGCCGGGTGGTGCGGCAGGAAGCCGCGGCCCGCAGGAGCAGTTCGCGCTCCAGGGCGTCCAGCTCGTCCGCGAGCCCGCCGCCCTGCCCGGTTCCGCGGGTCTGGCCGCCCAGGGTCTCGGCCAGGAACCCGTCCAGGAGGTCGTCCTCGGAAATGACCACGGCCTTGTGCAGCAAGCCCTGGAGTTCGCGCACATTGCCCGGGAAGGGATGGTTCTGGAGCAGATTCACGGCCCGGGGGCTCAGGCGCTTACGGGTGCGGTACTCGGCGTTGAGCTTGTCCAGCAGGGCCAGGGCCAGGCCGAAGACGTCCTCGGGCCGCTCGCGCAGGGGCGGGATGCGCAGCTCGAAGCCCGAAAGCCGGTAGTAGAGGTCCTGGCGGAAGCGCTTGCGCGCGGCCAGATCCCCCAGGTCGCGGTTGGAGGCGGCCAGGATGCGGCAGTCCACGCTGCGGGCCTGGCGGCCGCCCAGGGGGTAGTAGGAGCGCTGGTCCAGGCACTGGAGCAGCTTGGACTGGATCTCCAGGGGCAGGTCCGCCACCTCGTCCAGGAAAAACGTTCCGCCCCGGGCCAGCTCCAGGAGCCCGGCCTTGGCCTCGGTGGCCCCGCTGTAGGCCCCCTGCTCGTGGCCGAAGAGTTCGGCCTCGAACAGCGCGGGCGGCAGGGAGCCGCAGCTGATCTGGATGAACGGCCCCGCGGCGTGGGGTCCGCTCTGGTGCAGGAACTTGGCCAGGAGGCCCTTGCCCGTGCCGGACTCGCCCAGGATGAGCACCACCGGGGCCTCGCTGCGGGCCAGCTTGAGGCAGGTGGACAGGGCCTGGCGCATCTCCTTGCTCTCGGCCACGATCTCGCGGTCGGCCAGTTCCATGAGGTTGAGCTCGGAGAGTTCCTCCTGGGCCTTGCGCCGGGCGCGGCGGTCCTCCTCCATGACCTGGCGCATGTTCTTCAGGTCCGTGACGTCGCGCTCGAAGACCACCACGTGCTCGATCGCGCCGCCCGTCCCGAACACCGGCACGCCCGTGACCAGGATGTGCTGGCCCGTGCGGCCCAGCTGCTGCACGAAGCTCACCTGGCGGCGGCGTTTGAGGACCTCCAGCGTGGCCGAACGGTCCACCACGCCCTGGTCCACGATGCTCTGGACGTTGCGGCCCACGACCTCCTCGACCGAAAGCCGGTTGCGGGCCAGGGCCGCGGGGTTCAGGTCCAGGATGGTGCCGTCGGCCGCGGTGATCCAGATGCCGTCCGCGGCGGTCTCGAACACGGCCCGCAGATGGCGCTCCAGGGCCAGGCTGGCGTTGCGGGCCGGGGGGATGGGGCTCTCGTCGGACATGGGTTCCTGCCGAGGCTTGGTTTCCTTCCTTGTACCCGCCCGGCCGGGCCGCGGCAAGGCGCGGCGGATCAGGCGCGGAGGAAGCGGAGATAGTCCCCGGCCATGCGTTCGGCTGTAAAGCGGGCCGCGCCGCGGGAAAAGGCCTGCTCGCCCATTTCGCGCAGCCGGGCCGGGGAGGCCAGCAGGGCCCCGGCCGCGTCCAGCAGGACCTGGTCCTGGCCCGGCGGGACCAGGATGCCGCTCACCCCGTCCACGATCTGCTCGGGCAGGCCGCCCACGGCGAAGGCCGCGCAGGCCGCGCCCCGGCTCATGGCCTCCAGCACCACCAGGGGGTGGTTGTCGGCCAGGGTGGGATAGAAAAGGAGGTCCGCGGCGCTGAACAGCAGGTCCATCCGCTGCCGGTCCACATAGGGCCAGGTGACGAAATCCCCGTCCCGCCGGGCCTCCCGGCCGCCCACCGCGAAGCCGAGCGCCCCGGGCGCGCGTTTCTTGAGGCCCTGCCAGTATTCGGCCCAGCGCGGGCCGGACTTGTAGGCCGCCTCGGCCCCGCCGTGGGCCGCGAAGACCACCACCCGGGCCTGGGGCGCGATGCCCAGGGCCTTGCGGGCCAGGGCCCTGGAGGGCCGCCGCCCGGGCCAGGGCACGCCGTTGGGGATGACCGTCACGGCAAGCCCGGGCAAGGCCGCGCGGGCCAGCCCGGCCAGCCAGGACGAGGGCGCGGCCAGGGCCGGACCCAGGCGGCGCAGGCGCCCGAGCTGCAGGGTCTGGCGCTCCCTGGCCCGGGCGAATCCCCGCGGGCAGGGTTCCGGACAGCCTTCGGCCGCGCCGGGACAGTCCAGGGGATAGGCGCAGCCGCCGGTGAGCAGTCCGGCGTCGTGCAGGGTCAGGGCCAGGGGCCGGTCCCCGGGCAGGGCGGCCAGCAGCGCGGGCCAGTCCAGGCTGGCATGCAGGTGCAGGAGCGTGTCCCCGGCCAGGCCGCGTCCGGCCTCCGCCGCCGGGGTGGCTTGCGCGCCCGGCTCCTCGGCCGTCTCGAAACTCAGCTCCGAAGCCAGACCCAGGCCGGGCAGGCGTTCGTGCAGGAGCCGGGCCACGCGAGCCGCGCCTCCCCGCTCCTGCAGGGCGGTGTGCTGGCGGACCGCCCGGATGTTCTTCACGGCGCGGGTTCCAGCAGGTCGTGCTTGAGGGCCCAGAGCAGCAGGAACGCGGACTGCTCCGTCTTGAGCCCGGCCATTTCAGCCAGCCGCTCCTGGATCTCCACTGCGGAGGCCGGCTTGCGGGCCAGGAACAGGAGCTTCTTGAGGGCCTCGGCGTCCACCAGGCTCTCCAGCCCGGCGTAGATCAGAGGGAAGTCCTTGCCGCGGTAGAAGGCCTGGCCCGTGCGGCCCAGGACGAGGCGCGCCTCCGGGGCCAGGGTCTGCGTGGGATAGTGGCCGAAGAGCGGACCGAATGCCGGGTGCAGGGGATGGCGGGCGCTGCGGGCGCGGGCCTCGTCCACGGGCAGGGCGTTCAGCTCGTCCCAGAGGGCCAAGTGGCGCTTGATGACCGAGGGCCAGGAGAACTCGGCCAGGGCGCGCCTGCGTCCGGCCCGGCCCAGGTCCAGGCGCAGCCGGGGGCTGGCCGTGAGGGACTCCAGGGCGCGGGCCAGGGCGTTCACGTCCACGGCCAGGGATTGGGCCAGATAGAGATGGTACTGGTTGTCCGGCAGCAGCGGGGCCATGAGGTCCGCGGCCGGGGTGGCGGCCGGGCCCACGGTGGGCACCAGCAGTCCGGTCTCGCCGTGGACCGCCAGGTCCTTGTACCCGTCGTAGTCCGAGGCCACCACGGGCAGGCCGGCGGCCGCGGCCTCCAGCAGCGTCAGGCCGAAGGTCTCCTGGGGATTGTCCGCGATGGACACGAACAGGTCGCAGGCCTCGTAGAGCCGGGCCTTGGTCAGGGGATCGGGCCGCGCGAAGACGCGCAGCTCCAGGCCGATGTTCCTGGCCAGCTCCTGGACGATGCCCGGGAAGTCGTCGCCCTCCTCCACCCAGCCCGCCAGGATCAGGCCCGCGGAGGCGCGGTCCACGCCCTGGGCGAAGAGGCTCTGGTAGGCCCGCAGCAGGGGCAGGAGGTCCATCTTGGAGTAGTGCGAGATGCGGCCGAAGACCAGGGACAGAACCCGGCCCTGAGGCAGGTTCAGGGCCGCGCGGGCCGCCTCGCGGGTATCGCGCGAGGGTTCCTGGAACTCGTCCGGGTCCACGCCCAGGGGGATCAGGGCCAGACGCGGGGCCGGAAAGGACTCGGGCGGCAGGCCGTAGTCCCGGCGCAGGGCCGCGAACTGGTTCTCCACAGCCTGGCGGCCTGTGCGCGAGGTGGCCACGATGCAGTCCCGGGCCGTGGTCCCGGGCCAGAGGTGGGCCAGGAAGCGCGCGGGATAGTCGGCGTAGGACAGGGAGTGGATGGGCCCGGTGATGGGGAAGATGCGGCGCGAGCAGGCGTTGCGCACGCGGGCCAGGTGCGGCGGATGGAGGATGCAGTCGGACTGGTGGAAGCAGTGGAAGTCCTTTTCCGCCAAGGCCCGGGGCAGGGTCCTGCGGTCCGGCAGTTGCACCCGGCCCGAGGCCCAGAGGTCCGGGAAGAGCCGGGCCAGCTGGCCGGACAGGCCGTCGCGCAGGCCCTGGTCGGCCAGGAAGAAATGATACTCGTCGAAGGGGTCGGCCTGGAGCAGGAACCGCAGGAATTGGGCGTTGGCCATCTTCCTGCCGAGCACGGGGCCGGGTTCCAGAAAGGGGTCCAGGCTGCCGAACAGGCGTTGTCCGTTCATGCCCGGTTCAAATCCTACTTGAGTGGCTTTGTCAAAGGGTTTCGGCCCGGGCCGCACAATTTTCCGACGCCCGCCGTGTTCGCAACTCGTTGAACTCATGACTTCATTACAGCGGCATTGCTTGGCGCTGTTCTTGCAAATTCCCGGTGCGGGACACCTGTCCGGCAGTATTTTCCGTCAAGGAGACCAGGCATGAAGCGAGGCAAGCGACCGGAACTCATGTGGGGCCTCGGGTTGAACGAATCCGAGAGCTCCCAGATCCAGGAGGCCACCGGCCCGGCATTTTTCCTGCGCAACTTCCAGAGCGGCGCCCTGCCCCGGGGCCGCGAGCTGGACAAGGGCGAAAAGCCCTCCGCCGCCTGGATTCCCTGGCGCGTCTGGAACGCCATTCCCGAACACAACCGGGAGGCCTACCGCAACCTGGAGCAGACCCAGCGCATCCTCATCCAGGAGGATTCGGACAAGGCCGTGGAGATCGAGGAGGTCCTGGAAGAGGGCTTCCTCACCGTGGTGCGCACCCCGCTCACCCGGGCCAAGGTCCAGGACGCCCTGTTCCGGGCCAAGGAGGTCACCAGCCTCTATTCCGACATCTACCGCATGACCGAGGAGATCTTCCTGGAGCGCGAGCTGCTGGCCCGCAAGACCGACCAGCTCCTGTTCCTGAACAAGATCCTCTCCAGCGCCACCGAGACCATGGATCCGGCGGCCCTGCTGCTCTCGGCCAAGAACGATTTCCGCATGCTCCTGCCCGTGCGCCAGCTGAACGCCGTGTTCTGGCAGCGCGGGACCGAGGATGAGCATACCGAGGCCGAGGTCTTCCTGGACTGCCGCATGAGCCCGCAGGCCGAGGCCTCCTGGGCCGAATTCCTGCTCCAGAGCGCCTCGCGCATGGGCGGCAGGCCCGATTCCTACCAGGTGCACCACGTCTGCGGCCCGGAAAAGGCCGTGCTGGAGACCGAAGGCCCGATGCAGGGCCGGGTGGTGGCCCTGCCGCTCAAGGCCGGGGAGCACTACTACGGCTGCATGGCCCTGCAGAGCGACCAGGACGTGCGCCTGGGCAAGGACCAGATCCAGACCCTGCACGCGGCCGTGAACCACCTGGGCCTGGCCCTGCGCAACGCCCTAGTCTTCCGCGAGATCAAGCTGCGCGCCGACCACGACGGCCTGACCCGCATCCACAACCGCCGCAGCTTCGACGAGCGGCTGGTGCAGGAACTCAAGCGCCACCAGCGCTACCGCCAGCCCCTGTCCCTGCTCATGATCGACGTGGACCATTTCAAGCAGGTCAACGACACCTTCGGCCACCTGGCCGGGGACGAGGTCCTGCGCCGCATCGGCCAGATCCTCCAGGACAGCCTGCGTTCCACGGACCTGGCCGCGCGCTACGGCGGCGAGGAATTCGCCGTGCTCCTGCCGCACACCCCGGAACAGGATTCCCAGAAGCTGGCCGAGCGCATCCGCAAGCGCATCGAGGACACGAACTTCGGCTTGGCCGACAAGGGCTTCCGGGTCACGGCCAGCATCGGCGTGGCGGCCCTGGCCGCGGGCAGTCTCCAGAAGGAGGACGACCTGGTGCTCAAGGCCGACCAGGCCCTGTACACGGCCAAGCGCAACGGCCGGAACATGGTGGTGGTCTCGGGCCGCAGGAAGTCCCGGGCCAAGAGCGTGGGCGAATAGCCCGCACGCAGCGACGAAAACCGGGGAGGGGCCGCGGCTCCTCCCCGATTCTTTTTTGGTGGACCCGTTTTATTCACCGGATGAACGATCCCGGCTTTTCCTCGGCCAGCATTTTGCTTACATTCGCCCCAGACGCTCCGGCAGGCCGCCGCAGCGCCTTCCAGGGAGCGCACGGCGCGGGCCGCGCCCGCCGCCGTTCCCGTTCCCGCCGCGGGCCGTCAAAAAAATGGCAAACAACGGCCGCCGCGCCATGACCGACGCCACGTCCACACGAGGACGCCGCCATGCCCACCATCGACGACGTGCGCCGCTACTGGACCGCGCCTTCGGCACCCTGGTCTATTTCCGGCTGCGCAAGCCCGCGTCCCGGGCCTGACCCGGACGCCCGGCGCCTCCGGCCCTGTTTTTTTTGGCACGGGGATTGCTAGTTTTTCGCATCATTCAGGGAGCGAACAATTCCCATCCGTTCGCCCGGGCACAGGAAGGCCGAACCATGCGCAGCATCCCACTTCCCCCCGGCGCGGACACACGGGCCGACAGCGGCCGGGAGCGGACATGAAGATCATGCACGTGGTGGGCGCCCGCCCCAATTTCATCAAACTCGCGCCGGTGCACGCCGCACTGGCCGCGCGCCCGGGCGTGGAACAGGCCGTGGTCCACACCGGCCAGCACTACGACGACCTGCTCTCGGACCTCATCTTCCGCCAACTGGCCATGCCCCGCCCCGACCGCAACCTGGGCGTGGGCTCCGGCTCCCACGCGGTCCAGACCGCCGCCGCCCTGACCGGCCTGGAAACGGCCATGCTCGACATGGAGCCGGACATGGTCCTGGTCTATGGCGACGTGAACTCCACCCTGGCCGCGGCCCTGGCCGCCGCCAAGCTGGGCGTCGCCGTGGCCCACGTGGAGGCCGGACTGCGCTCCCGCGACCGGACCATGCCCGAGGAACTCAACCGCCTGCTGGTGGACCGGCTGGCCGACCTGCTCTTCACCCCCTCGGCCGACGCCGACGAGAACCTCCTGGCCGAGGGCGCGGCCCCGGAGCGCGTGCACCTGGTGGGCAACGTCATGATCGACTCCCTGGTGCGCCTGCTGCCCGCGGCCGAGGCCGCCTGGCCCGGCATCGAACGCGCCCTGGGCCTGGCCGGACGGCCCTTCGCCCTGGTCACCCTGCACCGCCCGGCCAACGTGGACCATCCCGCCGTGCTGCGGCCGCTCATGGCCGCCCTGTGCCACATGGCCCGGGACCTGGCCCTGGTCTTTCCGGCCCACCCCCGCACCCAGGCCCGGCTCCAGGCCCTGGGGCCGCTGCCCGCGAACGGGCCGCGCATCATCGATCCCTTGGGCTACCTGGAGATCCTGGCCCTGCAGAAGCACGCCGCCTACGTGGTCACCGACTCCGGCGGCATCCAGGAAGAGACCACCTTCCTCGGCGTCCCCTGCCTCACCGTGCGGCCCAACACCGAGCGCCCCGTGACCCTGACCCTTGGCACCAACCGGCTCGTGGGCCAGGACCCGGACGCGCTGCGCCTGGCGGCGGCGGATATCCTGGCCGGACGGGGCCGGGAGGGCGGCGTGCCGCCCCTGTGGGACGGCCGGGCCGGGGAGCGCATCGCCGACGTGCTCACGCACGGGAGGATTCCCGCCGAACGAGGCTACGGAAACGTGGCCCGGCACGAGGAGTTCCATGTGCGGCATTAGCGGATTCGCCGGCCTCGGCCTGGGCCGCGAGGCCCTGGAGGCCATGAACCGGACCCTGGCCCATCGCGGGCCGGACGGACGGGGCGTCCACCTGGACGGCTCCGTGGGGCTGGCCCACACCCGGCTCGCGATCATCGACCCGGCCGGAGGGGCGCAGCCCATGGCCACCCCGGACGGCCGCCACATCCTCTGCTTCAACGGCGAGATCTACAATTTCCGGGAGCTGCGCCGGGAGCTGGAGGCCGGCGGCTTCCGCCCGCGCACGGATTCCGACACCGAGGTCCTGCTGGGCCTGCTGGCCGCGTCCTGGACCCAGGGCCTGTCCCGCCTGAACGGCATGTTCGCCCTGGCCTGCTACGACGCCCGCGAAAAGCGCCTGCTCCTGGCCCGCGACCGCCTGGGCATGAAGCCCCTGTATGTCTGCGAGCACGGCGGCGGCCTGCTCTTCGCCTCGGAGATCAAGGCCATGCTGCCCCATCTGCCGGAGCGCGAGCCGGACCTGGAGACCATCTACGAGTTCTTCACCTTCCAGAACGTGCTGGGCGAGCGCACCTTCTTCCGCCACGTGCGCAAGCTGCCCCAGGGCGGCTACCTGGAATGGACCCCGCAGGGCGTCCGGCGCGGCCGCTTCTGGGAATTCTCCTTCCCCGAGCCCTTTGCCGGTGGATTCCCGGAGGCCGTGGAGCACTACAGCCACCTCCTCGACGCCGCCGTGGCCCGGCACATGATCGCCGACGTGCCCCTGGGCTCCTACCTCTCCGGCGGCATCGACTCGTCCAGCGTGGCCACCCTGGCCGCCGGGCGCTGCAGCGGCCCCCTGCACACCTTCACCGGGGCCTTCACCGACGCGCCCTATTACGACGAGCGCGAGGGCTCGCGGGCCGTGGCCGGAGCCATCGGGGCCGTGCGCCACGAGGTGGAGATCTCCGCCAAGGACTATCTCGAGAACATCGGCAGGGTGATCTACCACCTGGACGAACCCACCCTGGGCACCGGGGCCCTGCCCCAGTTCATGGTTTCGGAGCTGACCGCCCGCTCGGTCAAGGTGGTGCTCACCGGCCACGGCGGAGACGAGACCTTTGCCGGGTACCAGGTCTTCAAGACCGCGCTCATCCGCGAGGCCCCGGGACTCTTCGGCAAGCTGGCGGCCCTGCTGCGGGTGCGGCCCGACGAGATGACCCGGGTGCTCTATTTCCTGCTCTACCCCCTGCGCTATCCCGAGGTGGGGTCCGGGCTCTTCATCATGACCCCGCGCGCCCGGCGCAAGGCCTTCTTCACCCCGGACTTCCTCTCGGCCATGCGCGGCTTCGAGCCCATGGAGCGCATCGCCCAGGCCCTGGGCAAGGACGAGTCCGGCCCGGGCCGGCGCATGCTGCGCCTGTACCTGACCACCTACCTGCCCACCCTCTTCATCCAGGAGGACAAGGTGGGCATGGCCCATTCCCTGGAAGCCCGCATGCCTCTGTGCGACAACACCCTGCTGGACCTGGCCCTGAGCCTGCCGCTGGGGATCAAGCTGCACGGCGGCCGGCTCAAGGCCGTGCCCCGCGAGGCCATGCGCTCCCGCCTGCCGGACACGCTCTTCTCGCTGCCCAAGCGGGGCTTCCCCACGCCGTTCGCCCGCTGGTACCGCCGGGAGCCCCTGCGCTCCTTCATCCGGGACCTGCTGTTCTCCGCGGCGGCCAGACAGCGCGGCATCGTGGATTCCCGGCGGCTGGAGGCGGTTTTCCAGGCCCTGGACAAGGGCCCGGGCGACGGCCTCATGGACTACGCCCGGGCCAACACGCTCTATTCGGCCAGCGCCGTGGAGCTGTGGTTCCGCACCTTCATCGATCCGGCCCGGACGGAGACCTCCGCCCCGGCGGCCCGGGCGGCCTGATTCCGGGATGGGAACGACGATGCCCGAGAACAACGGCCCCCGCACGACCCTTTCGTCGTCCCCCGCCGCGAGCCCCGCGGCCCCGGGGGCCCGGCGGCTCCGGGAGGGCGCATGCGCCTGCTGCTGATCTTCCCCTCCTGCGCCGGATCGGTGCGCTCCCCCTTCCACCAGGTGCAGGGGCCGGGCATCGGCAAGAAGCCGCCGCTGGGGCTCCTCTACATCGCCTCTCACGTGCGCGCCAATTCCGGGCACCAGGTCCAGGTCCTGGACCTGGACGCCCGCCCCCTGGATGACGCCGCGCTGCGCGCCGAGCTGCGGCGCCAGGCCCCGGACGTGGTGGGGATCACGGCCTGGACCGAGCTGTGGTATCCCGTGACGCGGCTGGTGAGGCTCGTCAAGGAGACGCTGCCGGGGGCCCACGTGGTCCTGGGCGGCCCGCACGTGGGCATCTATCCGGCCCAGACCCTGACCTTCCCCGGAGTGGACTCCATCGTGCTGGGCGACGGCGAGGAGCCGACCCTGTCCCTGCTCGAACACCTGGAGTCCGGCGCAACGCCGGGGCCGGGGCTGTACCTGCGCGGGGACGCGCCGCAGGAGTTCGACTTCCACGTGGAAAAGGACCTGGACCGCCTGCCCATCCCCGACCGCACCCTGCTGCCGCTCGGCGACTACAGCTCCATCCTGGCCCGGGGCTCCTCGGTGAGCACCATGATCACCAGCCGGGGCTGCCCGTTCCACTGCACCTACTGCAAGCTCAATTTCCAGAAGACCGTCTATCACGGCGCGCGGCGGGTGGTGGAGGAGATGGCAGCCGTGGCCGCCCTGGGCATCCGGGAGCTGGAGATCTACGACGACACCTTCACCATGTCCGGCGAGCGGCTGAAGGCCATCTGCGAGGAACTGGCCGCGCGGCGGCTGCCCCTGTCCTGGTCCGTGCGCGACCGGGTCAACAACGTCTCGCGCGAGAGCCTGCGGCTCATGCGCCGGGCGGGCTGCGACCGCATCCACCTGGGCATCGAGTCCGGCAGCCCCGAGGTGCTCCAGGCGGTGCGCAAGCGCATCACCCTGGAGCAGGCCAGGGAGGCCGTGGCCCTGGCCAAGGAAGCGGGCCTCACCGTGCTGACCTATTTCATGTTCGGCCTGCCCGGCGAAGGCCCGCAGGAGGCCCGCGCCACCCTGGACCTGGCCCTGGAGCTGGACGCGGACTACGCCGAGTTCAACGTCTGCATCCCCTATCCGGGCACGGCCATGTACCGCGATGGGCTGGCCAAGGGCGTCATCCCGCGCGATTTCTGGCTGGACTACGTCCTCGCGCCCAGCCCGGACTTCGTGATCCCCCATTTCTACGAAGAGCGCATGAGCGCCCGGGAAATGCGCGACCTGAGCACCATGGCCCTGCGCAGGTTCTATTTCCGGCCCCGGGTCCTTCTGCGCCAGACCCTGTCCTGCGTGTCCCCGTCCCATTTCCTGCGCAAGGCGAACATGGGGCTTTCCCTGCTGCGGCAATTCCTCTTCAAAGGTGAACCGGCATGAAGACCGTGGCCCTGCGTTTCAACGACGGCGCCATCGAGGTGGTGGACATCCCCACCCCGGTGGTCGGCGACAACGCCATCCTGGTGGCCAACACCCGCTCCCTGCTCAGCGCGGGCACCGAGGGCGCGGTCATCGCCATGGCCCGCAAGGGCCCCCTGGGCAAGGCCCTGGAGCGGCCGGACCTCTTCAAGCAGGTGCTGACCAAGGCCCGCCTGGAGGGCCTGCTGAGCACGGCCAAGGTGGTGCGCAACCTGATCACCGCGCCCATGCCCCTGGGCTATTCCTGCGCCGGGACCGTGCTGCGGGCCGGACGCCTGGCCGACCGCTTCCGGCCCGGCGACCGGGTGGCCTGCGCGGGCCTGGGCATGGCCAACCACGCCGAGCAGGTCTGCGTGCCGCCCACCATGGCCGCCCGGATTCCGGACAACGTCTCCGACGAGGAGGCCGCCTTCGGCACCCTGGGGGCCATCGCCCTGCACGGGGTGCGCCTGTCCGGCGTGAGCCTGGGCGGCACGGCCGTGGTGCTCGGGCTCGGGCTCATCGGCCAGCTGACCGTGCAGATTTTGCGGGCCATGGGCTGCCGGGTGGCGGGCTTCGACCTCTCCGCGGCCAAGGTGGAGCTGGCCCGCTCCCTGGGCATGGAGGCCGGCGGGGTCATGGGCCGGGACGACCCCCAGGCCCTGACCGCGGCCCTGACCGGCGGGCACGGGGCGGACGCGGTGCTCATCTGCGCCCACGCCAAGTCCAACCAGCCGCTGGTCACCGCTTGCGACCTGGCCCGGGAAAAGGGCTGCATCGTGGCCGTGGGTCTGGTCAAGCTGGACGTGCCGCGCAGGGCCTTCTTCCAGAAGGAGCTGCGCCTGGAGGTCTCCCGGGCCTACGGGGCCGGGGCCTACGACGACGCCTACGAGCGCAAGGGCCGCGACTATCCCCTGCCCTACGTGCGCTGGACCGAGGGCCGCAACCTGGAGGCCTTCCTCAATCTTCTGGCCAGCGGGTCGGTGCGGGTCGCGCCGCTCGTCAGCCACCGCTTCCCGCTGGAGCAGGCCAAGGCGGCCTACGACATGGTGCTCTCGGGCTCCGAGCCGTCCCTGGGCGTGCTCTTCACCTATCCGGGCACGGCCGAAACCGCCTCCACCGTGCGCCTGGCCGGAAAGCCGTCCGCAGGCGGTCCGTCGGCCTTCACCTTCGGGATCATCGGGCCGGGCCGCTTCGCCCAGGCCGTGCTCATCCCGGCCCTGCACTCCCACCGCAAGGTGCGCATCGCGGCCGTGGCCTCGGCCGGGGGCATGTCCGCCCGCCACGTGGCCGAGAAGTACAAGGCCGACATGTGCACCTCGGACTACGCCGAGCTCCTGGCCCGGCCGGACATCGGCTCGGTCCTGGTGGCCACCCGCCACACCCTGCACGCCCGCATCGTGGCCGAGGCCCTGGCCGCCGGGAAGAACGTCTTCGTGGAAAAACCCCTGGCCACCTCGCCACAGGAGCTGGCCCTGGTGGAGGCGGCCCGGGCCGCGGGCGGAGGGCGGCTCCTGGTGGGCTTCAACCGGCGCTTCTCGCCGCTCTGCCGCACGTTCGCGGCCCGGCTGGCCAACCGCAGCCAGCCCCTGGTCCTGACCCACCGCTTCCTGACCCCGCGCCTGCTCAAGGGCAACGAGTCCCAGTGGGTGCACGACCCGGAGCAGGGCGGCAACCGCATCATCGGCGAGGTCTGCCACATGGTGGACACGGCCTCCTTCCTCGTCGGGGCCAGGCCGCGCACGGTCTATGCCAGGAGCGTGGACGCCGACGCCGACGCCATCCCCAACTACGACAACCTGATCGTCACCCTGGGCTACGCCGACGGCTCCGTGGCCAGCCTGACCTACACCGCCAACAGCGACGCCTCCCTGCCCCAGGAGCGCATCGAGCTGCACTGGGAGGGCGCGTTCGGCCTGATCGACAACTTCCGGCACGGGTTCGTCAGCCGGGACGGCAGGCGGAAATCCTGGCGCGGCCTGTCCCAGCGCAAGGGCTGGAGCGAGGAGATGGACGCCTTCGTGGCCTGCCTCGAAGCGGGCGGCCAGGATCCCATCCCCTTCGAGTCCCTGGCCGAGACCACCCGGGTCACCTTCCTGATCGAAGAAAGCCTGCGCACCGGGCAGGTCCTCACCCTGGACCGCCCGGCCGGAGCGGGCGAGGAGGCCTCATGAAAATCTCCCTGGTCAGCCCCTTCTTCAACGAGGCGGGCATCCTCGAGGAGTCGGTTGACAGGCTCTGCGCCCAGATGTCCCAGATCAGCGGCGACTACGAGGTGATCATCGTCAACGACGGCTCCACCGACGCCTCCAGGGACGTGGCCGAGGCCCTGGCGAAGCGCCACGAGCGGCTGCGCGTGGTCAGCTACGCCCCCAACAGGGGCCGCGGGTACGCCCTGCGCCAGGGTTTGGCCGTGGCCACGGGCGAGATCGTGCTCACCGCCGAGATCGACTCCACCTGGGACGGCGGCGTGCTGGCCCGCATGGCCGACGCCCTGCGCGATAACCCCAAGGCGGACATGGTCATCGCCTCGCCCCATCTTAAGGGCGGCGGCTACAAGAACGTGCCCCTGAAGCGGGTCCTGCTGAGCGTGGTGGGCAACTGGATCATCCGCTCCGGGCTCACCTACTCGGTGACCATGAACACCGGCATGACCCGCGGCTACCGCCGCGCCCGGCTCCAGGAGCTGCCCCTGCACGAGGACGGCAAGGAGTTCCACCTGGAGGTGGTCAACAAGGCCCTGGCCATGGGCTTCAAGATCATCGAGGTCCCGGCGGTCATCGACTGGGGCGGCTCCGTGAAGAAGCCCGGCGCGCCCGCGCGCAAGTCCTCCTCCAACATCCCCCGGCTGATCCGCACCCACCTGCTCTTCAGCACCGAGGTCTGCCCCTTCCGCTACCTCTTCCCGGCGGCCCTGGTCCTGCTCGTGTGCGGCGGCTTCTTCCTGGCCTGGGCCGTGGTCAACCTCTTCACCCCGGACCCGTCCATCAACGTGTTGCTCACGGGCCTGCTCCTGTGCATCTTCGCCATCATCATCTTCGGCCTGGGGGCTCTGGGTCAACAGAACCGGGCCATCACGCGCGAGTTGTGGCGCGTGCAGTCCCGGCTCGGCGGCTCCGGACGCGCCGCGATGGAGAAGGAATGAGCATGCCCGCCGGACAGGCCGCAACCCTCTACGATCCGCGCCGCTACGCCGAGGGGCACCTCATGGACGCGGGCGGGCTCGTGGGCTGGCTCTCCAGGCGGCGCGCCGCCGTGATCCTGTCCCTGGTGCGCCGGGCCATGCGCCGCACCCCCACGCGCCGGGTCCTGGACCTGGGCTGCGGCTACGGGGAGCTGCTGGCCATGCTGCCGCCGGGCCTCGACCTGACCGGCGTCGAGATCAACGCCGCGGCCCTGGCCGAGGCCGCGCGCCGCAACCCCTCGGCCCGCCTGGTCCAGGCCGACGCCGCCGCCCTGCCCTTCGCCCCGGACAGCTTCGACCTGGTCGTCTGCTCCGAGGTCATGGAGCACGTGGACGACCCCGGGCTTCTGGCCCGGTCCCTGGGCCGCATCGTGCGGCCGGGCGGCCATGTCTGCCTGACCGTGCCCAACGAGCTGGTGACCTTCCTGGGCCGCTTCGCGCTCGGCAAAAAGCCCTACCGCTCCCCGGCCCACAAGACGGTCTTCACCCCGGCCCGGCTGGCCCGGGTCATGGATCTGCCCCGGGTGGCCAAGGCCAGCGTGCCCCTGCCCGGCCTGCCTTTTGTCCTGAGCTCCAACACCGCCGGACTGTTCCAGCGCGATGGCGCGGAGGCCGGAAGCGGGCAGGAGGCCAGGCCGTGATCTTCGCCCTGCTCCTGGGACTGCTCTTCGCCCTGGCCGCGCTGCCCCGCTTCCGGACCATGATGCTCTTCGGGTACTCGGACCTGAGCATCTTCCTGGCCCCCATGTCCCAGGCCAGGGCCGCCGCCCGCTCGCTGTACGCCGCCTTCGCCCGCACGGTGGCCCCTCCGGCCATCACCCTGGCCCTGGCCCTGGCCTCGCGGTTGCGCATCTCCGCCACGCGCTTCGAAACGGGCCGCTTCGTCCTCCAGGTGGTCCTGGCCGCGCTGACGGCCTTCCTGCTGGGGCGGCTGGCCTCGGGCTCGGCCTACGGAGGCCTGCTGGCCATCACCCTGCTCCTGGGCGGCAACTTCGCCGAGACCGGCTGGTACATGCGCGCCAACCTCACCAGCACCGTCACCACCGGCCTTCTGGGCCTGACCCTGGGGGCGCTCATCCTCACCGCGTTCCTGCTCTCGGACGGTTCGCCCCTGGCCTTTGCCGCGGCCGGACTCCTGGCCGTGCTGCACCCGGTGCACGGGGCCATCACGGCGGGCATGCTCCTGGCGATCTGCCTTGCGGGCGCGACCTCGGCCGGGTTTCCCCAGGCCCTGGGCGGCGCGGCCCTGTTCGCCCTCTGCGCCCTGCCCCTGGCCCTGTTCCTGGCCCGGCTGCGCAAAACCGGCGGCACGGAAGACCAGGCCCTGGACGACGCCCAGTGGTGGCGCTGGATGGCCGGACGCACCCGCAACATGTTCGCCCTGGCGGGCCTGGACGCCCGCAGCGGCGGCGGCGGGATGAAGACCCTGACCAGCCCGCCCGTGCTGGTCTTCGCCCTGGGGGCCATGACCCTTTTCGCCCGGATGCAGCTCTCGGCCGCCGGTCCCGCCCAGGACGGCCCGGACATGGTTCTGCGGGCCGCGGCCGCGGTCTTCGCCTGCGGCGTGGCCGGATTCGTGTTCCAGCTCGTGGTCTCGGACCTGCTGCGCCTTCGTGCCCTGGCCCCCCTCTGCCTGTCCCGGGCCTCGGCCTACGGCGTTTTCTTCTTCACCGCCGTGTGGGCCGCCGTGGCCCAGGCAGCCCTGGCCGACGGCGACCTGCTCCGGGCCGCCGCCGTGGCCCTGGCCCTGGCCAGCCTGGGGCAGACGTACCTGCGCGACAACTGCTGGATGACCTTTCTCTCCTTCATCCCGCCGCTGCTCTGCCTGCCGTCGCCCGCGTGGCCGGTCCTTGCCCTGGGCCTCGCCGCGGCGATTCTGGGCACGGCCGGGTTCGCCGCCACCCGGCTCAGGGCGCAGGACGCCCCTCGGCCATGGGTCCTGCCCACGCTGAAAACCCTGTGGTTCGCACGCCTCAGCGCCCGCGACCACGTGCAGCTGGGCTGCCTGGGCGCGGCCTGCTGGCTGGGACTTTTCCATCAGGCAGCCGCCAGCCGCGTCCTGGCCGGGGACTGGCGGCTGCCGGTCCTGGCCGTGGGCGTGCTCCTGGGCCTGCGCTACGTAGCCCGCACCTGGACCCACAGGGTCGCGCTGGCCCCGCACTGGGAGGACATGCAGCGCTGGGCCGCGCAACACGCCGCCCCGGGCAGCCTGTTCCTGACGCCCCCGGCCTACAGCGGTTTCGAGACCCTTTCGGGAATGGCCGGCTACATGGATTCGTCGCTTTTCATGTACGCCCTGTACCAGCCGTCCCTGACCGGGGAACTGCGCCGCCGCGCCATGGACCTGGGCGTGGACCCGGACCGGGTCGGGCCCATGCGCCTGAACCCGGAACTCATCGAGGCCTTCCGCCGTCTCGGCGAGGCGGATTTCCTGCGCTTCGCCCCGCTGCGCGGCGTGGACTACGTGATCGTGGAAAGCGGGCATTTCCAGCGCATGAGCTGGACCGCCATGCCGGTGGTCCACGCCAATCCGGAGTTCGTGGCCCTGCGCGTCCCGGCGGCGGCGCCGGAAGAGGCGCGCGCCGGGGAGCCCGGGCGCGGGACGGTTGCAGCAAGCGAGGCCGCATCATGAACCTGCTCGACGCACGGCCCTGCCTGGTGGTGGCCGAGGTGGCCCAGAGCCACGACGGCAGCCTGGGCCTGGCCCACGCCTTCATCGACGCCATAGCCCGGGCCGGGGCCGACGCGGTCAAGTTCCAGACCCACATCGCCGCGGCCGAAAGCTCGCCGGGCGAGCCCTGGCGCGTCCGCTTCAGCCCCCAGGACGCCACCCGCTACGACTACTGGAAGCGCATGGAGTTCAGCGAGGCGCAGTGGCTGGGGCTGGCCGAACACGCCCGGCAGGCGGGCCTGGCCTTCCTGAGTTCGCCCTTTTCCGACGAGGCCGCCGAGCTGCTGACCCGGGTGGGCGTGGACGCCTGGAAGGTGCCCTCCGGCGAGGTGGGCAACCTCCCGCTCCTGGACCGCCTGGCCGCCACAGGCCTGCCGGTGCTGCTCTCCAGCGGCATGAGCCCGTGGGAGGAGCTGGACGAGGCCGTGGCCCTGGTGCAGGGCCGCGCCGCCCCCCTGGCCGTGCTCCAGTGCACCACCAGCTACCCCTGCCCGCCGGAAAAGGTCGGCCTGAACCTGCTGGCCGAGCTGCGCAGCCGATACGGCTGCCCGGTGGGCCTGTCGGACCATTCCGGGACCGTGTTTCCGGGCCTGGCCGCGGCGGCCCTGGGCGCGCGGGTGGTGGAGGTGCACGTGGCCCTGTCCCGGGAGATGTTCGGCCCGGACGTGCCCGCCTCGGTGACCGCCGAGGAGCTGGCCCTCCTGGTGCGCGGCGTGCGCGACATCGGCCGCATGCTGGCCAGCCCCGTGGACAAGGACGCCCAGGCCCGCGAGCTCCAGCCCCTGCGCGACATCTTCTGCAAGAGCGCGGTGGCGGCCCGCGACCTGCCCGCCGGGACCGTGCTGGCCCCGGAGGACATCGTCCTGCGCAAGCCCGGCACCGGCATCCCGGCCAGGCTGGCCCGCACCCTCCCCGGCCGCAGGCTCCTGCGCCCCGTGGCCGCGGGCGACCTCCTCCACCCCGACGACCTGGGAGAAACCCCATGAAACGCACCATCTGCGCCGTAATCACCGCCCGGGCCAGCTATGCCCGGATCAAAAGCGCCCTGGCCGCCATCAGGGACCATCCGGACCTGACCCTGCGCATTGTGGTGGCCGGTTCGGCGGTGCTGGAGCGCTACGGCGACATCCGGGCCCAGATGCACGCCGACGGCTTCGAGATCGCGGCCTGGACCACCTTCATCGTCGAAGGCGAGAACCTGGTCTCCTCGGTCAAGTCCACGGGCCTCGGGCTCATCGAGATGGGCACGGTGCTCGACCGCATGGCCCCGGACGCGGTCATCAGCGTGGCCGACCGCTACGAGACCCTGGCCACGGCCGTGGCCGCCTCCTACATGAACATCCCCCTGGTGCACGTGCAGGGCGGCGAGGTCACGGGCAGCATCGACGAGAAGGTGCGCCACGCCGTGACCAAGCTGGCCGACCTGCACCTCACGGCCACCGCCAAGGCCGCCGAGCGGGTGATCCGCATGGGCGAGGACCCGGCCCGGGTGCACGTCACCGGCTGCCCGTCCATCGACCTGGCGGCCAAGGTGGCCGGAAGCCCGGCCCTGGATTTCGACCCCATGGCCAAGTACGGCGGCGTGGGCACGCCCCTGGACATGAAACAGGGCTACGTGGTGGTCCTGCAGCATCCCGTGACCACGGAGTACGAAACATCCCGCCGCAACGTGACCGAGACCCTGCAGGCCGTGGCCGACCTGGGCCTGCCCGCCCTGTGGTTCTGGCCCAACGTGGACGCGGGCTCGGACGGCACCTCCAAGGGCATCCGCACCTTCCGCGAACTGCACCGGCCCCAGAACATCCGGTTCTTCAAGAACATGGCCCCGGAGGACTTCCTGCGCCTTTTGTGCAACAGCCGCATGCTGGTGGGCAACTCCAGCGTGGGCATCCGCGAGTGCTCCTTTCTGGGCGTGCCCGTGGTCAACGTGGGCTCGCGCCAGGCCGGGCGGGAGCGCGGCGGCAACGTGCACGACACGGACTATGTCCGGGAGGACATCCTGGCGGCCATGCGCCGCATCCTGTCCTCGCCCCGGCCGGAGAAGAGCACGCTCTACGGCGATGGTCGGGCCGGGGTCCGCATGGCCGGGCTCCTGGCCACGGAACCCCTTGTCACTGAAAAGAAACTTCCCTACTGACAAGGCCATGGACACCCTTCCCAGCTCCACGGTGGACAGCTTCAACCAGCACTGGCGGCGGCTGGGCGAGGAGGCGCGCTTTCATTACGCCCCGGGCCGCCCGGCCACCCAGGTCCAGTTCGCCTTCCAGAACCACTTCCGGGTCTTCTCCGGCCTTGCCCCGCTCCGGCCCGGGGCAAGGGTCCTGGAGGTGGGCTGCGGCCGGGGCAGCATGGGGGCCTATTTCTCGGCCCAGGGCCAGGAGGTGCACCTGCTGGACGTGTCCCTCGACGCCCTGCGGCTGGCCCGCAGGCACTTCGCCGGGCACGGGCTGAGCGGCCATCCGGTGCAGGGCGACGCCTTCGCCCTGCCCTACCCTGACCGCACCTTCGACGTGGTGGTCAGCATCGGCCTGCTGGAACATTTCGACGACATCGCCGGGCTGCTGCGCGAACAGGCCCGCGTGCTGCGGCCCGGCGGCACGCTCCTGGGCTACGTGGTGCCCGACGACCGCCGCACGGTGCAGGTCCTGGCCCGGCCCGTGAACGCCCTGCTGCGCCTGGGGCACGACCTGCTGCACCCGGCCCGGGAGGCGGACGCGGCTCCGGCCAAGAGCCCCCTGTACCGCAACGCCCACACCCCGCAGGACTACCTGGACGCGCTCCGCGGCCTGGGCCTGGCCGACCCGCAGGCCGTGGGCATGTATCCGCTGCCCATGGTCTCCCATTCCCCGGCCTTCCCCTTCTCGCCCATGGCGCCGGCCCTGGAGCGGGCCCTCATCGGGCTGTGGCGGGCCATCCTGGGCCTGCGCCGCCTGGCCGTGCCCGATCCCTGGCTCTGCTCGCCGTCCTGGGGGCTGGCCTACCTGGTCTGGGGCCGCATCGGAGGCGCGTCATGATCCTGGCCATCATCCCGGCCCGGGGCGGATCCAAGGGCGTCCCGGGCAAGAACCTGCGGCCCCTGGGCGGCAAGCCGCTTCTGCAGCACACCGCCGAGGCGGCCCTGGCCGCCGCGCACCTGGACCGGGTCATCCTGACCACGGACGATCCGGACATCGCCGGGCTCGGGCGCAACCTGGGCCTGGAGGTCCCGTTCCTGCGGCCGGGCGAGATCTCCGGCGACGCCTCGCCCGTGTCCCAGGCCGTCTCCCACGTCCTGGAACACCTGGCCGCGCAGGGCGCGCATCCCGAAATCATCTGCCTGCTCCAGCCCACCGCGCCCCTGCGCCTGGCCCAGGACATCGACGCGGCCCTGGCCCCGCTCATCGAGGGCCGGGCCGACTCGTGCATCACCGTGTGCGCCGCCGAATCCTGCCACCCCTACTACCAGTACCGCATGGAGGACGGCGCGCCCAGGCTGTTCTGCCCCGAGGCCCTGCATTTCACGCGGCGGCAGGACTTCCCCCCGGCCTACCTGCGCAACGGCTCGATCTACGCCTGCCGCACCGAGGTCTTCACGGCCGGCGGTACCTTCTACGGCCGGCGGCTGCACGCCCACGTCATGCCCTGGAGCCGCTCCGTGAACATCGACAGCGAGGACGACCTGCTCCTGGCCGAATTCCTCATCCAGCGGCGGAGGGACCGTGACTGAGCGCCCGCGCATCCTCAACGCCGAGCCCCGGGACTACAGCGGCAAGGCCCTGGCGCGGCTCCAGTCCTTTGCCCGGGTGGACTGCCTGGCCCTGGACCGGGCCGGGCTCCTGGCCGCGCTGCCCGACTACGACGGCCTCATCGTGCGCTTCGCCTTCCGCATCGACCGCGAGGTCTTCGAGGCCGCCGCGCGGCTGCGGGTCCTGGCCTGCGCCGCCACGGGCCTGGACCACGTGGACCTGGACGCGGCCCGCCTGCGCGGGGTGACGGTCCTCAGCCTGCGCGGGGAGCGGGCCTTCCTGGACACGGTTCCGGCCTCGGCCGAACACACCCTGGCCCTGCTCCTGTCCCTGACGCGGCGCATTCCCCTGGCCGTGAACCGGGTCAATTCCGGGCGCTTCAACCGCGACGAACTGCGCGGCCGCGACCTGTGCGGCAAGACCCTGGGCCTGGTGGGCCTGGGCCGGGTGGGGACCAAGATGGCCGGCTACTGCCTGGCCCTGGGCATGCGCGTGCTGGCCTTTGATCCGGCCCGTCCCGCGCCGCCGCCCGGGGTGGAGATGGCCGCCGGGCTGGAGGAGCTGCTGCCCCGAAGCGACGTGCTGAGCCTGCACGCGGCCCTGACCCCGGGCACCGCCGGCCTGATCGGGGCGCGGGAGCTGGCCCTGCTCCCGGACGGGGCCATGCTGGTGAACACCGCCCGGGGCGAGCTGCTCGACGAGGACGCCCTGCTCGCCGCCCTGGACTCCGGCCGCCTGGCCGGGGCCGCCCTGGACGTGATCCGCAACGAGCCCACCGGACACCAGACCCCGGACACGCCGCTCCTGCGCGCCGCCCAGCAGCGGGACAACCTGCTCGTGACCCCGCACATCGGCGGGGCCACCTGGGAGTCCATGGAAAAGACCGAACTCTTCATCGCGGACCGCCTGCACGACTTTTTCCGGGCCGATGCCGGGACGCGAGGACGCCCGTGACCCTGCGCCGCGCGCCACGAATCTTGTGCCTGGGGAACTGCCAGGCCAGCTCCCTGCACGACGCCCTGGTCCGCATGGAGAGCCCGGCCGCCTATCTCCATCTTCTGACCACGGCGTTCCCCTGCATCGACACATCCCGGCCCCTGTTTGCAGGCCTTTCCCGATTCCTGCCGGAAGAGGACCTGGAACGCATGTTCTCGGAAAAGACGTTCCTGGACATCACCCGCCACGAGGACCTCGCCTCCGTGGATTGCGACGCCGTGCTGGTCTCCCTGTTCCACGAAGCGCCCCTCTGCCGCGACATGGACCGGAACTATCCGGCCTTCATCAACCCGGGCCGGCTGGCGGCCCTGGACGAGCAGCATCCCGCCCTGGCGGGGCACCTGCGCCGGTCGTTCGCTCCGCTGCCCCTCAACCATGGGAACTACGCCGCGCGCTTTGGGCGGATGCTCGGACAATTGCGGGAGATATTCCCCGGCCGTCCCCTGGTGGTGCTCAAGCGGCTGTCCCCCCATGCGGTCTTCGGCGCAACCCCGCACTCCTATCTGCACTGCTGGGAGTCGCAATCCCGGAATTTTCCCTTTTGGTGGCGGGAATGGAGCCGGATCGCGCCGGACCTGCGCCTGCTCGATCTGGACAGGGTCCTGGCCGGTTCCATCACGCCGGAACAACGGCTGGACTCCCCGTTCCTCTTTTTCCGGGTGGGCTCCCCGGCCCCGACGCAATCCATTCTCCCCTCCCTTGATCTGGAGCATCTGGAGGACCCCGTGTGGGATCACGCGGCCCGGAGCCTTCTGGCGCTCCTGGGCCAGGACGCGGCCAACGACGAGCCGGGCTGGCGGCCGCCCGAGAACTGGTCGCGCGGGCCGGACTGGTGGGACTGCGGCCCCGGGGCCGTTGCGGCGGACGCAGCCGCTGGGCGCACGCGCAAGGCCCTGGTCCGGGCGCTGGCTGCGGAGGAAAATCTTCTTCCCATCCTGATGAGGCACGAGGCGACCCTGAACTTCTCCTACAAATCGCTGGACCTCTTCCAAAAAGTCCTGGCCCGGTTCCCGGACCCCGCGGCCCTGGCCTGGTTCGCAGGGGTCTTGTGCGATTCCATGCAACAGAAGCTGCCCGGGTTTTCCCGCAACTACGGGTTCATGTTCGCCCGGCGCGCCCTGCAACTGGCGGAGCATTTCCAGTCCCTGCTGGCGCCCGCCGACCGGCAAAAAAATCGAGGACGCCGCGGCTCCCCTGCTGGCCCCGGCCGCGAACGCCGCCAGAACGGTGCAGGAGACCGCGGCATGAGCGGCGAATCGGTCCTGGCCGTCATCCCGGCCCGGGGCGGGTCCAAGGGCATTCCCCGCAAGAACCTGGCGGACCTGGGGGGCAGGCCGCTCATCGCCCATTCCATCGAGGCGGCCCTGCGTTCCCGGCGGGTGACGCGGGTCATGGTCTCCACCGACGACGAGGAGATCGCGGACGTGGCCCGGCAGTGGGGGGCCGAGGTCCCGTTCCTGCGTTCCCGGGAGCTGGGCGGCGACAAGGCCGTGGTGGGCGACGCCGTGGCCGAGCTGCTCTCCCGGCTGGCCCCGGAATGGACCCCGGACGCCTACGCCCTGCTCTTTCCCACCCATCCCTTCCGCACCCAGCGGCTCATCGACTTTCTCCTGGACACCCTGTTCACGGGGTATCGCCGGGTGATCACCGCGCGGCCCATCCCGGCCCGCACCGCCCGCTACCACACCCTGGCCCCGGACGGGACCCTGAGCCCCGTCTGCCGCCCGCCCGAGGCCCTGGCCGGCCCGGAGGGCCTGCTCTTCCGCAGCTACGGCCTGTTCTCGGCCCACCGCCTGCGCGGACCGGCCTGCCGGGGATGCTACGTGCACCACGTCCGGGAGCCCTGGGGCCTGGTGGACATCGACGAGCCCGAGGACCTGCGCCTGGCGGCCATGGTCCTGGAACGCGGCCTTTTCCCGGGGGACGCGGCATGAAGTGCCTGCTGCCCGTCGTGCCCCTGGACGCGGACGACCGCGCCCGGCTCCTGGCCCCCCTACGCGGCGAACCGCTCTTCCTGCACGCGGCCCGGACCCTGGCCGGGCATCCCGGCCTCTCGCCCCTGCTGGTCACCAGCGACCGGGACGTGGCGACCCTGGCCCGACCCGTGCTGCCCGTGCTGGAGCTGCCCGGAGCCGCAGCCCGGGAGCACGACCGCCCCCTGCCGCCGGGAACCCGGGACTGCCTCACGGCGCTCCTGCCCCGGGACATGGATCCGGACGCGCCCCTGCTGGTCTGCGACTGCCGCCATCCCTTCCTGGACGGGTCCCTGGCCGACCAAGCCCGGGCGGCCTGGGACGGGCAACGGCCCCTGATCGGCGTGCGCCCGCCCGAAGACCATCCGGTGCAGCTCCAGGCCCACTACCTTCTGCGCTTCGCCGACGCCCTGGTGCGTCTCGACCCGGCCGGGCCGGACCTGCCGGAACTGGACCGCCTGGCCCGGCGCATGACCCCGCAAGACGCCCCCCGGCCCGCGGCCTTCGTGACCCGCCCCATGGCCGTGGACTGGGCCGGGCACGGCATCGGGACCCCGGACAAGGGCGGGCCCTACGTCCTGGTGCGCGGGGAGGGAGAGCGGCCGTGGACCGCCCTGGCCCCCCTGGACGACGTGCCCCAATCCCCGGACGCGGCCTGCTCCATCGCCGCCGCGTTCGTGCAGCCGGGGACCGGTTCGGCCCGCCGCCTGCTGTTCCCCCGGGACCCGGCCCCGGCCGCCCTGTCCTTCCTCGGCGGGGAGGCCCCGGACTGCCTGGGACTGCGGGAGAACGGGGAGACGCGCCTCTATCTGCGCGCCGATCTCTGGCTGGAGGGCGCCCTGCTCAAGTTCGCGCCGTTCGCCGGGCTGCGCCCCCTGCCCATGGCAGCCGCCAGCCTCTGGCTGGGCGACCCGGCCCGTGCCCCCCGCCGTCTGTGGGCGGGCCGGGAATACGCGGCCCCGGAAATCGTCCTGCCGGACGAGGCCGACGGCGCGCTGGTCGCCCTCCAGACCCCGGCCTTCGGCAACGAGGCCACCCACACCGAATTCGCCTTTCCCGACACCCCGCTCTGGAGCTTTGATCCGGCGCGCCGGGCCTGCGTGGACCGGTCCCGGGGCGAACCCATCGTGGGCCGCCAGCTTTTTCCCGAGATCTACGAGTCGTGCACGGCCATCGTCCTGGCCCGGTCCGGGGAACTGGCCGGGCTGCGGGAGGACTCCCCCCTGGCCGGATTGGCCCTGAAACCTCCCTATGCCCTGGCCTGCGACAGCCCCCTGGGGCTCTGCCGCTGCCTGCTCCAGGCCGAGGAACAGGAGGAGCGGCCGTGAACGACGCCGTGCGCGGCGAACTCCTGCGCACCCTGCGCAACACGGCCGGAGCCCTCTTCTCCAGCGCCGACCCCCTGTGCATGGGCGAGGCGCTCCTGGCCGCGGACCTGCTGCCGGACGCGCTGCGCGAAACGGACGCCCTGGGGCCGCGCCTGGCCGCCCTGGACGCGGTCCGGGGCAAGGACGATCCCAGGAAGACGCTGCGGGCCGCGCAGGCGGTGCTGGCCATCGCCCCGGACAATGCCCGGGCCTGGGCAGCCGTGGAAGACCTGGCCCAGGGAGCGGTTCCGGCGGACGAGGCCGCGGCCGTGCGCCGCCGCTTCGCCTTCCGTCACGCCGGTCTCCTGGAGGCCCCCCGTGACGTTCGCTGCCACCAGCTGGCCCTCCTGCCGGACGGCGGTTTCGCCGCCCTGGACGCCGGACGGCCGGTGATCCACCGCTTCGACGCCGCGGGCCGCCTGCTCGACGAAACACCCTTCCCCTTGTCCGCAGCCTCGGGCCTGGCCCTGATCGACGGCCGCACTCTGGTCCTGACTTCCGCCGCGCACCGCGCCTGCCTCTTTCTGGACAAGGACCTGTCGCCGCTCCACCGCCTCGACTTCGCACGCTTCGACGGCGCGTTCGGCCAGGACTGGAGCCCCTACCGCCTGTGGGCCGATTCCGGGACCTTCTATTTCCTGGCCCTGGGCAGCCGCGACGGCCGCTTCCACGTCCTGACCCTGCCCCGGCCGGACACGGACCGGCGGGAGGCCCTGCAACGGCTGGACCTGCCCCAGTGCCCCTTCCCCCTGAGCCTGATTCCGGACGGGGACCGCCTGTGGGTGCTCAACTTCCGTCCCGGACTGCTCTGCCTCTACGAGCGGCCGGAAACCGGAGCGGCCCCGCGCCTGGTCCGCGTGGCCTGCTCCCGCCCCAGCCTGCGCTCCGTGGTCCTCGACGGGGACGAGCTGTTCCTGGCCGACGAGGAATGCCTGATGAAGCGCGACGCCCGGGGCCGCATCTACACCGCGGCCCTGGCGGCCATGAGCCCGGAGGGCAAGGCCACCCTCGTCCACATGCTCCTGGCGCGGCACGAAGGCCGCCGCGTGCTGTACTGCTGCGACAAGACCCGGCGGGGCATCCGGCGTCTGGAGATCGATCCGCCGGGGTGATCTTGGCAGGATTCTTGCTTCATTTGCCTCGCCGGGACCGCCGGAGGGCGAAATTCCCCCTCGTTTCCCTGCAAAAAGACCGGAGACGTCAAAGGCCCGACGCCGTTGCGCCGGGACTCCGGCGGTGGATGCCGAAAAGAGCTTGGCGCAAGACGGGCGACCCGTCCCCGCCGAAAGAGAGACCGAATGCCCACCGCTCTGTTTTTCGTGCACAACCTGTTTGTGCTCCGCAACCTGGTCTATACCAGGTTCTACGACATCCTGGCCGCCGACGGGCGGTTGCGCGGGGTCTTCGTCTCCCCCCGGCCGGACGACGCGGCCCACGTGACCCGGGCAGGAGCGCCGCACCTCGTGCCCGAGGACATGACTCCCAGGCCGAACAATCCCCTGCATCCGGAATACCTCCGCCGCATCGCGGCCTCGCCCCTGCGCCACCGGCTGGAACAGGCCTTCGACCGCTTCGACAAGACCTATCTCTGGCGCACCCTGCTCTACCGCTTCAACACCTTGAACGGCTTCGCCAACCTGAGGCTGCGCCTGGAGATGAGCCCCGAGCAGCAGCTCAAGGAGATGCGCTTCAGCAACTATTTCCCGCCCTGCATGGGCCGGCCCGCCGCGAACAGCCCGCTGGCCTTCGCCCTGCTGCACCGGCTGCGCACCACGCCCCTGCTCCCGACCTCGGACGCCTGGACGCGGCTGCTCTTCGACCACCACCGTCCCGACGTGGTGGTCCTGGGCTTCGCCCAGGCCATCGAGAACCGGGCTTACGTGGTGGAGGCGAACAAACGCGGCATCCCGGTCATCGGGCTGGTCAACAGCTGGGACCACGCCACCACCAAGGGGCCGCTGCCCCGGAACTGCGACGCCCTGGTGGTCGGCTGCCGGGCCCTGGGCGACGAACTGGTCCGCCACCACGCGGTGCCCGAGGCCCGCATCCACCAGCTGGGCTCGCCCTACCTCGACGCCTTCCACGACCCGGCCATGCACCAGGACCGCGCCGGATTCCTTGCGGCCCGGGGCATCCCCGCGGGCAACCGGATCATCGCCTTCTTCTCCAACACGAACACCATCAAGGCCCACGAGCCGGACATCGTGCGCCGCCTGACCCGGCTGGCCCGGGAAAACGCCTGGGGCCGGCCCGCCACCCTGTTCCTGCGCCTGCACCCCCACGACCTGCTGCACCAGGAGCTGTCCGCCCTGCACGACCCGCCCCACGTGGTGGTCACCCGGGGCAACACCTTCGGCCACTTCGGCAAGGACGTGGAACGCTCGGACTCGGACAGCCGCGACTACATCAATCTCCTGCGCCACGCCGACGTGGTGGTGAACACCGGCAGCACCGTGTCCCTGGACGCCCTGGTCTTTGAAAAACCCGTGATCTGCCTGGGCTACGACGGCGACAGGACCCCCCCAGCCAGCGACAGCGTGGCCGTGCGCTACCGCTGGGACCATCTCCAGGGACTGGTGGACACCGGCGCGGTGCTGCTGGTCCGCTCCCACGAGGAGCTGCGCCGGGGCGTGGCCGAGGCCTTCGCCGGTCGCGGCCCGGACGCGGCCGCCATGGAGCGGGCCCGCCGCCGCTATCTGGAACCCCTGGACGGACACGCCTCGGACCGGCTCCTGGAGCTGGTGGCGGACATGGCCGCGCAGCACGGCCCCCTGACCCGGCCGAGCCCCAGCCTAGCCGCGGACAGGAAGCCCATCCCGCCCGGCCGCAAGCAGCCCTCGCCCTGGCCCCCCTTTTTCGCGGCCCTGGCCGCCCGCCGCCTGGGATGCACCGGCCGCGCCCTGGCCCTGTACCGCGCCGCACTCCGGCGCGAACCGCTCCTGGACCTGGCCCACGCGGGCTACGCCGGGCTGTGCCTGGAGTCCGGGCTCAGGGCCCAGGCCCGGGCCGCCTTCGCCCACCTGCAGATGCTTTTTCCGGGCCACGCCGCGGCCAAGGACTTCGCCGCCCGCCGCCTGCGGGAAGCCGTGGAGGCCGTGCGCGGCGGGCGGCCGGACGAGGCCATGGCGGCCCTGGACGACATCCTGGCCGTGTATCCCCCCGAGGGCGGCGGCTTCTGGCGCGCCACCTACGTGGTGCAGAACGCCATGCAGCTCCGCGGGGGCATCCTGGCCCGGGAGGGCCGGACCGAAGAGGCCCTGGCCCAGTTCCGGGCCATTCTGGAACTGGCCCCGGAACGGCTGGACGTGCTGGTCAACATGAGCGACGCCCTGCGCTACGCCGGACGCCTGGAGGAGGCGTCCCGGGCCCTGGACGACCTGGAGCGGGCCGATCCCGGCCATCCCGAACTGGAGCGCAAGCGGCGGCAGATCCGGGAGGCCGCCCCGGCCCATGCGCAGCGGCCGGCCCCGTCCGCCCGCGAACACACGATCGAGGAGACCCATGAACGCCATTGAACTGCTGTCCCCGGAACTGATCCGCAACAAGCCCGAGCTCACCGCCCTGGTGACCGAGGCCCAGGAGACGCTGAACCATCCCTTCGGCTGGCACTATCTGCTGGACTACATCTGGATCCTGGACCGCGCCCGGACCCTGCCGCCCGGCAGCCTGATCCTGGACGCCGGGGCCGGACAGGGCATGCTCCAGGTCCTGCTGGCGCGCATGGGACACCGCGTCATCTCCACCGACTTCTCGCCCCGGGTGCCGCGGCCGATCTACGCCGAGCACTGCTCCATCGTGACCGCCCACAGCGGGGACGAGCTCGATCCCGACTACGTGCGGCACATGTACGCCGCCTATCCCGGCCGGACGCCTCCCCCGGTCCGCCTGGCCCCGGACGACATCACCCGCCTCTTCGCCGAGGAAAAGGCGGACATCGTGTACTACACGGCGGACATCGGCCACATGCCCCAGGTGCCGGACCACTGCCTGGACGCGGTGGTCTCCATCTCCGCCCTGGAGCACAACGACCACGCCGGCGTGCGCCGGGCCGTGGCCGAGCTGGAGCGCACCCTCAAGCCCGGTGCGCCCATGTGGATCACGGTCAGCGCCGCCCGGGACCAGGACTGGTTCCACGAACCGTCCAAGGGCTGGTGCTTTTCGGAGAAATCCCTGGTGGAATTGTTCGGGCTAGGCGAGCCGGAGAGCAATTTCGCGGACTACGACCGCATCTTCGCCCTGCTCACCGAGGGGGAGGGCCTCAAGGAACGCCTGGCCCCGTTCTACTTCACTTCCGGCAACAACGGCATGCCCTGGGGGGTCTGGAACCCGCAGTACCAGCCCGTGGGCGTGGCCCGCCGCCTGCCGCCCGCGGCCTGACGGACGGGGTTGCGGGGCCTGCCTACAGCGCCAGGATCAGGCCCAGGCCTGCGCTGATTTCGCCCAGCACCACGGCCGCGCCCAGGAAGTCGCCGTTGACCCCGTCCACCAGCCGGGCCAGGCGGTAGAGCGGGTACAGCGCCAGGGGGGGCAGGACCAGGGCGGCCGCCAGCCCCCAGGACGGGGCCAGCACGACCCCGGCCAGCACGGTGCTGGCCACGGCGGCGAGGGTGTTCTCCAGCGTGGCCCCGGCCAGGAACAGCGCGCCCAGGCCGGGCCGTGCCAGTTCGCGGGTGGCGTAGCCCAGGCCCACGGCCGCGCAGCGCCCCGCGCAAAAGACCCAGGCCGCGCTCCAGGGCCGTCCCGCGGCGAACAACGACTCCAGCACCACCACCTGCCCCAGCAGGGCCAGGACCAGGGCCATGACCCCGAAGGCCCCGCAATGGCTGTCCTTGACCACTTCCCAGAAGCGCGCCGGATTGGCGTGGGCCGTGACCCCGTCGGCCACGTCGGCCAGGCCGTCCAGGTGCAGGCCCCGGGTCAGGAGCAGGGAGAGCCCGGCCGCCAGCCAGGCCTGGATCCAGGGCTTGCCCGCGAAAAGGCCCAGGCCGAAGGGCAGGCAGAGCGCCAGCCCCAGCACGAGCCCCACCAGGGGCAGGAACGGCAGGCATCCGGCCAGGTCCTCGGGTTCGGCCTGTCGCGCGGGGCCAAGCCGCGTCAGAAAGGACAGGACCAGGAGGAAGCGCCCCAGGCAGTTCACGCCGCCCCCCAGGCCAGGCGCACGGCCGCGCCGGGCTCCAGGCCCAGCTCCCCGGCGGCCGAGCCCATGAAGCGGGCCAGCTCCAGAAAGCCCTGGCTGCCCAGGAGCAGGCCCGTCTGCCCCTCTGTCAGATCGGCGTAGGTCCGCGCCCGGCGCAGGGCCACAGTCTTTGGCGCGGCCAAGCGCACCTCGCCCGGCGGCAGGGCGAAGTCCTGGCGCAGATTGAGCACGCAGTTGCCGAAACGGTCCACGTGCAGGACCTGCGCCGCCACCCCGCCCTCCTCCGGCTCGGGGCGGCCCCAGGGGCTGCGCACCAGACCGGCCGGGTCCATGGCCGTGCCCAGGGCCGAGGGCGGCTCGCCCAGGGCCAGCCGGGCGGCCAGGGGCGCGAACACGTCGCGGCCCTGGAAGGTGGCCGAGGCCCGGCCCAGGGTGATGGCGTCCGGGGTCAGGTCGAAGACCCGCAAGGCCTCGCCGCCCTGGAGCACCAGGTCCAAAAGTCCGTTGTCCGGGGCCAGGAAGATCTGGCGGCGGCGCTCCACGGCCACGATGCGCCGCGCCGTGCCCACGCCCGGGTCCACCACGGCCGTGAAGACCGCGTCCTCCGGGAAGTGCGGGGCGCTGGCGGCCAGGAAATACCCGGCCTGGGCCAGATTGAAGGGCGCGACCCCGTGGGTCAGGTCGAGCACCGGGGCGCCCGGGGCCAGCCGGGCCAGGATCCCTCGCATCTGCCCCACGTAAGGGTCGGCCAGGCCGAAGTCCGTGAGCAGGACCACGCAGCGCGGTGGGCGCGCCGGGTTGCCGCGTTCCATAGCCGCCTCCTCAATAGACCTTGCGCGGCGAGAAGCCCTCGCCCAGCACGTGGAAGCCCGAGCCCATGATGGTGAAGGCCCGTTCGTCGATGGAATAAACCAGCTCCTCCAGCCGCTTGACCTGGACGCTGTTGATCATGGTCAGGACCACCTGCTTGTCCTGGCCGGTGTAGCCGCCCCGGCCCGTGAGCACCGTGGCCCCGCGGTCCAGCTGGCGGAGCACCGCGTCGAGCACCTCCCGCGGCCTGTCCGAGATGACCAGGACCATGATCCGGCCCGAGAACACGTTCAGGCAGTAGTCCGTGACCAGCGAGATGATGAGCGTCATGGCCAGGGAATAGAGCATGGCGTTCAGATCCAGGAAGGCGAAGCCCACGGCGAAGACCGCCACGTTGAACCAGAAGTCGAAGGTGCCGATGGAGATGTTGTAGCGCTCCTTGCAGAGCACGGCCAGGATGTCCACTCCGCCGGTGGAGCCCAGGGAGCGCATGGCCAGGCCCGTGCCCAGGCCCATGCAGGCCCCGCAGGCGATGACCGCCAGCCAGATGTCCCGGATGGGCGCGGTGTAGTGGATGATCTCCACGAACAGGGTCACCGCGGCCATGCCGTACAGGCTGTAAAGGATGAAGCGGCGGCTCACCGAGACCCAGCCCAGGGCGAAGACCGGGATGTTCAGCAGGAAGTACCACCAGCCCGGGCTCACGGCGGGCATGAGGTAGTAGCAGAGCAGGCCCAGGCCGGACATGCCGCCGGTGAGCAGGCCGAAGGGCGCTGCCAGGGACTTGATGGCGAAGGACACGCAGAGCGCCCCCGCCGTGATGAGCAGGAGGTTCCAGGGCACGCCGAAGCTGAAGCGGCGGAATCGCTGGCGCAGGCTTTCGTCTCGGGACATGGGCTCCTCCGGCCGGGGAGGCGCGGGAAAACCGGCTTGCCTCCGGCCTGGGGCCGGGTTAGGGTCGAAAAAGCCGAGTGAACGAGTGGATTCTATCGTGAGAACCGCGCGGGAACAAGGCCGAGGGGCGAGAAAAGGGGGGACCTTCATGCACAACGGACCGAACATGGGCCAATGGCTGGCCGTGGGCCGCGAGCTTCATGCGCGCTTCGGACTGAACCCATCCATCAACGACGCCAAGGGGCACCCGGTGGCGGCCAACGAGCACTGGGCCAACGAGCTGTGCCCGGCCATCCGGGGCAGCAACCAGGGACATTCCCCAGTCTGCATCAGCGCGGGCGAGCATTTTGCGCAGCTGCTGCGCTCCTCGGGCAAGCCCGTGGTGGAGGAATGCGGGGCGGGCATGCTGCGCATCGCCGTGCCCATCTTCGCGGGCCACGAGTTCCAGGGCAGCCTGGGCGGCTGCGGCAAGGTCTGCGAGGGCGGCGACGTGGACGAATTCATGATCCGCAAGGTCACGGGCCTGGAGATGGAGCAGATCCGGGAACGGGCCGCCAGCGTGGCCTCCATCACCTGGGCCGAGGCCGACGAGATCGTGGAGTTCCTGGAGGACAAGGTCCGCTCCCTGGCCTGAAACCGGTCCGGCCCGGAAGCGAAAACGGGCGGCCCCGCGCGGGGCCGCCCTTTTTTTTGCACACTGCTGTGCACAGGCCGAACTAGATGTGCAGGAGCGCCACCTTCACGCGCTTCTTGCCAAAGGCCTGGGCCTGCTTCTCGTCCCACATGAAGACGTCCACCCGCTTGGTCATGCGCGGGTGCATGAGGTCGTTGATCTCGAAGATGCCGAGTCCCTCGATGCGCACTTTCTTGCCGAAGACCCAGCCCTGGTCGAAGAGGTCGCGGGACACGGCCACCGTGCCGGGCCGGACCTTGCGCATGCTGGCAGCCATGAGGGGGTCGCCGTCGGTCTGCTCCGGTGTGGGATTGTAAGCCGTGACCGTGACCTGCTGCACCTCGCGGCTGGGGCTGCCGGGGTTCACCGGCACGCTGGCCAGGAACTGCCGGGCTTCGCCCTTGTATTCGGAATCCACCAGCTTTTCCTCAAGCATGGCGATCTCGCTGTTCTTCTGGTGCAGGGTCCAGCCCATGCTGATCACCAGGAGCAGCAGAAACGGCGACAGAAGGAAATCCAGTAGAACTCGTGCTTTCAAAAGAACTCTCCTGTTACAATTGACGGGAAGCGGCGTTGCGCCGACAGACCGAGAACCTCGTTAGCAAGATCGATGCCGGATGGGTGGTGGAGCGTGCCCGGGATACGGGCCGAGGTTCAGGTCAGTGAATACTGTATAGCAGGCCGCGTTGCCCCTGTAAACCGCAGAAAACCTCAATTATCCGCAGTTGTTACCAATAGCCGACAACGGTCGTCGGAAAAAGTTCCGGGATGTCGGGAAACTAGAGGCGCACAGCGCCGGAGGATTCATGCAACCCTGCGGGAGGGCGGTATTTTCCGGCCTCCCGC
>JAWRKD010000100.1:0-14142 GCA_040307135.1 Desulfovibrionaceae bacterium
CCCCCCCGAGGCCGGGCCGTTCGTCCGGAAAACAGGACGCCTGGGGCCGTATCGCCCAATATACTATTATCGAATCAATCTATGATGATGTCAAACGAGTCACAGAAGGGAAACAGGGCGTGACATGCGGAACATGCTGCCTTCCGTCTGTCCGGATTTTCGGACAGGCGCGCCCCAGTCCGAATTTTCGGACAAGGGTAAGGGGTCAAAAGAAGTGGCGCTTGGAACTGCGCCGGGCCAGATCCGGGTCGTCGGTCTCCAGCACCAGACGGCCCAGGCGCAAAAGCCTGCGGCCCAGGCTGATTTCCTCCAGCAAGGCCGGCTCGCGCCCGGCGCTCACGCCCACGCGGATGCAGGGCCCGAAACGCCCCGGTTGTTCTGCCTCATAGACGCGGTAGAGAGGATGCGCTGCTCTGGCCACGACCGTTCTCCCATGCCGGGACCGGAACGGGCCGGTCCCTGTTTCCCGTATCTCTGCATGGGGAATGCCAGATTCAGGTCCCATGCCCGTATTTCTTGAGCAGGGAATAGAGGTGGGAGCGGGACAGGCCTGAAATCTCGATCATGCGGGCCATGTCCTGGCCGCATTCCCGCACCAGGCGCTCGAGGTACTCGCGCTCCCGGGCCTCCTTGAAGGCCTTGAGCGGGGGCAGCGGCCCGTCCCCAGGGCGCGACGGGGCGGTCTCGCCCTCCTCCTGGCTCCGGCCGCGGCTCAGGTTGGCCCGGGCCACGGCGATGCGCACCTCCTGGGGCAGGTGCAGGGCGAACAGGGTGGTCTCGTGGCCCGCGGCCACCACGGCCCGCTCCAGCACGTTGTTCAGCTCGCGCACGTTGCCCGGCCAGGGGTAGGCCGCGATGGTCATGAGGAATTCCGAATCCATGACCTTGGGCGCCTGGTCCATGCCCCTGGCCAGGTCCTCCAGCCGCCGCTGGGCCAGGAGCCGAATGTCCTCGGCCCGCTCGCGCAGGGGCGGCAGCACCAGGTGGATGGTCTTGATGCGGAAGAGCAGGTCCTGGCGGAACTCGCCCCGGCCCACCATCTCCTCCAGGCTGCGGTTGGTGGCCGCAATGAGCCGGAAGTCGCTCTGCACCTCGTTGGCCCCGCCCACGGGCCGGAAGCGGCGCTCCTGGAGCACGCGCAGAAAGGACTTCTGCACGGACAGGGGCAGCTCGCCCACCTCGTCCAGGAAGAGCGTGCCGCCGTCGGCCAGCTTGACCAGGCCGTCGCGATCGCAGTCCGCGCCGGTGAAGGCGCCCTTGCGATGGCCGAAAAGCGTGCTCTCCACCAGGGTTTCGGTAAGGCTGGCGCAGTCCACCACCACGAAGGGCCGCCCGGAGCGCGGGCTGTTGTCGTGGATGGCCCGGGCGAAGAGCTCCTTGCCCGTGCCGGTCTCGCCGGTGATGAGCACGCTGGCCGGGGAATGGGCGGCCTGGGCCGCCAGCTCGAAACACTGACGCATGCGCGGCGAGGTGCCCACCAGGCTGGAGAGCTGGATGGGCCGGGGGCTCTTTGCCCGGTTCTTCTCCTGGCGATACTGCAGGGCGCGCTTGAGCGAGAGCATGGTCTCGCGCAGGGGCATGGGCTTCACCAGGTAGTCCCAGACCCCGCCGTGGATGGCCAACTCCGCGCCGTCCGGGTCGCCCTGACCGGTGAGGATGATTACCTCCGGCGAATCGGGCAGGCCCTTGAGCACGGGCAGGGCGTCCAGGCCGTTGCCGTCGGGCAGGCGCACGTCCAGAAAGACCACGTCGAAACCGCCGCAGCGGGCCTTGGCCAGGCCCTCGCCCAGGCTGGCCGCGGCGTCGCAGGCCAGCTCCATGCGCGCAGCCAGGCTTTCCATGGTGGCGCGGATGTCGGCGTCGTCGTCGATGACCAGGATTTTCACGGCCGTTCCTCCGGACCCTGGCCGGAGAGCACCTCCCGGATGGCCCGGGTGATCTGCCCGCCGTCATAGGGCTTGAGCACGAGTTTGCGGATGTGCGCGGATTCGTTCTGGGCCTCGGCGGCCCGCTTGCGGCCCGAGACCAGGATCACCGGCAGGCCCGGGGCCAGGCGCGCGGCCTCCTCGGCCAGGCGCAGGCCGTTGATCTCGGGCATGTCGAAGTCCGTGACCAGGCAGTCGAAGCCGTCCGGCCGGGCGGTCAAAGCCTCCAGGGCCTTGGCCGCGCCGCGGTGGGCCGTCACGGAGTAGCCCAGCCGGGTCAGCACGCGGGGGATGGTCTCCAACTGGTCCTCGTCGTCCTCCACGAAGAGGATGCGTTCGCCGCGGCCCAGGGCCGGGGTGCTGTCCTCGGCCTGGCGCTCTCCGGCCTCCTCGAAGCAGGGCAGGTAGATGTCGAAGGCCGTGCGCTCGAAGGGCCGGCTGCTGACCCGGATGGCGCCCTTGTGCACCTGGACGATGCCGTGGGCCACGGCCAGGCCCAGGCCCGTGCCCTCGGTCTTGTCCTTGGTGGTGAAGAAGGGGTCGAAGATCTTGTCCCGGATGTCCGGGGCGATGCCCGGGCCGTTGTCCGCGATGGACAGCCGGAGATAGCGGCCGGGCTCCACGTTGAGGGCGCGGGCCTGCTCCTGCTCCACGTCCTCGCCGGTGAGCGCGATTTCGATGCGGCCGCCGATCTCGCGCAGGGCCTGGAAGGCGTTGGTCACGCAGTTGAGCACGATCTGCTGGATCTGGACCGGGTCGGCCCAGCTGTAAGGGTTCTTGGCCTCCAGCAGCTCCTCCACCACGATGTTGCGGGGCATGGAGGCCCGCGCCAGGCCCACGGCCTCGCGCACCACCGCGGCCAGGTCCGTGGCCCGGAAGCCCTCCTGCGAGGGCCGCGAGAAAGTCAGGATCTGCTTGACCAGGGAGCTGCCGCGATGGGCCGCGCGCACCACGCGCTCCAGGTCCACCCGGGCCGGGACCTGGTCCGGCAGGTCCAGCAGGGCCAATTCCGTGGAGTTGAGGATGGCGGTGAGGATGTTGTTGAAGTCGTGGGCGATGCCCCCGGCCAGGGTGCCGATGGCCTCCATCTTCTGGGACTGCTGGAGCTGGCGCTCCAGGCTGGCCTTGAAGGTCACGTCCTCGACCATGCCCTCGAAGTGGCGCAGACGGCCGTCCTCGCCCAGCACGGGCCGGATGTTCACCGTGGCCGTGATGGTCCGGCCGTCCTTGCGCGAGAGCCGGGTCTCGAAGCGCAGCACCCCGCGGCCCTGGCCGATGACGGCCGCCAGCCCGGCGGCGCGCTCGGGGTCGCCCTGCAGCACGGCCAGAAGGTTCAGGCCCGTGGCCCGGAACTCCTCCAGGTCGGCGTAGCCGAACATGGCCGCCAGAGCCTGGTTCACCTCCAGGTAGGCCCCGTCCGGGCCGGCCCGGAAGATGCCCAGGGGCGAGTTCTCGAAGATGCCGCGGTACTTCTCCTCGGCGGCCCGCAGGTCCTCCTCGGCCCGGCGCAGGGGGCTGATGTCGTAGATCACGCCCAGAAGCCCGCTCTCCCCGCCGCGCGCCCCGCTGTAGGCGGCCTGGTGCAGGACCACGTCGTGGCCCGCGCCGTCGGCCGAAAGCAGGCGGCGTTCCTCGCTGCGCACCTGGCCGGGCGCGATCTCGGGCAGACCCGCGCCCTCGTCCAGCTGGACCAGGAGCGCGCCCACGGTCTCGCCCGCGCGGTACTCCCCGCGGGTCAGGCCGAACCAGCGCTCGAAGGCCGCGTTCCAGCCGTGGTACTGGCCGTCGCGGCCCT
The DNA here is from genome assembly GCA_040307135.1 of Desulfovibrionaceae bacterium. Classification (GTDB taxonomy): domain Bacteria; phylum Desulfobacterota; class Desulfovibrionia; order Desulfovibrionales; family Desulfovibrionaceae; genus Aminidesulfovibrio. The sequence continues at coordinate 3,721 of JAWRKD010000100.1, forward strand.
TGTAGAAGATGGGCAGGGGGATGGTGTCGATGAGGAGCTGGAGAAAGGCCAGCTGGTCCTTGATGCGGCTCTCGATGACCTTGCGGCGCTTGATGTTGTTGATGAGCGAGACGAGGACCAAGCCCAGGATCACGAAGCTGACCATGAGGGTCCAGAAGACCTGCTTGTCCAGTTCGTAGAAGGCCCGGGGCTCGTTGATGACGATGCTGCCTTCGGGCAGGTCCTCGCGATGGAGCTTGAAGCGCTGCAGGAGGTTGTAGTCGAACATGAAGCGGCCATAGACCTTCTTGTCCAGGCCCAGGTCGTCCGGGTTCTCGCCCTGGAGCACGCGCACGGCCAAGTCCGCGGCCAGACGGCCGTGGTCCTCGCCGCGCAGCAGGTGGCCGCCCACGATGCCGTGGCCCAGAAGGAATTCCCAGTTGCTGTAGATGGGCGCCCTGCTCTGGGCCGACATGCGCGAGAGGATCTCCGGCGTGGAGAAGAACTGGCCGGACAAGTCCTGGTACATGGGGATGAAGTAGAGCAGGGTGTCGTCCGGGGCGCGGCGCGCCAAGTCCAGGAGATGGGTCAGGTTGTTCTCCGAGACGAAGGTGAAGTCGAGCTCGCCCTTGAGCTTGGGCACGGCCTGCTCCACCTGGGCCCGGATGGACATGCCCGTGGTGGAGCGGTCGCCCAGCACCAGGACCTTGTTGCGGCCCGGATGCAGGCGCATGGCCAGGCGCAGGCAGGCCTCGGCGTCGATGTTCTCCACCACGCCCGCGATGTTGTGCAGGTTCTTGGGCAGCCGCTCCTGCTCGTTCACCCCGCAGAAGATCACGGGCACGCCGCCGAAGATCTCGTCGCGCACGGCCATGACGAAGTTGAAGGCGTCGTTGTCCGAGACCAGGATCACCGGGAAATGGATGCCCGCGAACTTCTGGCGGAAGAGCTCCTTGTAGGCCGCGGTGAGCTGCTCCACGTCGAAGAGCTTGGCGTCCAAGTACTCGATCTGGAGCGTGATGTCGTAGCCGCTCTCGGCCAGGCGGGCGCGGATGCCGGAGAGGATGTCGTCGGACCAGGCGTAGCCGTTGTGGTATGAATTCAAATAAAGCACGTGGCGCTTGCCGCCCTGGGCCTGGAGGACCCCGGCCGGGGCCAGCAGGAGGAAAAGCAGGAGCAGGAGGGCCAGGCGCTTCACGCGGGCCTCCGCTGCCAGACGAAGTACGGCGTGCGCACCACGGGGTTGGGCGTGGCGTTGTAGAAGGCCTCCAGGTAGGCGTTCATCTCGGCCTTGCCCGCCCCGCGCGGGAAATCGGACGGCTCCACCAGCTCCAGGGTCACGTCCCGGCGGGGCACGGCGAACACGCCGCCCAGGGCCAGGGCCGCCAGACAGCGGGGCAGGTTGCGCAGGATTCCCGGCTCCCGGCCCGCGCCCCAGCTGAAGCAGCTGCCCCAGAGCCCGCGCTGGCGCACCAGCACCACCCGCGCGTCCGGCACGGCCCGGAGCAGCCGCTCCACGGCCCCGTTGCCGCGCAGCCGCTCCTCCGGCCCCCGGGACAGCCTGCCGCCGGGATAGAGCAGCACGTTGTCCCCGGACTCCAGCGTGGCGCGCACCACGTCCAGGCCCGCGGCCACGGCCCGCATGTCGGCCCGGCCCGGCGCGGTGAGGTCCGGGATGAGCACCGTGCCCACCCGGCGCGCCATCCAGCCGATGACCGGCAGGTCCGTGCGCGCGGCGTTGGCCAGGGGCCGCGGCCGGAAGTCCTTGTGCAGGGCCGCCAGCACGATGAGGGGATCGATGAGGGCCGGGTGGTTGGGCAGGAAGAGGATCTTGTGCGCGCCCCGGGCGCGCACCGCCTCCAGGCCGCGCACCTCCACCCGGTAGCGCAGCCCGAGCAGAAATCTCACCACTCCCCGGAGCACGGCCTGTGAACCCATGCCCCTCCCCTAACCCAAGGCCGGGCAAGGCTCAACCCGGCTCCCTTTTCATCCTCCTGGATTTGGCATAGGCTGCGGCCTTCCCGCCAAGAACCAGGCAAAGGAGAAGAAAATGGGCGTGTTGTCGTCGCAGGTCCAGGGCTATCTGGAGCGTTCCTCGTGGATCCGGCGCATGTTCGAGGCCGGCATCGAACTCAAGAAAAAGCACGGCGCGGACGCGGTCTGCGACTTCAGCCTCGGCAACCCGGACCTGCCCCCGCCCGTGGCGGTCTGCCAGGGCCTGCGCGACCTGGCCGAGGAGGCGGGCCAGCCCTTCGCCTTCGGCTACATGCCCAACTTCGGCTACCCCCACGTGCGCCAGGCCCTGGCCAAGGAAGTGAGCCGGGAGCAGGGCGTGGACGTGCCGCCGGACTGCCTGGTCATCACCTGCGGCGCGGCCGGGGCCATCAACGCCTTCTACCGGGCCGTGATCGAACCGGGCGACGAGGTCATCTGCCCCTCGCCCTATTTCGTGGAATACGGCTTCTACCTGGAGAACCACGGCGGCGTGCTCAAGCCCGTGGCCGCCAACCCCGCGGACTTCAGCCTGGACCTGGCGGCCATCGAGGCGGCCATCACGCCCAGGACCCGGGCCGTGCTCATCAACTCGCCCAACAACCCCACGGGCCGCATCTACACCCGGGAGGAACTCACGGCCCTGGCCGCGCTGCTCAAGAAGCACGGCGCGAACCGCTCCCGCCCGATCTTCCTCCTGGCCGACGAGCCCTACCGCTTCCTGGCCTTTGACGGGGCCGAGGTGCCCTCGCTCCTGCCGCTCTACGAATACGCCGTGGTGGTCAGCTCCTTTTCCAAGAACCTTTCCCTGGCGGGCGCGCGCGTGGGCTACGCCCTGGTGAACCCGGCCATGCCCGGCCGCGAGGAGCTGGTGAGCGGCATCATCCTGGCCAACCGCATCCTGGGCTTCGTCAACGCCCCGGCCCTGGCCCAGAAGCTCCTGCTCAAGGCCCTGGGCTCCCAGGTGGACGTGGACATCTACCGCCGCCGCCGCGACTGCATGGCCGGCGTGCTGCGCGACGCGGGCTACGAGTTCGCCATGCCGCGGGGCGCGTTCTACTTCTTCCCCCAGGCCCCGGGCGGGGACGACGTGGCCTTCTGCCAGGCCCTGACCGACGAGCTGATCCTGGCCGTGCCGGGCCGCGGCTTCGGCACGCCGGGCTATTTCCGGCTGGCCTTCTGCATCGGCGAGGAGGTCATCGAGCGGTCGCGGGCGGGCTTCAAGAAGGCCCGGGCGCGCTTCCGCTAGCGCAGGCCGCCCAGGCCCAGGCCGCAGGCCACCGCGGCCAGGGTCCAGAACACGGTCTTGATTAGGGCCGCGCAGCGCGAGCCGCAGCGGCTGCGCACGTAGCCCTCGGCCCCGGAATCCTCGGGGCAGAGCAGGAAGCGGACAAAGAGCAGGACGTCGGACGCGGCGCTCATGGCGGCCCTCCCGGCTTCGGTTGCTGGAGAGGCCGAACCTAGCCCGGCGGCGGGCCTGCGCGCCAATCGCATGTTCTGAACAGGGGCTTCGGTTTTTCCGATTATCCCCCGGGGCCGCCCCGGCCTAAGGAAGAGTCCATGGAACTCTACCAGCTCAAAACCTTCGTGGCCGTGGCCGAGGAGGGCAACCTCTCGCGCGCGGCCGAGCGCCTGTTCCTGAGCCAGCCCGCGGTGAGCGGCCAGATCAAGGCCCTGGAGGAGGAGCTGGGCCTGGCCCTGTTCCTGCGCACGCCCCGGGGCATGGAGCCCACTCCGGCCGGGCTCCAGCTCAAGGAGCGGGCCCTGGCCACGCTCAAGAGCGCCGAGGACTTCCTGCACCAGGCCCAGGCCGTGAGCGGCAGGCTCTCCGGCCCCTTCCGCCTGGGCCACAACACGGACCCCGAGTACCTGCGCATCTTCCGCGTGGCCCAGGAGGTGCAGCAGGAGCACCCCGGCATCGCCCTGGAGCTGTTCAAGGCCAACTCCGGCGAGATCCGCCAGGACCTGGAGTCCGGCCGCCTGGACGCGGGCTACATCTACGGCCCCAGCCCCCATCCCTCGGTGCAGGTGGAGCTCCTGACCCTGCCCCGGCTGCTCCTGGCCATGCCCGCGTCCTGGGGCGAGGAATGCTGCACCCTGTCCCTGGCCGAGGTGGCGGGCCGGGGCTGGCTCTGGACCCCGCCCACCTGCCCCTTCCACCAGACCGTGGAGAACTTCCTGTCCAGCCAGGAGGTGGAGCCCAACCGGGTCCTGGCCGTGGACGACGAGGACATGATCGTGACCCTGCTCCGGGCCCACAAGGGCGCGAGCTTCCTGCGCGAGGACCGTGCCCTGGACCTGGCCGCGCGCGGCGAGGCACGCATCTGGCAGGGCGGCGAGCTGACCATGCCGGTGCACGTGGCCTACCTGGCCCGCCGGGCGGGCGACCCCATGCTGCGGGCCGTGCTGGCCTGCATGCGCCGGGCCTGGGATCTGCCCGCAACGTCCTGCTGAACGCCTCCCCGCCTTTGTCTTGAGCTTCGCCCCCGGCTGTCATTTTCCCGCCCGCAGCGCCGCGCCCAGCTGCGGCTCCAGCCTGCCGCGCCGCCCGCTTTTCCTTTCCATCTCGCAATAATCTGCGAGCGAGCACACACTCGCACGTTTATTGCAACGCCGCCATGAACCTTTCCAAGGAGCCCAACATGCACCAGCTGTTGCGCCACGGCGACGCTTTTGACCTCCGGGACCAGGACTCCCTCTGCGTTTTCCACCACATCCCGAAATGCGCGGGGTCAAGCTTCAACCGCCTGCTGCACTCCCACTACGGCGACCGCTTCCTCTACCTGTCCATGCTCCATGAATACGAACGCCTGCGCGCGCTGGGTCCGGGCCCCTGGTTCGTCTCCGGGCGCATCGTCTGGGGCTGCCACGGCTGCGTGCCCGGCGACCGCCGCACGGCCTACGTGACCTTCCTGCGGGAGCCACGCCGGTTGTTCCTGTCCCTGCGCCACTTTCTCTGGAAGCAGGGCCTGATGCAGAAAAGCCAAGAAGAATACCTGTTCAACGGATACCAGTCCAACTTCCTGGTGCACTGGCTCGGCTCCGGCAGTCTGGCCCTGGCCAAGGAACGTCTGGAGGGCCTCTTCCTCCATTTCGGACTGGTGGAACGCATGGAGGATTCCCTGCGGCTCATGGCCCCGGACCTCGGCCTAACCCTCGAAGTCATGCCCAGGGTCAATGTCTCCGGCGCATCCAGCCTGCGTCTGGATGGCCTGGAGCAGGCCTTCCTGGACATGAACGCCCTGGACATGGAGCTTTACGCCTGGGCCGAGGCGCTTTTCAGCCAGCGCGCCGCGGCCCTGCCCCCGATTCCGACCGCCGAACCGTGCGACTCGGTCCCGCCCCGGGCCACCTCCTGGAACCGTTCGGCCGTGGAGGCCCTGGGCTCCGGCCGTTACGCGGAGGCCCTCGCCGCCCTGGAAGCCGAACCCGCCAGCCACCCCAACCATTACAAGCAGCGCGCCGCGGTGCAGGAACGGCTCGGCCGCCTGGACGAGGCCCTGGCCCTGTATCGCGAGGGCGGAGCCAGGTTCCCCCACTCCTGCGCCCTGGAGATGTCCCAGTTCCAGCTGCGCTGCGGCCAGCCCGCCCAGGCCCTGGTCGCGCTCCAGCAGTTCGACCGCTACCTGGGCCGCTTCACTCCCGGCTTTCCCGATGCCCACACCCAGGTCCAGCGGACGCAGGCCCGCCGCATCCAGGCCCAGGTTCTGTTCGAACAGGGTCGCCGGGACCAGGCCCTGGCCACGGTTCGGTCCGCGGCCGCATTGGAAACCGCTGGCTGCAGGAACCGCCTGCTGCTGGCCTGCTTCCTGCTCGACCGCGGCGAGACGGCCGCCGTCCGCAGCCTGATCCAGGGCCTGCCCATGCCCGAGGATGCGGGGGACCGTGGCCTGCTGCGCTCGATCGCGGCCCGCCTGCTGGAAGCCGAAGGAGATGGCTGGGGAGCCATTGCAGAACATAAGCGGGCTCTGGCTGCGTCGCCCTTGTCCTGGACCGTGCTCCAGAACGCCGTGGCCTGCGCCCGCAGGCAGGGCGAGCACCGCTGGGCCGTGGACGCGCTGCGCGCCTTCCGCAGAGGGCGTCAGGACCACAACCTGCTGGCGCAGGTGGACAGCGAACTATCCACCACTCTTTTCGAGGCGGGGAACGTGGAGGAGGCCCGGGACACAGCCCTGGCTTTGGCCGGTTTGGAAACCACGAGCTGCAGGAATCGCCTGCTGCTGGCCGCCGCCCTGCTCGACCGCGGCGAGGCCGCCGCCGCCCGCAGCCTGGTCCGGGGCCTGCCCATGCCCGAGGATACTGGAGAACGCGGACTGCTGCGCACGCTCACCGCCCGCCTGCTGGAAGCCGAAGGAAACGGCGGCCAGGCCCTGGCGGAACACCGGCAGGCCCTGGCCGAGTCGCCCTTGTCCTGGGCCGTGCTCCAGAATGCCGTGACCTGCGCCCGCCGGCAGGGCGAGCACCGCTGGGCCGTGGACGCGCTACGCGCCTTCCGCAAGAGCCGCCGGGACCTCAACCAGCTGGCGCAGGTGGACCGCGAGTTATCGGCCACGCTGTTCGAGGCCGGGGACGTGGAGGAGGCCGTCGAGGTCTTTTCCAGCATCCGTTCCAACACGGCGCTGATCGACCCCACCTGGGGCGAACCGCGCCTGGACCTGTTCCTCACGCGCGTTTTCGAGCGCGCCAACCGCGTGCTGCTGCTGCGGGCGGCCCCCTGGGTCCATTTCTTCGCCTTCCTGCGAAAGGCCCGGCCCCTGTACCAGGGCAGCCTGGACGTCCTGACCACGCAACCCGGGTTCCTGCTTGAACGGGAACCCCGGTTGCCGGGAACCGTCATGGCCATGCCTGCGGGCAGGTTCAGCTACGCCGCGCACCGCCGGTCCATGGACGCGAACCTTTTCCGGAAAAAATATGACGCCGTGGTGGTCCTGACTTCGAACCTGGACCGGAACTGGTACGGCGACATCTTCCGCCTGGCCCAGGACATCCCGGCCGGGGACAAGGTGCTCTACTCCATGAACCAGGCCATTTCGCAGCGTTTCCGGGCCTTCTTCCTGCCCCTGCCCGGGCAGTGTCCGGTCAAGGCGGCCGCAACCCAGCGGTGGACCGCCCAAACGCCTGCCAAGGCGTCCATGTCTGTGGCCTAGGGTGGACTCCGCTCCCGCAAGGGCTCGGGGTCTCCTGCATGCGCCGGGCCTGGGATCTGCCCGCCGAACCCCGCTGAGCGCCGCTCGCCTTGCCAAGCCCTGCCCTTTCCACTACACCGAAGGAGATTTTCGCTCCTGCGAGGTGACCCTATGCGCGTTCTCATCGTCGGTTCCGGAGGCCGGGAACACGCCCTGGCCTGGAAGCTCGGCCAGAGCCCCCTGGTCAAGGAACTCTTCATCGCCCCGGGCAACGGCGGCACGGCCCTGGAAGGGACCAACGTGCCGGTGAGCGACTCGGACCTGCCCGGCCTGGTGGCCCTGGCCAAGGAAAAAAAGGCCGACCTGGTGGTGGCCGGCCCCGAGCTGCCCCTGGTCCTTGGCCTGCAGAACGCCCTGGACAAGGAGGGCATCCCCTGCTTCGGCCCCAGCGCCTTCGCCGCCAACCTGGAGGGCAGCAAGGCCTTCTCCAAGACGGTCATGCGCGAGTCCGGCGTGCCCACCGCGCCGTTCAAGGTCTTTGACGAGCACGACTCGGCCCGGGCCTTTGTGCGGGAGCGCGGCGCGCCCCTGGTCATCAAGGCCGACGGCCTGGCCGCGGGCAAGGGCGTGGTGGTGGCCAAGAGCGTGGACGAGGCCCTGGAGACCCTGGACGCCATGATGGTGAAAAAGGTCTTCGGTTCGGCCGGGGACCGGGTGGTGGTCGAGGAGACGCTCCAGGGCGAGGAGGCCTCGTTCATGGCCTTCTGCGACGGCGAGGACTACGCAGTGCTGCCCTCGGCTCAGGACCACAAGGCCGTGGGCGAAGGCGACACCGGCCCCAACACCGGCGGCATGGGCGCGTACAGCCCGGCCCCCATCCTGCCCAAGGACCGCTACGCCGAGACCGCGGAGCTGGTCATCCGGCCCATCCTCAAGAACCTGGCCAACAAGGGCGAGCCCTTCAAGGGCGTGCTCTACGCCGGACTCATGTACACCCCCAAGGGCGTCATGGTCCTGGAGTACAACGTGCGCTTCGGCGACCCCGAGTGCCAGCCCCTGCTCATGCGCCTGGACTCGGACCTGGCCGAGATCATGCTGGCCTGCGTCCAGGGGCGGCTCAAGAAGGTGGAGGTCCGGCGCAGGGAGGAGACCGCGCTCTGCGTGGTCATGGCCGCCAAGGGCTACCCCGGCGCCTACCCCAAGGGCATGGAGATCACGGGCATCGGCGAGGCCGAGGCCATTCCCGGGGTCAAGGTCTTCCAGGCCGGGACCCGGCGCGAGGACGGCCGCACCCTGACCAGCGGCGGCCGCGTGCTGGGCGTCACGGCCCTGGGCGCGGACCTGGCCCAGGCCCAGCAGACCGCCTACCGGGCTGTGGAGCGCATCCATTTCAACGACTGCTACTTCCGCCGCGACATCGGGGCCAAGGGTCTCCGGCGGGCCAAAGGATAGGGAGAGGCCATGACCAAGGTCGCCGTGTTCATGGGCAGCATCTCGGACGAGGAGAAGATGCGCCCCTGCGTCCAGGTCCTGGACGAGCTGGGCATCGAGCACTTCTTCACCGTGACCAGCGCGCACCGCACCCCGGAGCGCACCGCGAAACTGGTGGCCGACCTGGAGAAGAAGGGCTGCCAGGTTTACATCTGCGCCGCGGGCATGGCCGCGCACCTGGCCGGAGCCGTGGCCGCCAAGACGGCCAGGCCGGTCATCGGCGTGCCGCTCTCGGCCTCGGCCCTGGGCGGCATGGACGCCCTGCTCTCCACGGTCATGATGCCCCCGGGCTTCCCGGTGGCCACCGTGGCCCTGGACTCGGCCGGGGCGCGCAACGCCGCCTGGCTGGCGGCCCAGATTCTGGCCCTCTCGGACAAGGGCCTGGCCGCCAGGATCGCCAAGGCCCGCAAGGGATTCGTGGCCTCGGTGGAAAAAGCCGCAGCAGGGCTGGGAAAAAAGAAGTGAACCTGACCGACGCACGCAGACGCACCGTGAACTACCTGCGGGTGAGCGTCACGGACCGCTGCAACCTGCGCTGCCTTTACTGCTCCGCGCAGGACAAAAGCTTCATCCCGCATCCCGAGATCCTGCGCTACGAGGAGATCCTGGAGATCCTGGGCGTGGCCCGCGGCCTGGGCATCGGCAAGGTCCGCTTCACCGGCGGTGAGCCTTTCGCCCGCAGGGGCTTCCCCCAGTTCGTGGCCGAGGCCCTGGCCCGCTTCCCGGGCCTGGACGTGCGCGTGACCACCAACGCCACGCTCCTGGGGCCGCACCTGGAATTCCTGCGCGATCACGGGCTCACGCGCCTGAACATCTCCCTGGACACCCTGGACCCGGCCCGGTTCGCGCGCATCACGGGCCAGGATCTCTTCGCCACGGTGCACGCCAACATCCTCAAGGCCGTGGACCTGGGCTTCGCCGTGAAAATCAACGCCGTGGCCATGAAGGGAATCAACGACGTCGAGTTGGGCGGCTTCCTGCGCTTCCTGCGCGCGCATCCCGTGGACGTGCGCTTCATCGAGTTCATGCCCATGGGCGGCTCGGACTGGCAGCCCGAAGCGGTCTGGACCGCTCCGGAAATCCTGGAGCAGGCCCGCGGCCTGGCCGACCTCACGCCCCTGCCCCGGGGCGGCGCGGACGACGGCCCGGCCCGGGTGTACACCGTGGCCGGGGCCAGCGGCCGCTTCGGGCTCATCTCGCCCCTCTCCGACCATTTCTGCGGCACCTGCAACCGCCTGCGCCTCACGGCCGACGGCCACCTGCGCACCTGCCTCTTCTCGGACAAGGTCTATCGGCTCAAGGAAATCCTGCGCCATCCGCGCCTGGGGCCGGAGGCCGTGCGCAAGGTCATGCTCCTGGCCGGAGCGCGCAAGCCCCTGGGCCACGACATCCTGATGGCCCGGGCCAAGGGCTCGGGGGTCTGCGGCACGCCCATGTCCGCCATCGGCGGCTAGCGGGCCGTAGCGCGGCATACAGCGCAGGGCCTCGCGCACGCCATGCGCGAGGCCCTGTTTTCTTGCGCCGCGTGTGCGGTCTAGTTGGTGCCCGGACCGGGCCGGTGGACAGGCCGCTCCTGCGACAGCCGCACCACGTGGGTGGAGAAGATCTTCTCGTCCGGGTTGCAGCGGGGGCAGCCTTCGGACACGATCATGCACCGCTCGTCCAGGGCCGAGAAATCGATGCCCGCCCCGCGCAGGATGCGGGTGGTGTCGCCCGCCGCCCAAAGCACGGGGAAGCCGCACTGGGAGCATTCCACGTAGAGCAGTTCCGGGTCCATTCTCTTGGCCATGTTCCTCCCCGGCCCGGGGTCGCCGGCAGCCCGGCGGACGCCTCG